>JAJXTL010000022.1 GCA_021783855.1 Pseudomonadota bacterium
ATCGTTCTCTCTTCGATACTCATCTGCTTGTATATTTTTCCCATGCAACATTTTCCTCTAAAAATGTTGCACTTGGTTTTTGAGCGCGCCGGATAAAAAAATGTGCCGCTGCCGACAAATTCGAAGGCAGATAATAATGCATATAAGAGGCGTGCAGACGCCCCTGCTGATACACGGCTTCCGGTTTGCCGCGCGCACGCACCGGCACGGTCATCGCTGCCGGTGTGCAGTGCGTATCCATTCTGGAATGATGGAAAGTGTGTCCGCGTAGCGCGCCCTCCGGCAGCGTCACACTGTGCATGCCCAGATTGACCAGTTTTTTCTGCATCACCGCGTGCCCCGGCAGCAAGCCTGCCATTTCGGCGATATTCCCTTCAGCATCGGTCAATGTTTCCAGCAGATAAAGCATGCCGCCGCATTCGGCGAGAATGGGTTTGTTCTGCGCATGATGCAAGCGTATCGCGTTGCGCATCGCCACATTGGCTTGCAGTTGTTGCAGATGCAGTTCCGGATAACCGCCGGGCAAGTAAAGACTGTCGGCATCCGGCAGATGTGTATCGCTCAGCGGTGAAAAAAATATCAGTTCTGCGCCCAGGGCGCGCAGCGCATCGAGATTGGCGCGATACAAAAAAGAAAAAACTGCATCCTGTGCCACCGCGATCTTGACGCCTGCAAGTGTGCGCTGCGGCACTGCCGTATCGACCGGCGCGAAGGCAACCGCGCAAGGCAAGGCAGCACAGGCCTGTTCAGCCAGCTTGCCGGCCGTATACGCTATGCGTTGATCCAGATCGGCGACTTCCTGTGCCTGCACCAACCCGAGATGCCGCTCCGGCAAGCTCAGCTCGGCATCGCGCATCAATGTAGCGAAACAGCCGACGCCTTGCGGCAGGCTTTCTTTCAGCATGTCCGCGTGATTAAGGCTTGCCACACGGTTAGCCAGCACGCCGAAGAATCCAACGTCCGCCCGGTAATGGGCAAGGCCGTAAGCGATGGCGCCGAAGGTCTGTGCCATTGCACCGGCATCGATCACCGCCAGTACCGGGATACCGAATAACGCCGCGAGATCGGCACTGGAGGGATTGCCGTCGAACAACCCCATCACGCCTTCGATCAGAATAAGGTCAGCTTCGCCTGCCGCCTTGTAGAGCAACTCCCGGCAATGCGCCTCGCCCCCCATCCACAAATCGAGCTGGTACACCGGATGGCCCGAGGCGCGCTCCAGTATCATCGGATCGAGAAAATCCGGGCCGCTTTTGAATACGCGCACCCGTCGCCCCTGACTGCGGTGGAAGGCGGCCAGTGCGGCGGTAATCGTGGTTTTACCCTGCCCGGAGGCGGGTGCGGCAATCAGCAAGGCTGGACAAAAGTGCGTATTCATATTCAGAGGTCTATGCCGGGCTGGGCGCGTATGCCCGCGCGAAAAGCATGCTTGACGTCCTGGATTTCACTCACCGTATCGGCCATGTCCAGCAGGCATTGCGGCGCGGCGCGTCCCGTGATCACCACATGCTGTGTAGCAGGGCGTGCCGCCAGATCGGCGCATACCTGCTTTTCATCCAGATAACCGTATTTGAGCATATACGTCAGTTCATCCAGCACCACCAGATGCAGCGTGTCATCGCTGAGCATCTTCTGTGCAACGGCCCATCCACGCCGGGCTGTCGCCATATCCGCATCGCGGTTTTGCGTATCCCAGGTAAAGCCGTCGCCCAGCACATGCCACTGCACATCCGGCTGATTGCCCAGGAACTTCTCTTCGCCGGTATCGCGACGACTTTTCAGAAATTGTGCCACGCCCGCCTTGTAACCATAACCCAGCGTGCGCGCGACCATGCCGAACGCGGAACTGGACTTGCCCTTGCCATTGCCGGTCAGCACCAGCAACAGCCCCTTGTCCTGGTCGGCTCTGGCAATCGCCGCATCCACCACGGCCTTCTTGCGCGCCATGCGGCGGCTGTGCTGCTCGCTGTTATCCGGCATGATGCACCCGATTAGACCTTAGCGTGAACAGCCCATACAGCAGGGCGGCAGGAATCAGATAAATCACCGCGCCGGTGACATAAGGCCCATAGTATTGCGCGACGCGAGATACATATTCGTTCATATTCATGTCGGGGTAGCGGCCGGAGAACAGATAAAACGCGCCGTTGGAGATGAAAAATGCCGCGCTCACCGCCGCAAATGAAATCACCGAAAACAACCCCAGACTGCGCAGCGTATCCCGGTGAACTCGCGCATAGCCGCGTCCTGCAACCCACAGCACGGCATAGGTCGGGATCAGAAACCAGTAGGCTGATGTCACGCAATAATCCGATACACCCATATGCGTAATCGCGACATAGTCGAGCAACGCGGCTTCAGCCAGCAGGACGCCGAACAGCAGCGGACTGGCGACCAGAAAGCCTGCCAGCAGAAATACGGCCAGCGATGCATCCGGCAAATGCAGGCTACTTCCGAAATGGTGCATGCGCGTCGCGGCCATCAAGGCGACCAGAACGGCGCACAGTACGAGCGACTTGTTTTGTGTCATATTCATAACTCCTGTTAAACATGGAACCGCCTTATCGCAAGGCATGTGGCGAAGGCGCCCCCGCGCATATTACTGCTGGTAGTTCAAACCCACAAACAGTGTGCGGCCCGGCGTGTTATAGCCATACACCTCGGAATAATTGCGGTTGAACAGATTAGCCACGCGTGCCGACAGATTCAAATTCTTGTCGATCAGATAGCGGGCCGTCAGGTTTAATAACTGGTAGCCCGGCAAGGTGACCGCAGTATAGGGATAGGTATTGAAATTCGTATCCTGACGCGGGCCGCTGTAACGCACTTCGGCACCCAAATTCAATGCATTGAAATCATGCGACGCAGCCAGACTGCCGAACTCTTTGGCTCTGCGTACCAGCGGCTGACCGGTCGCAGCATCGCGAGGGTTCTGGAAAGTTGCACCGGCTTTAAGATGCGTATCGCCGAAATCTCCCGCGTAGCTTAATTCCTGCCCAGTGATTTGCGCCTGCCTGATGTTGTAAGGAAGATAGGGTGCTGTCGCACTGCCGACAATCAAGTCGCTGATGCGATTATCAAAATACACCGCATCCACACGTTGGCCGATCGCCGCATAATGCAATCCGGCCTCCCTGTTTTGCGAGCGTTCCGGCATCAAATTAGGATTACCGTATCCTGGATAAAACAATTCATTAAAGGTCGGCGCCCTGAAAGCATTGCTGATGCTGGCTATGGCGCGCCAGCTGTCCGCGAAGGACAGCCCGTATCCCAGCAGACCGGTGTTCGCCGTACCAAAATCGGAGTAATTATCCTGACGCGCGTTCAGTTGCACCTGCTGCGAACCAAACTCTCCCGTGTAGCCACCCAGCACACTGTTTACGTTGCGACTGGTTTGCGTATATGGCGTATTCGACGCGACCGCCTGATCCAGATTCTCCACAGAAAAACTCAGTTGCCGACCATCCGCAACCTTGAAATTGTTCTGCCAGGCGAGTTGATTGTTTTGAGTCTGAAAACGCGAACTCTGCGCACCGTTTTTATAAGCGATACTGTCGTCGACGCCCTGTGCCATACGTACCTGACTGTGCCATGTCGAGCTGATCTGATCGTCGGATGCCAGAGAAAACTTGTCGACCGTTTCGACCATGTTGTAAAGATCGGTTGGTAAATTTTGAAAAGTACCGCTTACATCATAAGAGATGTTGCCGCGCGTGCTGAACACCGAGGCCGTCAAAGCGTGATCCGCATTAAGGGTCTGTTTGAGCTGCGCATCGAGCGTGCTGTTGTCATAACCATTGTTACCGGGGTTGGCGCCCGGTGCCAACAACGGGTTCAACGCCGATACGCCATCGGTCCTGACGCGGCCTGCATTCACGCTGAACGAGGTGTAGTTCACGCAACCTTAAAATCCCGCAGCCATATGCTGCGTCCCCTCATTGCCCGCACCCGCGCTGGCATTGAAAGCCGGTGCGCCCTGACCGTGTTTGGTGAAAAGCTGGATGACGCCGCCAATAGCTTCCGATCCATACAGACTGCTGACGTTGCCGCGCACAATTTCGATGCGCTCGATACTGTCGAGCATCAGGTGTTCGATGCCTGTCGTGCCTGTCGTGGCGGAATCAATCCGCACACCGTCGAGCAACACCAGCACCTGAGTGGAACTGGTGCCGCGCATGTAGATACTGGCAGTGGAACCCATCCCGCCATTTTGTGCCATTTCGATTCCCGGCACAGAACGCAGCAGTGTCGTCACGTCAGTCGCTGCGGAATTTTTTATATCCTGCTCGGTCAGCACCGTGGTGTCAGCAATGGATTTATCCAGCGCCTGCGGCATGCGCGTGGCAGTGACGACGATCTCCTCCATACCGTCCGCAATCGCGGCTTGAGGAAGTGTGATCGCGCCGAACATCGCGAAGGTAATAAATTTTTGATTCATGATAATTTCCTGAGCAAATTCCAAGCGTCCCCGTTGGAATGTTGTAAATCAGGAAATACTGCGGGTGAAATGACTTCTACAAAGATCTCCGCAGAACGTAGCGAGCGTATAACCAACCAGTCGGCAACCGTTTTGTAGTTGCTCAGTGGGATGGCTAGTTGTTTCACCCGTAGTTGTGCGAAGGTCTTGCGATGCGCCGCCCGCAGCATCTCCTGTACTGATGCTTTCAGGCCGGTATCCGGGCTCACGAGTCTTGATTTGCCGCCTTCCCATGATTGCTCACAGTGGCATGATGACAAACCCACACTCGATGACCGTTGCGGGGGCAGCTCAGGCTTTGTTGAATTTTTCCGGAGGTGACAAGTCCGCAAAACGAACTTTCTCCAGTACAACGCACCTGCTTCCCGTTTAACTAGACTGCATAACAGTCTTAGCACCTCAAAGCTGCATATACTTTACCACGTGTAGCAACCTCGTGCCAAACGACGATTTACAAAATGCTTGTACAAGCCTGTCTTAGCATTTGACTTTCCAGCACTTTTCAAACTATATTACTGTCATGGAAAATGAATTGATCGCACTGGAAAGCAAGCTGGCGCAGCTGATACAGGTCTGCAGCCAATTGCGCAGTGAAAATCACCAGCTACGCCAGGAACTGGCACAGGCCCAGAACCTGAACCGGCTATGCAATGACAAGATCGACAGCGCAAAGGCGCGCCTGGAAAAATTGCTGCCCACCCTACCTGAAGAACGATCATGAGCAGTCCTATAAAAACGCTGGATGTAACGATACTCGACCGTGAACTTCGGGTTGCCTGTCCTGATGAAGAACGCCAGTCGCTGCTGGATGCGGTAGGCTATCTCAATAAAAAGATGCACGAAATTCGCGATGCCGGAAAAATCGTCAATGTGGAACGCATTGCGATCATGGCCGCACTCAACATCGCTCATGAATTGCTCTCCACAAAAGTAGGCAGAGGCATTGACCTCGCCGACTTAACGCGTAGAATGGAATCCATGCAGACGGCAATCGATCAGGCACTCGCCGAACAGGACACACTGTTCTAGCGATAGCTGATTTATCCGGTTCGGTTTGTCCCCTGCGGTGTTCGTCAGACTCATATATTCTTTGAACCAAGTAACTTTACAGGTCGCGACTCGTACGCCGTTGTTGTGAACGTCCCTTGCGGATGATCCTGATATGGCAGGGAAGTGACCCTCTTGAACCTTAAGGTTCGAGATGCTGGGTCAACGGCACAGGCGGGGGGCTTTATTTGGGTGCGACCGAGAGGTCGCACTTTTTATTTGTGCAAAGGATGCGCTGAATCAATCAACCGCTCATGGCAAGATATCGAACCATGGCTTACTTATACTTAATAATCAATGAGTTATAGATTACGCCCTTCGATACTTCAGGACGAACGGATTAAACCAGCGCTTACCTAAAAAGCTCGCACATTTATTGCCAAGTTACGCAAGCGATGCGCTTCGCATCCTTAGCGCACCTGCGCGCGCTTGCGTGGCGTCCCGCTTGAGCGGGAAGTTAGATTGGACGAATGCTCAACCAGACGCCCGGACACAAACTTGTGAAGCACACTGGCGATCAATGTCTGATATGGCAAGCCTTCCTCAAGCGCTCTGGCTTGAATATCCATCAAGTCAGGCGTAGAAAGACGGATATTCACCCGCTTTTCCTTGAGAAAAGTGGCCGTAGCAGCAGCCTTGAATTTTGCCAACTCTGCTTTTGACGGAGAAGTAGACTTGAGTTCGCCCTTTTCATAGGTAGCCAGCATATCTTTCTCAAATTCATCAAGTTTCTTCATTGTGTTACTCCTTAAGCAAGTAGTCCCTCGTCGCTTTCCTGCTTGGAATTACTGTCTTCAAAAAATAGTAATCCGGTTCTTCAACGTAAGGCACCAGGTAAACATAACCATCAAGCGCCACAACAAAAACAAATTGGTTTGGATATTTTTCCGTGTTTGGGTGGCGCAACTCATCAAGCAAACCATCCGCTTCAATAGCAAGGACAATTTCCTCAAACGAAATACTGCGCTCAACTTTCAGCGCTTCGTTTTTAGCATGGTTCCATCTGAATGGTTTCATGTGGTGATTCTAACTTTATGTGTGCCTAATGTCACCTTTTTCAGGTCAATGATGAAATGACAATTTTTTAAGCTTGGCCGCATAAGGATTTTTTCGGGATTTCATTTTTGAAAGATCGTATTCAGTTTTCATAGTCAAACACCCTGATAATAGTTACTCTCGTTTTTCGTGGCTTTTCTTGAAGAAATTTATTTTATCGACAGATATCCGCGCCGGGGTAGCCCGAAAGACATGCGGGGGCCGTCCCCGCAATACTTCCGGTCTGCCCCCGGCAAAAACTATCCTGCTACCATCTGTGTCACCGCATAGATCAGCAGCCCGAATAGCCCGCCAACCAGGGTGCCGTTGATGCGGATGTACTGAAGGTCTTTTCCAAGATAAAGCTCCAGCCGATTGACCAGATACTCGTCATCCCATCTTGCAAACTCTTCCCTGATCAAATCCCCGACCATGCCCTTGTTGGCATCGGCAGCCCGGATCAGCGCCGCCTGAATCTGATCGTTGAGCCAGGCGCGGATTTCCTCGTTGTTCGCAAGATACAACTCAAGCTCACCGATCAGATTCGTCATCTTGTCGGCGATCACGGAATCGGGATGCGACAGATCGAGCACCACCCAGTCGCGGAACTGCCCCCACAACGATTCGATCTGGTGACCGAACTCCGGATGATTGAGCCAGGTATTTTTCTGATGCGTGATCCATTCCTGCAATTCCGGATCCTGTTGCAATCGACACAGGTAGATGCGCACCTGCTCATCGAACTCAAGATACAGACCGTTGCTTTCATCCTCGGCCGCAGCACGCAATTTATTGACCACAGCTGTGCGTATGGTCGGCACGAATGGCTCTATCATGCTCTGTACAAAGGAATTATCGCTCCAGCCCTTGATGAAGGCCGAAATTTTTTCCGTATTATCGGGGTGTTCCACATAGTCGGCGAAGCGATTCAGTCCGCCGTGCAATATCTTGCGGTGACGCTGGTCGCGCGTAACCAGCTCAAGGCCGTCCGCCAAAAATCCTGAAAGATCGATGCTTTGCAACTTGTTGCGGGCGGCCTGTGCGATGAAATCGTGTATCCGCCTGTCATCCAGCGCCTGCACACCATACCCTATGGCCTGATTAAGATACGCCGCCACTTTTTCCCGGTTCCGGGGCAGCCATTGCGACAAATGGCGGGCGGCGTCAAAGCGCCTGAGCCGCTCGGCAATGATTTTAGCGCTCAAAAACTGCACCACCACAAAATCCGCCAGACTGTTGGCGATACTGCGCTTGTTGCGGGTGATGATGGCAGTGTGCGGAATCGGTACGCCCATGGGATGACGGAACAGCGCCACCACCGCAAACCAGTCCGCCAGCGCACCTATCATGGACGCTTCCGCGAAGGCCGCCAGATAGCCCAGATCATATGCCTTACCGATGACATACAGGCAGGCGGCAAAACCCAGCAAACCGGCGGCGATCCATTTCATTCTGGCGAGGTCACGTTGCCTGAGCGTGTTTTCCGCCTGAATGGCGCGTTCTGCAATGTCGGTCATAATTCATCCCTGGTGCGTATCGTTAGCAAATCTAATCTATTCCGGAGCGTATCGCAACTTAGCATCATGCGCCACTGAACATTAATTTCCCGTGTTCGGGTAACATAAGAACGTTGCGTAATCCAGCAAGATCACGCAAGCACCGCATACACATAAAACACCCATTTAAATCAATTATTTGAAATCAACAAGCAAACCATGCGCTACTGGCTGATGAAATCCGAACCTGCCGACGTCAGCATTGACGATCTGGCGACCTTCCCCGAACAGAGCGTGGCCTGGTATGGCGTGCGCAACTATCAGGCGCGCAATTTCATGCGCGACCAGATGACGATAGGCGACGGCGTGCTGTTTTACCATTCCAACTGCAAGATTCCCGGCATCGCCGGAATTGCGCGGGTGGCCAGCCTCGCCTACCCCGACGCCACGCAATTTGACCCGAAAAACAAATACTATGACGCGAAAGCGACCCAGGAGCAGCCGCGCTGGTTCAACGTGGATGTGCAACTGGTCAGAAAGATCGCACTGATTCCGTTAAGTGAGATGCGCCTGCACCCCGAACTTGCGCGTATGCGCACGCTGCAGGCCGGCAACCGGTTATCCATCACGCCGCTGGATCCTGCCGAATGGAAATATATCACCACAGAACTGGTTCACGACTGATGGACAAATTGCATAGACCCGCCACGTTCAAGGCAGTCGCAGGCTAACACCATGGTTTCCATCCATACAGCGCAGAATATCCAGGATGCCGAAGTCTGGCTTGCAAGCTTGACGAGCATTTTCTCTCCCACTGAAATCGGGATCATTCGGCGTGCCTGCGAATTGACTGAGACGCTCTATACCGGAAAAAATACGCTGACCGGCACGCCTTTTCTGCAACATGCGCTGGGCACGGCCAGCATTCTGCTCGGCATGAACATGGATCACGAGACGATAACCGCGACCATTTTACATGCGGTGCCTGAATATCTGAACAACTGGAGCGAGGTTATCTCAACCGATTTCGGCACAAATATAAAAGCGCTGGTCGAGGGTATTTCGCGCCTGGAGCAAATCCAGCAACTGAGCGAAATCCGGCAGGATCGAGAACAACAGGCTCAGCAAATCGAAAGCCTGCGCAAAATGTTGCTGGCGATGGTGCAGGACATCCGCGTCGTGCTGATCAAGCTGGCCGAACGTACACAGACCCTGCGCTGCCTGTCAGGTGCCGACGCGGAACAGCAAAAACTGATCGCACAGCAGACGCACAACCTGTTCGCCCCGCTGGCCAACCGCCTGGGCGTGTGGCAAATAAAATGGGAACTGGAAGACTTGTCGGTGCGCTATCTGGAGCCGGAACTCTACAAGCAGATTGCCCGGTTGCTCGATGAGCGCCGCGTCGATCGCGAACGCTATATCAGCGATGTAGTATCCCGATTAAAACAGGCTTTGGAAGAAGCCGGCATCCAGGCGGAAGTGACCGGCCGGCCCAAACACATCTACAGCATCATCAACAAAATGCGTCGCAAGCATCTGGAATTTGACGAATTATACGATGTACGAGCGGTGCGAATTCTGGTTGAAGACGTAGAGAGCTGTTATGCCGCACTGAGTCTGGTGCAGGATTTGTGGCAGCCGATTGCAGGCGAGTTCGACGATTACATCGCACATCCCAAGAGCAACAATTACCGCTCGCTGCATACGGCTGTCGCAGGCCCGCGCGGCCTGCCTTTCGAAGTGCAGATCCGCACCCATGAGATGCATCGGCACTCCGAACTGGGGGTCGCAGCACACTGGCGCTACAAGGAAGGCGGCAAGTCGGACGCCGGACTCGACGACAAAATCATCTGGTTGCGCCAGATACTGGAATGGAAAGAGGACATCGCCAATACAGGCGACTTGCAGGAACAATTCAGGAATGATTTGTTCCAGGACCAGGTCTACGTGCTCACACCGCAAGGGCGCGTTATCGCCTTGCCGCGCGGCGCCACCCCGGTGGATTTTGCCTACAGCCTGCATACCGATCTGGGGCACCGCACGCGCGGCGCCAAAGTGGACGGCAGCATCGTCCCGCTCAACTACGCATTACAGAACGGTCAGCGCGTAGACATCCTCACCACCAAACTGGGCGGGCCCAGCCGCGACTGGCTCAACCCGGGATTTCTGCATGGTGCGCGTGCGCGCGCCAAAGTGCGCGCCTGGTTCAAAGCCCAGAATTACGATGAGAGCGTAGCCCAGGGGCGCGTGCAAATGGACAGGGAACTGCACCGGCATGGCGTCACCTCGGTCAATCAGGAGAAGCTCGCGCAGCGTCTGCACTTCAACAAACTGGATGATCTGCTGGCAGCCCTCGGACGCAATGAAATCACCCTGCGGCGCATTGCCGTAGCCCTGCAGGAAGAACTGCCGAACAAGGTCATCAGCATTGTAAAACCGGTCTTCAGGCCGGCGGCAGAGCGCAGCAGCGCTACCGGCATCCTGATTGAGGGCGTGGGCAATCTGATGACAAGAATGGCAAAATGCTGCAACCCGAAACCGCCGGATGCCATCACGGGCTATATCACCCGCGAGCGTGGCATCACCATACACCGCAGCGACTGCGCATTCGTGTTGCGCATGACGCGAGTCGAGCGCCTGCTGGAAGCCCGCTGGAGCGAACAGTCAAAACAGCCTTGAAGTTGAGGCCTGTTCAGTCCAGCATCTGATACGGCTCCAGGGTGACCGATTCGATCTTGTCGCCCAGCAGGATCAACCGACCTTCCAGCCGTGTGTTGCCTGTCTCACTGAATTCAAAACGATAGGTGCGGCGCCATACGCGGCGCCCGGATGAGTCGCGTACCAGCGCCAACCCTGCACCTGCAACCGTATCGTCGAGAAACTGCACATTCGCATCGATACAGGCCTGTTTCCCGCCGTTTCGCGCGATTTCAAATGCACGCATGCTGTCATACCAGAACCAAAGACCGGCCAGCACCGCGAACAACAGCAACAAACTGGTCGTATCCATTGCCCGAGAAACACCTGGCAGCCGGTCAGCGTCGGCGTGACGGCAAGGGTTTGCGTCGCGGGTCGGTTTCAGCCGGTTTTGGCTTGGGCACAAACAGGTTTCTGCCCGGCGAACTTTTGGCTGTCTGATGTAACAGTACTGCCGCTGCCAGTTGTTCCACCGTGACCCGCACAACTGGATGTTCACCCTTGGGGTTGTAGGCGGTGAGATTGCCTTTAATACCGAAGACGCGTTCATGCGCATCGGCTTTTTTTGGTTGACCTTTCATGATTTCCTGCGCATCCGGCGTCAGCGCATAACCGCCTTCGACCTCGCAGATCAGGCCGCATGAAGAGAGCCGCTGAAAGGCCTCCGTCAGTTCCAGCTCGGAACAAACCGCACCCTGAATCAGATCGCCCGCAGCGATAATTTCGGTAAGCTCTGCCGGTCGCCTCTTCGAGGCTAAGGATATGGCGAGTAACAGGAGTGCATCAACATCGTAGACCGGGAACATGGCGTGATCTTTCAATAAACTTGCAGATAATAGCAGACAAATCTGCTAGGAGCCTGTCGGACTTGTCTTGTAACACATTGATTCCATTAATGTGCGTATAAATCAAGAAAATATTTAATTGTTTAAAATCAATAGGTTACATAGAATAAAAATTGAAGTCCGACAGTCTGCTAGCCACCCAGATAGGCACGTTGCACGGCATCGCTGCCCAGCAGTTCGGGAGATTTCCCCGACAAGCCAATCAAACCGCCCTCCATCACATAGCCGCGATGTGCTACCTGCAAGGCGAGCCGGGCATTTTGCTCGACCAGCAGGATGCTCATGCCCTGGGCTGCCACATCACGGATAGTCTCAAAAATCTTTTTCACCATCAGAGGCGCCAGGCCCATGCTGGGTTCGTCCAGCATCAACAGGCGCGGACGACTCATCAGCGCGCGCGCCATCGCCAGCATCTGTTGCTCGCCACCTGACAGCGTGCCCGCCAGTTGATCGCGGCGCTCTACAAGTCGCGGGAACAGCTCGTACATGCGCGCCAGATCGTCGTCGATCTCAGTCTGATTACTGCGACTGTACGCACCCATCAGCAGGTTTTCCGCAACAGACAGACGGGCGAATACGCCGCGTCCTTCCGGCACCAGTGCAATACCCATCGCTACGCGCTGGTGAGCAGCCACGTTTGCCAGATTTTTCCCGTCAAAAATCACTTGCCCGGCGTTGGGTGAGAGCAGGCCCGCCAGCGTTTTCAGCGTAGTGGTCTTGCCGGCGCCATTGCTGCCGATCAAGGCGACCAGCTCACCGGGGGCTACGTGAAAATCTATCCCCTTGACCGCATGGATGCCGCTGTAAGCCACCTGCAGGCCGCGCACTTCGAGCAGATTACTCATCATCAGCTCCCAGATAGGCGGCGATCACGGCGGGGTTGTTGCGCACCTGTTCAGGCACGCCTTCTGCGATCTTGCGACCGTAATCGAGCACCGCCACACGGTCGCACAAGCCCATGATCAGCTTCACGTCGTGTTCGATCAGCAGCACGGTAATCCCGGTCTTGCGTATATCCTGCAACAGCACTTTCAAGGCTTCCGTTTCTGTGGCATTCATCCCGGCGGCCGGTTCATCGAGCGAGAGCAACAGCGGATCGGTTGCCAGGGCGCGGGCAATTTCCAGACGACGCTGTTCACCGTAGGAAAGATTTTTTGCCAGCGTTTGCGACGGCTTTTCGATACCGACATAGCGCAGCAATTCATGTGCCCGCGCCCGGCAGGCGCGCTCTTCAAGGCGCGCAGCCTTGTTGCGCAGCAATGCGCCTAACACGCCCGCACGGGTGCGCACATGACGGCCTATCATCACATTTTCCAGCGCGGTAAGATTGGCGAACAGTCGGATATTCTGAAAAGTGCGCGCGATGCCCGCAGCAGCCAGCACATGGGGTTTGGCAGCCTGATAGCTGCGTCCGTTGAAGCGGAATTCGCCTAAATTCGGCTGATACAGGCCGGTAATAACGTTGAACAAGGTCGTCTTGCCCGCGCCGTTCGGGCCGATCAGACCATAGATTTCGCCGCGCTCAATGTGTAAAGACACATCGCTTAGCGCGTGCAGACCGCCAAACTGCTTGCCTATACCCGATAATTCCAGCAGATTCATACCTTCTCCGCCGCCTCATCGGACGCCAACTCGCGGCGACGCACGGGAGAAGGCCACAAACCTGCCGGACGATACAACATCACCACGATCAGCGCGATACCAAACAGCAACATGCGCAGACTCTCAGGGTCGATGATGATTTTACCGAACATCGCCTGCTGCAACGGTACCACGCTGTGGCGCAGTATTTCCGGCAGCAGGGCCAGCATCAAGCCGCCCAGAATCACGCCGTAAATATGCCCCATGCCGCCCAGTACTACCATGCACAACACCATGATGGATTCCATCAGACTGAAGCTTTCCGGGCTGACGAATCCCTGAAATCCCGCGAATAAGGTGCCGGACACGCCGCCGAACATCGCCCCCATGGCGAAGGCCAGCAACTTGAGGTTGCGCGTGTTGATGCCCATCGCCGAGGCGGCCACTTCATCTTCGCGTATCGCCATCCAGGCGCGTCCGATGCGCGACTTTTCCAGCCGGTGCGAGACGAATGCCACCAGCGCGGCAAAGCATAAAAACAGGTAAAAATACAGGTGTACCGACGGCAGCGTAATACCGAACACGGTCTGACTGGCATTGAGCGACATGCCTGCGATGCTGACCGGATCGATCCGGCTGATGCCTTGCGGGCCGTTGGTCAGATTCACCGGCGCATTCAGGTTGTTCATGAAGATGCGGATGATTTCTCCGAAGCCCAGTGTGACGATCGCCAGATAATCGCCGCGCAAGCGCAACGTCGGCGCACCCAGCAGCACGCCCATGCCGCCTGCCAGCACTGCTGCCATCGGCAGCACGATCCAGAACGACAGATGCACCCCATCGGGAAACAGCTGCGGGAATGCCAGCGCCAGATGCGGCGATCCGGTCAGCGCATAGCAATACGCCCCTACCGCGAAGAACGCGATATAGCCCAGATCCAGCAGGCCCGCGTAACCGACCACGATATTAAGACCCAGCGCCAGCATGATGTAGAGCATCGCAAAGTCCACGATGCGCACCCAGCCGCGTCCGAGCAGTGCATCGACGACAAAAGGCAACAGCAGCACAGCAACAAGCATCACAAAAGAGATAACTCCCCTCGCCCTCCGGGAGAGGGGCTGGGGGAGAGGGAGCCATTTTTTAAGCGCGTTCGGCAAGTCGCTCTCCCAGCAATCCCGACGGTCTGAATACCAGCACGGCGATCAGCACCAAAAAGGCAAACACATCCTGATACTGACTGCCCATGAACCCGCCTGTGATGTCGCCGATATAGCCTGCGCCCAGACTTTCGATCAGGCCAAGCAGCAAGCCGCCCAGCATCGCACCGCGCAGATTGCCGATGCCGCCCAGCACGGCAGCCGTGAATGCCTTCAGCCCCAGTAAAAATCCCATGTAGTAATGCGCCAGCCCGTAATTGGCGCTGACCATCAGCCCGGCCACGGCGGCCAGTGCCGAACCGATCATGAAGGTGATCGAGACCACGCGATTGACATCCACGCCCATCAGTTGTGCCGCGTGCTGATTTTCGGCTACGGCGCGCATCGCGCGTCCCAGGCGTGTGCGATGCACCACCACCATAAGACCTGCCATCAGACCGATCGCCATCGCGATGATGATGATCTGGATGTCATTGATGATCGCGCCACCGATCAGATGCGGCCGGTTGACGATCAACTGCGGAAAGGCGTGATACTCGCGCCCCCAGATCATCATGGCAAGATTTTGCAGCACGATAGAGACGCCTATCGCGGTGATCAGTGGCGCCAGTCTCGGCGCATGACGCAGGGGCCGGTAGGCGATGCGTTCGATGCCGAAACCCAGCGCCATGCAGCCTGCCATCGCCAGCATCAGGCTGACGGGCAAAGCCAGCACAGGCGGCACGCCCCAGGCGATCAAGGTTGTCAGCGCAGAAAGTGCCAGCATCGCGCCGACCATCACCACTTCGCCATGTGCAAAATTGATCAGACCGAGGATGCCGTACACCATGGTGTAGCCCAGCGCGACCAGCGCGTATACGCTGCCCTGCACCAGACCGTTGATGATTTGCTGTAAAAATATTTCCATTTAAAAGAACGGCCCGACGCGGCAGCCGTCTATCATTGCGCGCCGACCGTTTCCAGCGGCTGCCATTGACCTTTCTGCACCTGATACAGCGTTACAGTACCGCCCTTCAGGTCACCCTTGGCATCAAACTGTATCTTTGCCGTAATGCCGTCATAGGAAATACCGGCAAGCATAGGCAGATATCTGGCAGGCTCCGCCGAATCCGCCTTCTGCATCGCTGCGATCATCACATTCACCGCGTCATAGCAATAAGGCGCATACAACTGGATAGGCTGGTATTTGGCGACAAAACGCGCATCGAAGGCTTTACCGCCCGGCATTTTATCCAGCGGCACGCCGGGCAGCGAAGCGTAAACACCCTGCGCCGCATCGCCAGCCAGCTTGATAAATTCCGGAGTGTGGCCGCCATCGCCCATCATATATGTCGCATTGAGCGCGAGCGCCTTGATCTGCCTTGCCATCGGGCCGCCTTGCGCATCCATGCCGCCGTAAAACAGCAGATCGGGCTGCTTCCCCTTCACCGCAGTCAGCACGGCGGTAAAATCCACCGACTTGTCGCTGGTATATTCGTGCGCAACGATTTCTCCACCGGCAGCCGTTGCCGCCTTGATGAATTCATCGGCCAGTCCCTGTCCGTAGGCCGTACGATCATCGATGACGGCAATTCTCTTGGCGCCGAGGTTTTTTACCGCATACGCGCCCAGCACGTCACCCTGCTGCGCATCGTTCGCCATCACGCGAAACGCGGTCTTGAATCCCTGATTAGTGTAAGCGACCGCCGTTGCAGATGGCGAAATCTGCGGGATGCCGTTATCGCTGTAAATTTTTGCAGCCGGAATCGTGGTGCCGGAATTGAGATGGCCGATAATCCCGTTCACCTTTTCATCCACCAGTTTTTGCGCGACGATGGTGGCTGTCTTGGGATCGGCCTGATCGTCTTCGCTGATCAGCTCGAAATGCACCTTCTTCCCGCCGATTACGATGCCTTTTGCGTTGGCATCGTCTATCGCCATGCGCGTGCCGTTCTCGTTGTCCTTGCCCATATGCGCCAGAGGGCCGGTCAGCGGAGCTGCCGAACCGATACGCACCACCAGATCACCTGAGGCTGCTGCCTGATCGGAAGCCGATTTTCCGCAGGCGGCAAGCAACAAGACAAGTGCGGCAAACAATAATGATAGAACGGGACGAACTGACATATTTAATACCCAATTATTTGAGCGAATGAATTCGCACCTACAAGCTACAAGCGTGCAATTATGCGTAGCAGGTGCCCTGCCTGTCAATTTTGAAAGTCCTGAAAAAAAGCCGGCTTGAGCCGGCTCTTAACGGAATTACTCGCTATCCTGCAAAACTCACTACTTGCTTACTTGGCCAGACCCAGAATGAATTCAACCAATTGCTTGATCTCGTCTTGCTTCTTGCCGGCTGGATCGTTGGCGATCATAGGCATAGCGCCCCAGTTGCCGTGACCACCCAGGGAGACCTTGTGCATCAGACCTTCTACCAGAGGATATTCCTTGGCATCAGGTGCAGCCGAACCGTTGGCGGAATACTTGTAAGTTTTTGCGCCCTTGTACTTCTTGGAAACGTCCATCCAAGCCGGCCCAACGACTTTATGATCGATGGCGTGGCAAGCTGTACAGTTATTTTTCTTGGCCAAAGGAGGCATATCTTCTGCCATTGCAGAACCTGCAATCATCAAACCTGCTGCCACTGCGATGCTTACGACGATAGATTTCATATTTTCTCTCCGCTTTATGATCAAAATTCTTAAAAGACATGAAGGCTTTGCCTCCGTTTGCGATTCTAAACAACTCCGCTCAGCTTGCCTACAAATTTTCGCCTGTAGCAATAAGGGCTGACGGCCTAAGGTTGAGCAGATGACTTCCACATTCAGGCCAGTGCATCCTGCCGTACGCAATTATAGAAAAAGGCGGCCCGCAGGCCGCCTTTAACTAACACGGTAAGTGTTTAGATTTTACCTGCTTTAACAGCAGCAAAAAGTGCAGTTGCCGCTTCATCTTCGTGACCCTTGATCAGGGTGTTGAATTGACCGGTCATAAGGGCTTCTTGTGCCTTGAATTTCGGCTCAGCATTGGCGATTTTGCGATCTTCCGGCTTGAAGCCAGACTTGAAAACCGCTGCCAGCGTTTTTTCATCGCCATACACCTTGGCAACACGAGCCCAATCAGGGCCTACAACGTCTTTACCCACTGCATGACAAGCCTTGCATGCACCTGTTGAGAAGGCCATTGCAGGAACTGCTGCCATCAAACCTGCTGCTAATGCTACGCTTACGACGATAGATTTCATATTTTCTCTCCGTTTTATGATCAACATACTGCCAACGATGTGAAGGCGTTGCCCCCGCTGGTGATTCCATACAACTCCGCTCAGTTTAGCTAGCTGCTTTTCTGACCGTAGGCAAACAACGTACGGAGCAACCATCCGGTTGACAGTCAGTTGAAAATTTTAACACAAAAACCGCACTATCAATCAGGTTTAAATCATCCAGACGTTATATTTACTCGGCGCGATATTCAACGATCATCGTGTGTCGCGTCCCGGCCGTCACTTTCACCAGATTGTCGATGGCGTTGGCCGACTCCACGCAGAGCATTTCTCGCCAGCCATCCGGCTGCCCCAGGTCACCCATCTTGGCCGCTTTGTCTATCCACGGCGTCCACACCACGGTAGAGGCGCTGCCAGACTTTGCGATATGGATACGACGGTTGAGCTCATCATCGTGAATCACACAAGTCCCGTCCGTGTTGATATACACGCGATCCGTCTCACCCGAGAAGCTGATACCACCCTCCTGACGACGCAGATTGGAGCCGCCGACCTTGTCCCAGTACTCACAACCATCCAGACCCGTCACGCGCACCTGCCCAATGTCACCGACCTGCAAATAGGTATGCAGCGCTTCACCGATCTCAAAATCCGTCGCACCGGTATTTTCGGTAGCCAATTCCATGCGCAAGGTCTCGCCCGCGATCACGGTCAGATCCAGATTGCAGTCATGCGGCCATTGCGCACGTGTCTTGTCGCTGGTTTCAAGACGCAGCGTCAGGCGAGTTGCGCCATCAGGCTCAGTGCCGGACTCGATCACGCGCCAGGGTACCGTACGTGCAAAGCCGTGTCCCGGGAAGCCGGATTCAGCCGCATGCGCACCGAACCACGGCCAGCACACCGGCGCGCCGCCGCGTATCGATTTCCCTGCGGCCAACTTGGCATCTTTGGATAACCACACCACCGGCACGGACTGACTCACAGGCTGCCAGCTCATCAGATGCGCGCCCTGCAAGCACAATGATGCACGGCCCTGCGCGTTATTAATTTCTGCAACGACAAGACCGCTGGCGTCCTCAACAAACTCAAGCTGCCCCTTGATGCCGAATTGCGTATTCAAAGCTGTAATCATGTTAAATCCTAATTAATAGTTGATATTTGACAATTGTTAATTTTCAATTTGAGAAACATCTCTCACCGCGCCTTTGTCGGCAGATGTCGTCATCGCGGCATACGCGCGTAAAGCGACCGACACATGACGCTCACGGCTGACCGGTTTCCATGCCAGTTTCCCGCGGCTTTCCATCTCGGCACGGCGGCCTGCCAGTTCTTCGTCGGTGATTGCAAGCGTGATGCTGCGATTTGGAATGTTTATTTCTATGGTATCGCCCTCCTGCACCAGAGCGATCACGCCGCCGCTTGCCGCTTCCGGCGAGACATGACCGATTGAAAGCCCTGAGGTGCCGCCAGAGAATCGCCCGTCGGTCAGCAACGCGCAAACCTTGCCCAGCCCCTTCGATTTCAGGTAGGCGGTCGGATACAGCATTTCCTGCATACCGGGCCCGCCCTTGGGCCCTTCGTAGCGGATCACCACCACGTCGCCTGCGACGATGGTATCTGCCAGAATCGCGGCAACCGCGTCGTCCTGGCTCTCGAATACGCGCGCACGTCCGGTAAATTTATGGATACTTTCGTCCACACCTGCCGTCTTCACGATGCATCCGTCAGGTGCAACGTTGCCGTGCAACACCGCCAGTCCGCCATCCTGAGAATAAGCATGCGCCTTGTCGCGTATGCAGCCCGCCGCGCGGTCGGAGTCGGTATCCGGATACAGCATGGACTGCGAGAAGGCGATGGTCGTCACGATACCGCCGGGCGCCGCACGGAAAAATTTATCCGCCGTGCCATCCGTGTTTTGCACGATGTCCCACTGGGCAAGACCTTCACGCAGCGTCTTACTATGCACGGTACCCGCTTCGCCATGCAGCAATCCTGCACGATCCAGCTCACCCAGAATGGCCGGAATACCGCCTGCGCGATGCACGTCTTCCATATGATATTCGGATGAGGGCGCGACCTTGCACAGCGTCGGCACATGGCGCGACAAGCGATCCATGTCTTTCATGGTGAAATCCACACCCGCCTCATACGCAATCGCCAACAGATGTAACACGGTATTGGTCGAGCCGCCCATCGCGATATCCAGCGTCATGGCATTCTCGAAGGCATCGAAAGTCGCAATATTGCGCGGTAGCACCGAGTCGTCGTCCTGCTCGTAATAACGTTTGCACAAGTCGACGATGACGCGACCCGCACGCAAAAATAGCTGTTTGCGTTCGGCATGCGTTGCAACCAGCGAACCGTTGCCGGGCAGCGACAGGCCCAGCGCCTCGGTCAGACAATTCATCGAATTCGCGGTAAACATGCCGGAACAGGAACCGCAGGTCGGACACGCGGAACGCTCGATGGCATTCACTTCTTCGTCGCTGTAGGCATCATCTGCCGCCGCCACCATCGCATCCACCAGATCGAGGCCGCGGGTCGCGCCGTTCCAGTTCACCTTGCCCGCCTCCATCGGCCCGCCCGAGACAAACACCACCGGAATATTCAGGCGCATCGCCGCCATCAGCATGCCCGGCGTGATCTTGTCGCAATTGGAAATGCACACCAGCGCGTCGGCACAATGCGCATTGACCATGTATTCCACCGAATCGGCAATCAGATCCCGGCTGGGCAAGGAATACAGCATACCGCTGTGCCCCATCGCAATGCCGTCATCTACCGCTATCGTATTGAATTCCTTTGCTATTCCGCCCGCCTTTTCTATCTCCCGCGCGACCAGCTGCCCCATGTCTTTGAGATGCACATGGCCCGGCACAAACTGGGTAAAAGAATTGGCAATCGCGATGATGGGCTTGCCAAAATCGCCATCGGTCATGCCGGTGGCACGCCACAAGGAACGCGCGCCGGCCATGTTGCGACCATGAGTGGAAGTATGTGAACGGTAAACTGGCATGATGTCTCTCTGGTGTAGGCTATAATCAGGCTGTCAATTCTACCTGAAACCATCATGCTCGTTTACCCGCAATTCAATCCCGTTGCCTTGCAAATCGGCCCGCTGGCCATACACTGGTATGGTCTGATGTATATGGCAGGCTTCCTGACTTTCCTGTGGCTGGGACGCAAACGCATCCTGATGATGAACCATCCCCGGATCAACAACAAGATGCTCGACGATCTGCTGTTCTACGGTGTGCTCGGCGTCATCCTGGGCGGGCGGCTGGGAGAAGTGCTGTTCTACAACCCCGGCTACTATTTTTCGCACCCGCTGAAAATACTCGCCGTATGGGAAGGCGGCATGTCTTTCCACGGCGGCTTTATCGGCGTAATGGTGGCGATGGCCTTGTTCGCACGGCAGCAGAAATTGCGCTGGCTGGAACTGATGGACTTCATCGCCCCTCTGGTCCCGCCGGGGCTGGCCTTCGGGCGGCTGGGCAACTTTATCAATGGCGAATTGTGGGGACGTCCGACCGATGTACCCTGGGGCATGGTCTTCCCCAGGGTAGACAATTTGCCGCGCCACCCTTCGCAACTCTATGAATTCGCACTCGAAGGCGTGCTGCTTTTCGTCATACTCTGGATTTATGCAAAAAAACCCCGCCCCGTCGGCGCAGTTTCCGGCCTGTTTCTGATCGGCTATGGCAGTTTCCGTTTTATCGCCGAGTTCACCCGCAACCCCGATGACGGCATCTTCGGATTAATGACCTTCGGCATCAGCATGGGTCAATGGCTCAGTCTGCCCATGGTCGTGATTGGCATAGCAATGATATTAAAAACAAGACTCACAAAGTGAGACTTTGTCCCCCTCGCCCGCTTGCGGGAGAGGGCAGGGGTGAGGGAAACGGGCATAGCAACAATGCCATGCCCGTTTTGGAGCATCCGCCGGGCGACTTGACAGCGCCCCGCACCTCTCGCACACTGCGCAAGTGAAAATACGGCGCTCCTACCTTGGATGAACTCTCTTTAAACACGCTGCTCGGCATCCTGCTGCTGCTGCTGGTATGCGGCGCGTGGTTCTCTGCGGCAGAAACCAGCATGATGGCGCTCAACCGTCACAGACTGAGTCACCTGATCCGCAAGGATGTTCACGGCGCGAAACTGACCGGACGCCTGCTCTCCAAGGTCGATAAACTGTTGGGCTCGATCCTGTTCGGCAACACGCTGGTCAATGTCACGGCGGCGGCCATCACCAACATCCTGATTCTGCGCATGTTCGGCAGCAGCGACGTGGCGCTGGTGTCCGGCACCTTGCTCATCACTTTTATGCTGCTGGTGTTCAGCGAAATCATGCCCAAAATCATCGCGGCGAGCTATCCGGAACGCGTCGCCCTGCCGTCCAGCTATCTGCTCGCACCGCTGATTAAACTATTCCACCCCGTGGTCGTGGTGGCAGGCGGCATCGTCAATTTCGTCCTGCGCCTGCTGCGCATAAAAATCCAGACCGATCAGAGCAAACAGAGGATGACGCTGGAAGAACTACGCGGACTGGTACTGGATGCCGAGCATTTTCTGCCCCGGCAGCATCAGAAAATGCTGTTGAATCTGGTCGATCTGGAGCGCATCACGGTCAATTACGTGATGATCCCGCGCAATCAGATTGAAGCACTCAACATCAATGAAGATCAGGACACGCTGCGCCAGCAGATCGTCACCTGCCATCACACGCTGTTACCGGTCTATGAAGACACCCCCGACAACATCATCGGCATACTGCACATCAAACGCATCCCTGCCCTGTTTCATGAAACCACCCTCGATGTCTCGCAGTTGCGCGAGGTACTCTACGAACCGTACTTCATTCCTTCCGAGACGCCACTGCTCCAGCAATTGCAACAGTTTCAGGAGCGCCATGCGCGTCTTGGGCTGGTGGTGGACGAATATGGTGAGCTGCTGGGTCTGGTCACACTGGAAAATATTCTGGAAGAAATTGTCGGCGAGTTCACCACCCAGTCACCCTCGCAAACCGGAAAGTTTCTGCGCCAGACCGATGGCAGCATTCTGCTGGAAGGCAGCAGCAGCTTGCGCGAACTGAACCGCAAACTGGGGCTGCATCTGCCGCTGGACAGCGCCAAAACACTCAACGGGTTGATACTCGAACACCTGGAAGACATTCCGGAAACCGGCACCAGCTTGAAAATCGCCGGTTATCCCATAGAAATCATTCAGACACAGGATCGCATCGTCAAGGTGGCGCGTCTTTTTCCGCGACAAACAAATAAAAAGCCGTGAGTGGTAAACCCGCAAGGGGTGGGCCGTGCGGTACCCGCAGCTAAAGCTGCGACCGCTACGCTCAGTGGAGAGTGGTGAGTGGCACTGGTTTTTCCACTAACCACTTACCACCCCCCATTTCATCCGCTTTACAATATCCCTAAAGCTCGGCATGATGCCGACCAACAGCAACTTTGAGGATACTTTATGGCTGTCGCACCCACCAAAGCGAAAGAATACACCTACACCTGGGAAGGCAAGGACAAAAGCAGCAAATTTGTCAGAGGTGAATCGCGTGCTGTCGGTGAAGCCAGCTTATCCGCCCAGTTACGTCGCCAGGGCATCAACGTCTCCAAGATCAAACGTGCGCGCAACAGCTCTAAAGCCATCACCCCGAAAGATATCGCACTGTTTACCCGTCAGCTGGCCACCATGCTGCGCGCAGGCGTGCCGCTGCTTCAGGCGTTTGACATTGTAGGCAAGGGGCATCACAACCCGTCCGTATCCAAACTGCTGTTTGCCATCAAGACCGATATTGAAACCGGCAGCAGCCTGCAACAGGCTTTCAAGAAGCACCCGTTGTATTTCGATGACCTGTACTGCAACCTGATAGGCGCGGGTGAATCCGCGGGAATTCTGGACAGCCTGCTGGACAGGCTGGCCACGTATCAGGAAAAAATTCTGGCTATCAAGGGCAAAATAAAATCCGCCCTGTTCTACCCGATATCCATTATCGTCGTGGCGTTTATCATCACCGCCATAATCATGATTTTCGTCATACCGGCGTTCAAGGAACTGTTCTCCAGCTTTGGCGCCGACCTGCCCGCACCGACGCTGTTCATCATGGCTATTTCCGATTTCTTCGTTCACTACTGGATTCTTATTTTTGGCGGCATAGGCGGCGGGCTTTATGCATTCTTCTATTTCTGGAAACGCAGCAGACCCATGCAATATTTCATGGACAGACTGTTGCTCAAAATACCCGTGTTTGGCGAACTGATACGCAAAGCCACCATCGCGCGCTGGAGTCGCACGCTGTCCACCATGTTTGCGGCAGGCGTACCGCTGGTGGAAGCCTTCAATTCGGTTGCCGGGGCTGCCGGCAATATCGTCTATTTTGACGCCACCAAGAGCATCCAGCGCGAAGTCAGCACCGGCAACAGCCTGACTTCCGCGATGCAAGCCACCGATGTCTTTCCCAGCATGGTGATACAAATGGTGTCCATCGGTGAAGAAGCAGGATCTCTGGATGCCATGCTCTCCAAGGTTGCCGACTTTTACGAGGCCGAAGTGGATGATGCCGTCGAAGCCCTGTCCAGCCTGATGGAGCCTATCATCATGGTGGTGCTCGGCACATTGATCGGCGGCATGGTTATCGCGATGTACCTGCCCATCTTCAAGATGGGGCAGGTGGTTTAAAACAGGATTGAGGAATGAGGAACGTGGAATGAGTAAAAGTCAAAAGCGGCGTACCGGTTTTTGCTCAATCTTCACACCTCGATCCTGATTCCTCAATCCACACGCCTCAATCCTTGCTCCTCGTTCCCGACATGAATGAACTAATCCAACTTCTCGAATCGTCTCTACCCCTATTTACCGCCCTGTGCGTTATTTTAGGTTTGCTGGTCGGCAGTTTTAGCTTCGACAAAACCCACGCTAGTCTTCGCTGAAACTGCCGACATGAATGAGCTAATCCAACTTCTCGAATCGTCTCTACCCCTATTTACCGCCCTGTGCGTTATTTTAGGTTTGCTGGTCGGCAGTTTTCTCAATGTCGTGATCCACCGCCTGCCAAAAATGCTGGAGCAAGGCTGGCAACAGCAGTGCGCCGACCTGCGCGGTGAAGACGGGCATGGCGAAGTGAGCACCCCCGATAAAAAAACAGACCATCCCCGTTTCCCTCACCCGAACCCTCTCCCGGAGGGCGAGGAAACGAACGAATCGCTGCGCGAATTACATAATTCCGTCAAAAGCGAACCATACAATCTGCTGACTCCCCGCTCCGCCTGTCCGCATTGTCATCACGCCATCAGCGCGCTGGAAAACATCCCGGTCATCAGTTACCTGCTGCTGCGAGGCAAATGCCGTGGCTGTGGCGCTGCCATTTCCCCGCGCTACCCTATCGTTGAAGCCGTCAGCGGAATATTGTGCGGATTTGCGGCCTGGCATTTCGGTTTCGGAATGACAAGCGCAGGCGCCCTGCTGCTGATCTGGGCTTTACTGGCACTCACGGCAATAGACTTCGACACCCAGTTGCTGCCGGACGACATTACCCTGCCGCTGATCTGGGCAGGGCTGATATTCAATCTTTACGGTGCATATACCACGCTGCACGACGCGTTACTGGGCGCAATTTTCGGCTACCTCGCACTGTGGGCAGTTTACTGGCTGTTCAAACTTGCCACCGGCAAGGAAGGCATGGGTTACGGCGACTTCAAACTGTTAGCCGCGCTGGGCGCCTGGCTGGGATGGCAAATGCTGCCGCTGATCATCATCCTGTCATCTCTGGTCGGTGCAGTCATCGGCATCATCCTGATCGTTGCGGTCAAACGCGGTCGCGACATCCCCATCCCGTTCGGACCCTATCTGGCGGGCGGCGGGTTAATCGCCCTGTTCTGGGGACAAACGCTGACGCAAAACTATCTGCAACTGCTGGCACAATGATCACGCTTCTTCCCAGCTCATGACAGACTCAACTCACAAAATACTGTGCGTTGGCCTGACCGGCGGAATAGGTTGCGGCAAAAGCACGGTCGCGCAACTGTTTGCCAAGCTTGGTGCCGGCATCATCGACACGGACGCGATAGCTCATCAACTGACACAGCCAGGCGGCGAGGCCATTCCCGCCATCCGCGCCGCCTTTGGCGCAACCTACCTTACGCCCGCGGGCGCGCTGGATCGAACCAGGATGCGCCACACAATTTTTAGCGATACAACTGCCAGGCTCAAACTGGAGAGCATCCTGCATCCACTGATACGTTCAGGCTGTGAATCACGGATGGCCAATCGCAAGGATGCGCCTTATCTCATCCTTGTAGTACCCTTGTTGTTCGAGAGCCCGTCATTTTTGCGCCTGATACAACGCGTCCTGCTGGTCAATTGCAGCATTCAGCAGCAGATTTCTCGTGTCATGCAGCGCAGCGGACTCAGCGAGTCTGAAATCAGGGCGATTATCGCGCAACAACTGCCTCAGGCGGAACGCATTGCGCGCTCGGACGACATCATCCAGAATGACAGTACCTGCGATGCGCTGGAGCATCAGGTAGCCGCCTTGCATCAGCGCTATCTGAACATAAACAACAACCATTTGACGGCAGACTGATATTCAATATATCTTCCGGCTTTGGCATATCTTTCAATCGCATATCAGGCAATAATGACGTGATCAGCTACGAATTCCCGCTTAATGAAAAAGTACGCACCTGGTTGCGCCTGGAGGACTTGTTCGCACGCATGAATTATTTTCTGGCCGGCGAACTCAGCATGGAACACCATGTGGCTCTCACGACGCTCTTTGAAATTCACGAGGTCGCCAGCCGACCCGATCTTAAATCAGAATTATTACAGGAACTTGAGCGGCAGAAGCGCGCCCTCGCCAGCCTGCACAACAACCCTGCCATATCCGAGCAGGCACTGGACAGCATCCTGAACGTGATTGAACAAGCCGCAGCCAGCCTGCTTTCCATGACCGGCAAGGTGGGCATGATACTGCGCGAGAACGAGTGGCTGATGGCGATCAAGCAGCGCGCAGGCATGCCGGGCGGCACCTGCCAGTTCGATTTGCCCTCCTACCATTACTGGCAGAAACAACCAACCAGCGTGCGTCGCGGCAACCTGAAAGACTGGCTATCCCCCCTGTTGCCGATCAGCGACTCGATCAATATACTTTTAAATCTCCTGCGCGAGAACGGCCGGAAACTCAACTTCACCGCGCATCGCGGCGCATTCCAGCAAATGCAGGGCGGCCGGGCCGCACTATTGTTGCGCGTCAGCTTACGTTCCGATCTGGCCTGCATACCCGAAATCGGCGCAAACAAGTATGCGATCAATATTCGTTTCATCCTTGCCAACTATGAAGCCAAATCCTCATTGTTCGAGCAGGATGTCCCGTTCGACCTGACTTTCTGTACCCTGACATCGTGAGCAAAGCGCCTGTTGTCTCCTGCCCTCGCTGCGGCAAGGAATCCATCTGGGATACCAACAATCCTTTTCGTCCGTTTTGCTGCGAGCGCTGCAAGATGATCGATCTGGGCAAGTGGGCTGACGAGGAGTTCCGTGTAGCCCTGCCCGAAGACGAGCAGGAATTTACCCGGCCTCCTTACCAGGCCTGACGCAGCAGCGCAATCCCATGCGCGCCATGCTGCCAGGAGGTGATCAAGTCGCCCGTGGCAAGCCCCCCCAGCGCATACACCGGAACGGATGAGTCTGCCGCCAGACTTGCGAAACTCTCCCATCCCAGGTGAGCGGCACCCGGATGGCTTCTGGTTGGCAACACCGGACTCAACACCGCGAAATCGCAACCCAGTTCCTGCGCCCGGCGCAACTCCCCTGCCGTATGACATGACGCCGCACACAAATCCACATCGGGCCGCTCAGCGCATCCGGCAAGCTGGTTTGAGGTCAGCTGCACCCCGTCCGCACCGACCTCCTGTGCCAGCGTCACATCGCCGTTGAGCAGCACCTTTGCACCGTGATCGTGCGCCATGGCAACCACACGCTGTGCCAGTGTGCGCATCTCTTCACGACTGAGTTCCTTTTCACGCAACTGAATCAGCCGCAACCCGGCATCCAGCCGGTCTTGCAGTCTGCTCAAAAATTCCTCCGCACCCAGTTCGGCAACATTGCTGATCGCATACAAGGACGGCAATTCCAGCGCACGAATGACAGGCGCATTGGCAGGCAGCAGAGGGCCGACGGCAACCTCTGTTGCATGCTGCCATGAAAACTGCTGCCCCTCGTGCGGGTGCATTTCGCCGCGCCACTCGGTGACCCTGAAAAAACTCAGCCGCACCGTCGCATGCGGATAGGCAAACACGCGGGTGATCCAGGGATAGGCGATCACAACCACTATCCCCAGCTCTTCTTTCAACTCGCGAACCAAGGCGTCGCGCGCCGTCTCGCCTGCTTCTACTTTGCCGCCAGGGAACTCCCAGTAGCCCGCCCAAATTTTGTCCGCCGGACGCTGCGCCAGCAGAAACGTGCCGTCAGGACGCTGGAGCACAGCAGCGGCGACTTCGACGATTTTTGGGTTTTCCAGCGAATTGCTCAATACATCACCTCAAATTTCAAACCAGATCAAAAATCGCTTCGCCTGTGGCGTCCCGGAAATATCTAAAAGCATGCGCATTAAAAAATAATTCGTTCTGACATCAATATCCCTCTGCGGCGATTCAATCTTGCGAGCTTAATATTCTGAAAGCGACCTCTCATGACGTGCAGTAGCCGAGACGAAGGAGTCGTTGGTGATAGACCGCTATCTGGCAAGCAATCCAGCGGGACGACCTCCTCTAACGGGCATTGCAGTTGCAGCCACCCCTGATGATGAAAGAAAATTCGAGTTGGAAGGTGTCGGTTAGAGGTCGTGCAAATTTTTGGTGGCTCAACCCCGAAATCTAACGTGACCCGCCGAACTG
>JAJXTL010000144.1 GCA_021783855.1 Pseudomonadota bacterium
GATCCAACTCGATAAAGTCAGCCGCAGCTTCTCTGTAGGCGATCAGCAGGTGTCCGCGTTACGCGACATCGATTTGAACATCGCGGCGGGCGACTATGTCTCCATCATGGGGCCGTCCGGTTCGGGCAAATCCACCCTGCTCAACCTGATCGGCCTGCTGGATCGCCCGACCTCCGGCATCTACAAGCTGGACGGCGGCAATGTCACCGACCTGGATGACGAACAACAGGCCCGCGTTCGCAGCGAGAAAATCGGCTTCGTGTTCCAGTCGTTCCATCTGGTGCCGCGCCTCACCGCTGCGATGAACATCGAACTGCCGCTGATATTGGCGGGCATCCCGCCCCATGAACGCCGCGCGCGCGTTACAGCGTTGCTGGAAAACTATGGCCTCACGGATCGTGCCGATCACAGACCGGATCAGCTCTCCGGCGGACAACGGCAGCGCGTGGCGATTGCCCGTGCCACCAGCATGCATCCTGCCGTGCTGCTGGCGGATGAGCCGACCGGCAATCTGGATCAGGCCACCGGTCGCGAGGTGATCCATCTGCTCGAACAGCTCACCGAACAGAAGGTCACGCTGATCCTCGTCACCCACGATCCGGCGCTGGGCGCACGGGCAAAACGCCAGTTGCACATGGTGGACGGGCAGATTATCAGCCAGACGACATCATGAGATTCATCGATGTCGTGCAGTTTGCATCCGGCAGTCTGAGCGGCAGCCGAACCCGAACCTGGCTGATGATTCTGGCAATGTCCATCGGCGTGGCATCCGTACTCATACTGACCGCACTGGGCGAAGGGGCCCGGCTTTACGTGGTCAACCAGTTCTCCTCATTAGGCACCAATCTCGTACTGGTATTTCCCGGGCGCACCGAAACCGCCGGCATCGGCCCCGGCATGCTGCTGGGGCAGATTCCCCGCGAACTCTCTCTGGACGATGCCGAGGCTTTGCTCAAGAGCCGCGCCGTCAAACGCATCGCACCGCTGACGCTGGGCAGCTCGCAAATCTCCCGTGACGCGCTCAACCGCGAAGTCATCGTGCTGGGCTCAACCTCCGATCTGCTGGAAGTGCGTCACATGAGCCTGGCACTGGGGCAATTTCTGCCCGCAGGCAATGCAGGCGAATCGGTCTGCGTGCTGGGCGCTAAAATCCGTCGCGAACTGTTCGGCAAGGAATCCGCCATCGGCGCCTGGGTGAGACTGGGCGACCGGCGTTTCCGCGTGATCGGCGTGATGGCAAGCCAGGGCGAATCGATGGGTTTCAATACCGACGAGATCGTCATCGTGCCGGTCGCCTCCGCCCACATGCTGTTCAACACGACAGGACTGTTCCGAATCCTGGTCGAGGCGAAGAGCCGCGAGGCCATCGAGCAGGCCAAAAAGGACGCCGAAACCATTTTGTTCGCCCGCCACAACGGTGAGCGCGATGTGACCGTCATCACGCAGGACGCGGTGCTGGCCACCTTCGACCGCATTTTGCGCGCGCTGACGCTGGCGGTAGGGGGCATCGCCGCGATCAGCCTGTCGGTCGCCGGCATCCTGATCATGAACGTGATGTTGATCGCCGTCTCGCAACGCGTGCAGGAAATCGGCCTGCTGAAAGCCCTCGGTGCACCCGCAAAACAGATCCGCAACCTGTTTTTCACCGAGGCAATATTGTTATCCAGTGTCGGCAGCGCAGTCGGCCTGATCATCGGTGAAACGGGCGTACTGGTAATCGCAAAAATCTACCCCACCCTGCCGGTCGCCACGCCCTGGTGGGCGGTGCTGGCGGCAATCGGCATCTCACTGATCACCGGCGTATCATTCAGCGTATGGCCCGCACGCCGCGCAGCCCTGCTGGATCCCGTGACTGCGCTGGCGGGGAGATAGCATGCTGTTTCCCGACCTGATCCGCCTCACCACCTCCAGCTTCCTGGCCTACCGGATGCGCAGCTTCCTGACCGGTTCGGGGATCGCCATCGGCATCACAGCGGTGGTCCTGCTCACCTCCATCGGAGAGGGGCTGCATCAGTTCGTGCTGTCCGAATTCAGTCAGTTCGGCACCAATCTGATCTCTATTCAGCCCGGCAAGACGCAGACCCAGGGCGGCAATGTGGGCATCTTCGGCTCAAGCCGTCCGTTATCCATCGAGGATGCAACGGCTCTGCGCCATCTGGCCAATATCGAGCACATCAATCCGAGCATGCAGGGCAATGCGGAGGTGCGTGCCAACGGCAAGACCCGCCGCACCACCGTGTACGGCGCAGGGCATGACTTCACCAAAACCTTTACCGTCAACGTGCAATCCGGCAGTTTCCTGCCCGACGACGATCCGACGCAGGCGCGCGCTTTTGTCGTGCTGGGTTCCAAGGTGCGCCAGGAACTCTATGCAGGGCAGAACCCGCTGGGCAGCTATCTTAGCGTGGGCGGGCAACGCTACCGGGTTGTCGGCGTGATGGAACCCAAGGGCCAGATACTCGGCTTTGACATGGACGATACCGTGTTCATTCCGGCGGCGCGCGCGCTGGAACTGTTCAACCGCCCGGGCCTGATGGAAATACAGGTGAACTACAAGGCAGGCGCCGATCTGGACGGCGTGGTGCGCGCCATCACAGCACTGCTCAAGGAACGCCACGGACGCGAAGACTTCACGCTGATTCCACAGGAAAAAGCGCTCGAAGTGCTGGGTTCCGTGCTGGATGTGATCACCTTTGCGGTGGGCGCGCTGGGCGGCATCTCGCTGCTGGTGGGCGGCGTCGGCATACTGACCATCATGACTATGGCGGTGTCCGAACGCACCGCAGAGATCGGCCTGTTGCGCGCGCTGGGCGCACGCGAAAAACAGGTACTGATGCTGTTTCTGGGAGAGGCGATCCTGCTCTCCGCGCTGGGCGGATTGGCAGGGCTGCTGTTTGGCATCGGCATCGCTCAGGGGCTGCATGAACTCATCCCTGCCCTGCCGGTGCACACACCCTGGCTGTTCGCCGTGCTGGCCGAATTTGTCGCGATCAGCATCGGCCTTGCTGCCGGCGTGCTGCCGGCGCGCCGCGCGGCAAGACTGGACCCGGTGGAAGCGTTAAGAACAGAGTAGCAAGTGGCAAGTGGCAAGTGGCAAGTGGCAAGTGTATAATTCACCTATCATATTTAAAGGAAATAAATCGTGTCCCTGTCCCGTCGCGTGCAAGCCATCAAACCCTCCCCTACGCTTGCCGTCACGGCGCGTGCCGCGAAACTCAAGGCGGAAGGTCAAGACATCATCGGACTGGGCGCAGGCGAACCGGATTTCGACACGCCGCAGCACATCAAGGATGCAGCCATCGCTGCCATCAACGCGGGCTTTACCAAGTACACGGCGGTGGGCGGCACCCCTTCCCTGAAGACCGCCATCATCGCCAAGTTCAAACGCGATAACGGGTTCGACTACACTGCAAAGCAGATTCTGGTTTCCTGCGGCGGCAAGCAGAGTTTCTTCAACCTGGCGCTGGCCGTGATCAACCCGGGCGATGAGGTGATTATTCCCGCCCCTTACTGGGTATCGTATCCCGATATCGTGATCATCGCCGAGGGTAAACCGGTCATCGTGCAGGCAGGTATCGAACAAGGCTTCAAATTGACGCCCGCGCAACTGAAAGCTGCCATCACACCAAAAACCAGAATGGTGGTGATCAACAGCCCGAGCAATCCATCGGGCGCGGTATACACGCTGGAGGATCTGCGGCGGCTTGGCGAGGTGCTGCGGGCATATCCCGACATCCTGATCGTCACCGACGACATGTATGAGCACATCGCGCTGACCGATGAAAAGTTCGTCAACATCCTGAATGCCTGCCCGGATCTGTATCCGCGCACCATGGTGCTTAACGGCGTATCCAAGGCGTATGCAATGACCGGCTGGCGCATCGGCTATGCGGCAGGCCCCGAAACCATCATTACCGCGATGGAAAACGTGCAATCGCAAAGCACCTCCAACCCGACTTCCATCTCACAGGTCGCCGCAGAAGCCGCGCTCAACGGCGACCAGAACTGCATCAAACCCATGCTCAGCGCATTCCGCGAACGCCATGTGTTTGTGGTGAATGAACTGAACAAGATTCCCGGCCTCTCCTGCATCATGGCAGGCGGCGCATTCTATGCCTTCCCGGATGCCAGAGTCGCCATCGCCACCCTGCATCAGAAGGGCGTCATTACGGAGGCCACCGACATCGCGCTGTCCGAATATCTGCTGATAAAAGCAGGGGTAGCCGTCGTACCGGGCTCGGCATTCGGCAGCGAAGGCTACATCCGTCTGTCCTTTGCCACCTCGATGGCAAACCTCTCAAAAGCGCTGGAGCGCATCAAGAAGGCGCTTTCATAAAGCGCTTTTGAAACTTCCCGGAAAAAGCTGGGCATCTGTCAACAGTGCCTCGCTTTACCGTTTTCCGGACGGCCTCTGAAGAATCTGCAATCCAGCGCCCCAACCATTTTCACGCATTATTTCCGACAAAAAAGGTTCACAATTTTGTCGTTTTCGTGCAAAATTCAGCTGCCAGAAGCTCCACAGCAACAACCTGCTGATCGGAACTTGTGGCTCGCAGCATCCAATCTGTTTCAAATCAAAAATTTAAACCCAACTTCCGGCTAGACGGGATACCGCCTATGGTCGGGGTAATAACATGGAGAGTATTAAAGATGGAATTTCTGAATAGCGCAGTAACCCCTCTGTTTGTTTTCTCGCCGTTTTTTATTTTGTCACTGATGATTCTTTTCAGCGGAAAATAAAGGTCGGCGTTATCCTCAAATCAGCCGAAAACTGTTTTTTGAGATGCGGCATTTTATGGTTGCGAGAAACGCCATATCATGCCGCAGCATATAAATCCAGATACGATAGTTCAATTGGATCGAATGTTAGCGCGCGACATGCAAAGACGGACTTTCTGTGGTGCCTTCTATTTGCAGTGCAGCCGAACTCGCGCGCATCAGCAGATCGACCGACACATGCCCCGATAACTGCTGACGGTCGACCGTCAACGCGCCGACGGCTTTAAACGCGCTGTCGCTTATCTGAAACCGGCTAAAGCGGTAGCTGCCGTTGGCATAAGACAACTCGCCGCTCAATTCGTCAAAGTAAGTCCTGCCGCCCGGCAAATTTTCCCTGCTGCGCAGACGTGTGGTTTCGACGATATTTACGCCGCCTACCACCCCTTTCCTGACGCTGAAAACGCCATTCAAAATCGCCGCATCGGCCAGTTTCTCCAGGCCGGGTGACTGCATCTGAAAATTTGCCGTGCCATCCAGATCGCCACTCAGCAGCTTGCTGATATTCTGTAACGGAATCGCACGGGCCACCAGCGCGCCCTGCGCACGCCAGCCTGAGCGCCAGTTGATGCGCGCGCTGCCGGTCAACACCCCGCCCCTGATCCGCCCATCAAAATCCGCAATGCGTAACTCGTCGCGACTCAGCTCACCTGTCGCCTTGAGTTCATCAAACACCCAGTTCGGCAATAACGGCAACGCGCTGTCACGAAGCGTAATGAGCAGTTGCAGTTTGTTCTCCGGCGCCGCACGAATTTCCAGCGCAAGCTTATGCCCGATGGCATTCAAGCGGGCCTGAATAAACTTGCCGGCAGCATCGAAATCCAACTCGCCTGCCACATCTGCAAACGTTGTTCCGTCGGCGACCAGCTTACCCTGCGTCAGATTGATGCGCGAAACCGGGTACTGATGATTCCCTGCCACCTGTTGCAGCCAGTCTGCCACCTCCGGCAGGGCCTTGACCTCTACACCGTCGAGATCGAGGCTATTGACAGGCTTGACCGCACCAAACAGGGCCGCAAAGGAGAAATTCACTTGTGCCTGTCGAACCTGAATTTGCCTCGTCTCCCCGATGGACATCTCATCCAGCACCAGGCGCGGCGTGGGCAGGATACGACCGGACAGGCGCGCTATATGTACAGGCTGCTGCAATGTCGAGCCCAGCATATGCTCGATGTTTGCCAGATAAACCTGCCTGGGCAACACAACAGGCACCACAAGCAAGGCTGCCACGACCAGCACCAGCAATCCCGCAGCCAGCTTACCCCATGGCACGGGCCTGCGGCGTCGTTTTGCGACTGCAACAACGGGTTGCTGAAAAACCGGGGCAGCTTCCACCTTCTTTCTGGCAAGCTCCTCCGCCCGTTGTGCCGCTTCCGCCCATTTTACCGCCTGCGCATCGGCCAATTGCAAGGCTTCCGCCTCCGAATAGATGTCAGCCTGTTCTTCAACCGCACGGCTCTCCGCCACCGGCACCGATGCTTCCTGGCTGACGGCGTCCGGCTCTGCTTTGCTTTCATCCATCTGCCCCAGTCCGACGGAATCCATAAGCAATTGGTCGGCATCAGAAGAAGATCGCCGCGCGTTTACCGGATTGGCCGACGGGTCTATCACGGGCAGCGTATCAAAAGCCTCAAAATTGAAGTCTGCCAGATGATTTTCTGTGTGAGGCATTTCGACTGCATCACGCTCGCCATCCAGCAATTCGTAAAGCTGGTATTCACGCCCATACTTGTCCTGTTGCGAACCGCGATAGCGAAACAGTTCATCGTATTCATTGTTCAGACCGGACACAAAATCAAAATAAGCACGGGAAACATAGATCTGATTCTGTCCGGCAAAGCCCATCACGCACTGCGCGCTGTTGACGCCGTCGCCCAGCATGTTGATCTGCCCGTTCATATCCTTGACCAGACTGACGGGACCCAGATGAATACCAATGCACACCCGCAGCTTATCGAAATGCTTACTGGCTATCTGGGCGGCGCGAAAATGCGTCGCCGCTTCCAGCGCGTCGGTGGGATGCTGCAGAAAACCGACCGCAGCGCCGCTTTCAGTGTCAAGAATAATCCGTTCACCCGAACCAAGCACCGCAAGGCTGTCATTCAACAAGCGGCTAAATTGCCGCTTCAGTTCGAGTTGTTTG
>JAJXTL010000145.1 GCA_021783855.1 Pseudomonadota bacterium
GCGCCAAGCCATTCCAGTCATACCAGCTCGTCTCGTTGTCCTGACACCAGGCGTTGTTGTTGCCGTTTTGCGTGCGGCGAAATTCGTCGCCGCCCAGCAACATCGGCACGCCGCGTGAAACCAGCAACGTCAGAATGAAGTTTTTGATCCGGGTTTTGCGCAGTGCTTCGATAGCGGCGTCATTCGTTGCGCCTTCAACCCCATGGTTCTCGCTATAATTAGCGTCCGTCCCGTCATGGTTGTTGGCGCCGTTTGCTTCATTGTGTTTGCCGGCATAGCTCACCAGATCGTTCAGTGTGAAGCCGTCGTGACAGGCGATAAAATTGACGCTGCCCTCGGGGCCTTTGCCCGATCCGGCATAGATGTCGGCACTGCCGCAGAGGCGGCTGGCAAACAGACCTAGCATCCCGTCATCGCCGCGCCAGAAGCGCCTGACATCATCCCGGTAGCGACCGTTCCATTCCGCCCAGCGCCGTTCTGAAAAACTGCCCACCTCATAGGCACCGGCGGCGTCCCACGCCTCGGCGATAATTTTCACGTCCCTCAAGATCGGGTCCTCGGCGATCCGTTCGAGCAACGGCGCATTGGCCAGCAGCTTGCCTGTACCATCTCTTCCGAGCACGGACGCCAGATCAAAACGGAAACCGTCCACATGCATCTCGACCACCCAGTAGCGCAACGCGCTCATGATGAGATCCCGTACCACCGGGTGGTTGGCGTTGATGGTGTTGCCGGTACCCGTATAATCCCGATAGTCGCGCAGATTGTGCGCCAGCATGTAAAAAATGCTGTTATCGATGCCGCGTAGCGACAGTGTCGGACCCAGCTCATCCCCTTCCGCCGTGTGATTGAACACGACATCCAGTATCACTTCGATACCGGCCTGATGGAGCGCCAGAACCAGCTCCCTGAACTCCAGCGTCTGCTGGCCCAGCCCGCCCGCACTGCTGTAGGACGCTTTCGGCGCAAAAAAGGCCACCGGATCATAGCCCCAGTAATTGCCAAGCGGCTGGCCTGTTTGCGGATTGACGCCGATTACCTGATGTTCGTTGAACTCATGTACCGGCATCAGCTCCAGCGCGGTGATGCCCAGCTGTTGCAGATAGGGGATCTTTTCCATCAAACCCCGGTAGGTGCCGGGATATTCCACGCCTGAACTCGGATGAATGGTGAAACTGCGCAGATGCGTTTCATATATCACCGTCGCGGCCCAGGCGTGCCTGAGGGGCAGATCATCCTGCCAGTCGAAGTGCTCATGGGTAAACACACATTTGGGCATGGCGCCGGCATCATCCACCGCTGACATAATACTGCCCAGATTCGTCATTGATGGATCGTATCCGCGCGCGGGGCCAAAATTCCAGTCAGGCAACGGGGTAATCGCCGTTGCAAATGGGTCCAGCAGCAATTTGTTAGAATTGAATCGATGCCCCGCGTCGGGCTGGTAGGCACCATCGACCCGCCAGGCATAAAGCTGGCCGGAAATAATCCCTTCGACCCAGACGTGCCACACATCACCCGTGCGGTTACGCGCCGGATCAAGATCGATTCTCCTGGCAGGCATCGCATCTGCCGGCTGATCGAATAATTCCAGCCTGATGCGGGCAGCATGACGACTGAACAGCGCAAAATTAACGCCTTTGGCCGATTCATGGCATCCCAACGGCAAGGGCACGCCACGGCGAACTTCGGTATGTTCACAAACATCTGCGACATAATCATGCAGTGTACGTTCAGACGTATTCATATTGAGATCACCGCTGCCACAGAATTCGGGCGGCCTCCAGAGGAACCGCTGCCGCGGCGTGGTGAGGAATGAGGCGCGCCGTATAATCCGCAGCCGGACGGCTGGACGACACCTCCGCACAATAAACATAACCGTTTATTGCACCCACCAGTTCACGCACCCGCCGCATCTCAACCCGCACAGGCGGCGCGCCGTTAATCCCGTCGGCATAAAGTTCGACACGCACTGCCTCCGGTTCAATGTCATCGAGATAAAGTTGCACCTCGAACACATGCTGTTCGCCTTGTGTCTCAAGCTTCATTGCACCAAAGCGCAGTGAGTTCCATTTCTGATTCAGCTCATGATTCCAGTTCACAAGCTCTGCACCGATTGCCCCCTTCCCGGCCGCACGTTCGAGGTAGGCTGCGGCTGCGGTAAGGTAATGTTGCTCGGTATATTCGCGCACCGCACGATTGCTGGAAAAACGCGGCGTCAGTTGCGCCATGCTCTCCCGCATCCGGCTCACCCAGGCCGTAGGTATGCCTTGTTCGTTGCGCGTATAGAATTCGGGGATTATCTCGCGTTCGAGCAGTTCATAGAGTGTGTTGGCTTCGATCGCATCCCAGGCCGGATCGCTGTCATGTTCACGCCCATCCCCCAGCGCCCAGCCGACTTCAGGGGTGTAGGCTTCCGCCCACCAGCCGTCCAGCTCAGACAGATTAATGCCGCCATTGACCAGCACCTTCATGCCGCTGGTGCCGCACGCCTCCCAGGGGCGACGCGGCGTGTTGAGCCACACATCCACGCCCTGCACCAGATGTTCGGTCAGTTGCATATCGTAATCGCTTAAGAAAATCACATGGGGACGCACCTCAGGCCGACAAATGAAATGCATCCATTGCTGAATCAAGGCTTGACCGTCCTGATCTGCAGGGTGAGCCTTGCCGGCCATGATGAGCTGTACCGGGCGCTGCGGATTGGTCAACAAACGCAGCAGTCGCTCAGGATCATGAAGCAGCAGATTCGGTCTTTTATAGGCGGCAAAACGGCGTGCAAAACCCAGTGTCAGGGTATTGCCGTCAAACAGATGCAGCGCCGCGTCCACCGTCTCTGGCAGCGCACCCGAAAGGGCCAGTTGCCGCGACAACCTTGTCCTGGCATATTCAACAAGAGATTTGCTGGCATCGGTACGAAATTGCCAAAGCCTGACATCGGAAACCTGGCGTATATCCTGCCCCATGTTCGCGGCGGTACCTAACCAGCGATCCTTGCCACAGGCGTCCGTCCAAAGATCATCGGCAGCACTCGAATCCCAGGTCGGCATATGCACGCCATTGGTCACATATCCAACAGGCACTTCTTCCGTCGGCCAATGTGTAAATAGAGACCCGAAAAGCTGTCGGCTCACCCTGCCATGCAACTGGCTCACGCCATTCACTGTCCCGCTGCCGCGTATCGCCAGATAGGCCATGTTGAAGGGTTCATCGCTATCATCCGGATTCTGCCGCCCGAGGGCCAGCAAATCCTGGCTTGATATACCGAGTTTATGCCTCGCATAACCGGCGAGATATTGCTCGACGAGGATGGGCGAGAAACGATCAAAACCCGCAGACACCGCCGTGTGCGTGGTGAACAGATTGCCCGCACGCGTTGCCGCCAGCGCGACTTCAAAATTCTGTCCGGTTTCCTCCATGAAGCTGCGCGCACGCTCCAGCACTGCAAAGGCCGCATGCCCTTCATTCAGGTGGCACACTTCCGGTTTGATGCCCAGCGCTGCAAGCAGTCGCCAGCCGCCGATTCCGAGCAGCATTTCCTGCTTTAAACGCAACTCAGGTCCGCCGCCATAAAGTTCGCTGGTAATCCCGCGATGCGCCGGATAATTCGCCGCATCGTTGCTGTCCAGCAGGTACAGTTTTACCCGTCCGACCTGCACCTGCCAGGCGCGCAGCCACACCGAGTACCCCGGCAAGGCAATCTCCAGTCGCAACCACTCGCCATTCTCTTTGCGCAGCGGTGTAATAGGCAGCTGTCCGGGGTCGTTATACGGATAGAGCGCCTGTTGCGCGCCATCCTTGTCGATCACCTGACGAAAATAACCTTTCTGGTAAAGCAGCCCCAAAGCGACCACCGGAACGCCCAGATCGCTGGCGGCCTTAAGTTGATCGCCTGCCACGTTGCCCAGGCCGCCTGAGTAAATCGGCAGCGCTTCGCTCAACATATATTCCATGCTGAAATACGCAACACAGGAAAGCTTCGATTGCGGATATGTTTGTTGAAACCAGGCGGGCGCCTCTGATGCATTGCGCCTCTTCTGCAGCAGATCGTCCACATTTTTACGGAAGGCGGGATCGGCCAGCACAAGCTGGAGCTTTTCCCGTGAGACCGTCTGCAACACCACCCAGGGATTCTGAGTCATCTCCCAGAGTTCAGGATCAAGCCGCTGCCACACGTTGTCAGCACCATGATTCCACGACGATCGCATATTGAGGGCAAGCTCGGACAGAGAATCGAATCCCTCCACGTCAGAGCATATATGACGCTCCGTGGGGTGACTGATTCGTGCTGGTTCGCTCATGCTTTTCCCTTCGTCTTAAAAGCCTTAGTTTTTATTTCCACATCACATTGGATTCCGCCTTGGCTGCGGCAGCGAAAAGATCAATCAGCGGCAACGCCCGATGAGCCATGCTCACCTCAGTATCATCCGCACCCTTGTGCTGCGGCGAGACTTTTCCTGCATCGATAGCGGCAGTCAGGCGACTCAGTGCGACAGGAACATCTGCCGCCAGAATCGCGCCGGGCACGCTTGCGCTGTGCCCCATCATTCTCAGCATGGCAAGTGCGATATCGCCAAACATGGTGATGTCGGCATAAGCCTTGGTCGTAAAAGTCACCAACATGTCATGCTCCTGTCCTGGTTTGTCACTTATAGGAAGATCCTGCGTCACCTGGCAGCTTGATGGCAACAAAGGGTGCAGCTGCACCCTTTGCCTGTTTAACGCTTGATGCGGGAAATTTTTGTACCTTCAAGACTCAAACTGGCCATCAGTCCCTGCTGGTCGTAAATAAAGGCATAAGCATCATCCTTGATCGTCGTCGTTGACAGATTTTTGGCAACACCTGAATCAACCACAACCACATTCGGACCCGCACCGAAAGACCACCCGTTTGATTTATGGAGGTATTTTACGGCCTTGTCGTTCATCATAAATATAACGTACGAGTAGGACTCAGCACCTGCCTGCCATCCCCAGGATGCGGAAACGGAATTGTAATAGCCGTCAACCTTACCCCCTTTCATCAACACCCCTTCGCCATAACTTCCGCCAAATACCAGGCCTGCCTTGATAACTTTAGGAAAAACCAGGATCGCCTTGGCATTTTTAGACAGGCTTTCGGCAGCCGGATTGTGCTTGTAGAGGATTTGCAGCGACTGGGCTGCATCTGCATTCAAATCTTCCGCAGTGGCGGCATTCGCGCTGATGCTGATTGTACCCAGTGACAATGCGGCAACCGCCGCAAGAAAAAGGTTAAGTAAATTGCTTCGTTTGGTAGCCATTTTTATTCCTTTCGATTATTAAATATCCGAATCGACAGATTGACAGAATGTCAATCCAACCGCCTTGCATAATGCATCGTTTTTACTTGCGCTCATCCGTCTCATCATCTCATGAGCACCGAGCAGTCTCATGATGCGCGGATAAGTCGGCCGATTCTGTGCGTTACCGCACAATTCGGACAGAACAGCTTTATTTCCCGGAAGCATGGCGCACCTTTTGTTCCTTTGCTGCGGCGACAACATGAGCCCGATCGAACCCGAAGTGCTGCATAACATCCTCCATCGGTGCCGAAAGCCCGAAAGTATTGAGGGCAATGATACTTCCGCCCAAGCCTGTATAACGTTCCCAACCGAAACCGGACGCCGCCTCGACTGCAACGCGCGCGACAATCCCCGGCGGCAGTACGCTGTCGCGGTATGCCTGATCCTGACTCGCAAACAACTCCCACGACGGCATGCTGACCACCCGCGCATGGACTCCCTCCAGCTTCAGTTGTTCATAGGCTGCAATACACAACGCGACTTCGCTGCCGGTCGCCAGCAGCAGCACATCGGGGCGCTGGTGCGGGGCGTCGGCGAGCACGTAGGCACCGCGCGCCACACCACTTGCCGATGCGTACTGGCTACGGTCCAGCGTCGCCAGCGCCTGGCGCGTCAACACCAGGCACACCGGGCGATCCTTGAGCTGCATGATCACCCGCCACGCCTCCACTACTTCGTTGGCGTCCGCCGGGCGCAATACCATCATGCCGGGCATTGCACGCAAGGACGCAAGTTGTTCGACCGGCTGGTGGGTGGGTCCGTCCTCGCCCATGCTGATCGAATCGTGCGTCCAGATGGTGATGACCGGAATCTCCATCATCGCGGCCAGCCTCAGCGCAGCGCGGCAATAGTCGGTGAAAACCAGGAAACTTGCGGCATAGGGGCGCAGATTCGACAGGCTCAGCCCATTGGTGATGGCGCACATCGCGTGCTCGCGTACGCCGTAGTGGAAATTGCGTCCGCCGTAGTTGCCCGCCTCGCCCGCCTCACCAGGCGCCTGAAAATCGCCGGCAAACTCGAAGTTCAAATGCGTCTTGGTCGACGGCGCCAGATCTGCCGCACCGCCCAGCAGCCACGGCATCTTTGCTGCGATGGCGTTGAGCACCTTACCCGACGAATCGCGCGTCGCCATGCCCTTCGCATCGGCCGGAAATACCGGCAGCGCGCTGTCCCAGCCTGCGGGCAAGTCGCGGCGCTGCATGCAATCGATCTGCTCTGCGAGATCCGGGTACTGATTGCGATAGGCTGCGAACAGTTTCTCCCAGGCTATGTGTAGCTTGGCACCGCGGCGGCCCATCTGCTCGCGGAAATGTTCCGGAACGCCGTCCGGCACATAAAACTGGGCGTCAGGATCCCAGCCGTAGAATTGCTTCGCCAGGCGCACCTCTTCCACGCCGAGCGGCTCGCCGTGGGCATCCTTGCTGTCCTGCTTGTGCGGTGCACCATAGCCGATGTGACTCTGCACGATGATCAGGGTGGGACGGTCACGGGTATCGAGAAAAGTGTTGTAGGCGCGCGTCAACTGTTCCAGGTCGTTGGCATCGGCCACCCGCGTGACATTCCAG
>JAJXTL010000146.1 GCA_021783855.1 Pseudomonadota bacterium
CTGGATCAAAAAACTCAGAGAGTTCGGTTTCATTCCGAATCCAGTCTGATCAGCGTACTTTCAAATTTAATGGCTTTCAATAGCCAGCTTCCTGCACGCCCAAAATCTGAATTCTTTCACGTTAACAATTAATCTCTCCTGGCACAGTACTGTATTTAGGGGACCGCTGAATTATTGTCATTTCGAACAAAGCGATAAATACAACTACTTGATTTATATATATTTATAAGGAGCCTACCCTGAGCGAAGTCGAAGGGTTCGAAATAACAAACGAGAATAAATCAGCGGTTCCCTGGTTTTTTTGTTCAGATCAATTATTTCGTCGGGAAACCGGCGACTTGCCCGCTTACAGGTTTATAAACATTGGGCGTATGTGTTTCACACAAGTCCGATGTTCGGTGTTTCATGAGACGAACATACTATTAGGGCACAGCAGCAGCCATAATCAATGCAGCGCCTGATTCACCTTGGCCAGCTCCGCTTCGTTCAGCTCACCCACTGATGCTTTCAGGCGCAGCTCGCTTACCAGATAGTTGTATTGCGCCTGATACAAATCGCGGCGCGTCGAATAGAGTTGCTGCTGCGCGTTCAAAACATCGAGGTTGGTGCGCACACCCACTTCCTGCCCCAGTTTGCTCGCTTCCAGCACGCTTACGCTGGAGGTAAGCGCCTGCTGCAAGGCATTGACCTGGGCTGCGCCGCTCACCACGCCAAGATATGCCTGGCGTGTCTGCTGTTCAACACTGCGCCGGGCGTTTTCCAGCTCCTGGCGGGCACGCTCGCGATTGGCTTCCGCTTCGCGCCATCTGGAATTCACAGCGCCTCCCTCAAATATCGGCACATTGAGCTGCACGCCTATGCTTTTGGTCGTGATATCGCTGGCCATACTGCCGCCTACATTATTGGTCGAATAGTTAGCCACCATATCCAGGGTGGGATAATGCCCGCCGCGCTTCTTCTCAACTTCTTTGTTGGCCAGCTCAAACCCGGCATGGGCAATGGCAAGTTGCGGGTTATTCAGCTCGGCGTCATTCACCCACTTTGCCATATCGGCAGGCAACGGTGCCTCCGGCCTGAATTGTGGCCCGATGGTTTTAAGATCTTGCGGCAGCGCGCTGATCAGTTGCTGCAATAAGCCGCGTTTGATTTCCAGATTGTTCTGCGCAGCGATCTCCTGCGAATAGGTCAGGTCATGGCGCGCCTGCGCCTCGTCGGTGTCGGTAATCGTGGCGCTACCGACTTCAAAATTTCTTTTAGCCTGAGCCAGTTGCTCGGCAATCGCGCTCTTTTGCGCCTGGGCAAGCTGTACGCTGTCCTGGGCGATCAGCACATCGAAGTAAGCCTGAGCCGTGCGCAACACCAGATCCTGTTCTGCAATTCTCAGTTGTGCGTCGGTTTGCGCGACCTGCAACTCGGCCTCGGAATAGGCCACCCAGTTTTGCTGGCGGTACAAAGGTTGCACCAGCGTCACGCCGTAACCATTGCTGTTATAACGATAATTACCGCTTAAAACGGTGAGCGGATAGCCAAGATACTGAACGCTTTGATTGTTGGTGGTGGAATTTGCGCTAAGGTTAACCGTGGGCATCAACAGGGAGCGGCCCTGCGGCAGCTTTTCCCGTCCTGCCTGTTGTGTGGCGCGCGCAGCGGCAATCACCGGGTCATTGGCCTGTGCACTGTGAAAAACATCCAGCAGATCAGCCGCCTGCACATCGTTCGCAGCCAGCATCGTGACCAGCAAAACTATCGCAGGCTTAATTTTCATCGAATTTGCGCCATTTTATTGCCAGCCGCGGCGTCAGGCCATGCAAAAAGTTTAAAATACAAACCGCTCGGGATGTTGCGCATTTTGCAGCGGCGCGACGCTGGTTTCCATGAGATTAACCGTTTCATACGTGTCGGACGAAACCCGGGTAATCAGCTTCACCTCCATCACCGGCGCATCGCCAACGATGGCAAACAATCGTCCACCTATGTTCAGGCTGTTTTGAAAGGCTGCCGGCAACATCGGCGTAGAGCCGGTCAGCACGATCGCATCGTAGGTTGCGCCGTCTCCCCAGCCGCAAGACGCATCGCCGATTTCCAGCACAACGTTTTCCCGCTGATAAGCTTGCAGATGCGACTTTGCCATTGCACTCAATGCAGGCTCGATTTCGACCGAGGTGACATGCCCTGCCAGCGCGGACAACAGGGCGGTCAGATAACCGCTGCCGGTGCCCACTTCCAGCACCCTGTCGCGGCGCCCGAGACGTAATTCCTGTATGGCGCGCGCCTCCAGCTTGGGCTGCCACATAAACATGCCGTAACCTAACGGTATTTCCATATCCATAAAGGCCATGGCCTTTTTATCTTCCGGCACGAAATGTTCACGGCGCACGTGATGGAGCAGCTCCAGAATCCTCGCCTCCAATACGTCACATGGACGAATTTGCTGTTCAATCATATTGAAGCGTGCTTGTTCCATATTCTGCATTTTGATTTAACCCGGTTAATTTAGCTGTTATTTTGGCAGTATAACAACACACCCCCCAGATGCTCAACCCAACTCTGTCAACCGGGTTGCTTTTCCCCTACTTTTCCAGTACCTTCCGTAACTCGCTAGGGGTCTTTGTCTGTAGTGATGACAAAGTGAGATACACCCTTTGAACCTGTACGGATAATGCCGTCGTAGGGAAGCATCTATCGATGCTCCCTGAATTTTAGGAACATCAAAATGAACGCTAATACCAAATTTACCGCCCTCGCCGCGCATGTCGATGCCGCAGCCATCAAACCTTTGCCCAATTCACGCAAGGTATATGTACAAGGCAGCCGCCCCGACCTGCTCGTGCCGATGCGCGAAATCTCTCAGGCCGACACCCCGGATGGCATGGGCGCGGAAATCAATGCGCCGATTTACGTCTATGACTGCTCCGGCCCGTATACCGATCCTTCGGTTAAAATCGATATACGTTCAGGTCTTGCCGCAATGCGTGAAGCCTGGATTATCGAACGCGACGACACCGAAGCGCTGCCTCGCCTGACTTCCGATTACGGCCAGCAACGCCTGGATGACCCTGCCTTGTCCGAGATGCGCTTCAACCTGAAGCGCGCGCCGCGCCGTGCAAAAGCCGGTAAAAATGTCAGCCAGATGCACTATGCACGCCAGGGCATTGTAACCCCCGAGATGGAATACATCGCCATCAGAGAAAACCAGAAGGTCGACGGCATGTCGGAAATGATGTTGAAACAACATCCGGGCGAAAATTTCGGTAACTCCATGCCGAAAAAAATCACGCCGGAATTTGTACGCGACGAAGTCGCCGCAGGACGTGCCGTCATCACCGCCAACATCAACCACCCTGAACTTGAGCCGATGATCATCGGGCGCAAATTCCTCGTCAAAATCAACGCCAACATCGGCAATTCCGCCCTGGGTTCCAGCATACAGGAAGAAGTCGAGAAAATGACCTGGGCGACCCGCTGGGGCGGCGACACCGTGATGGATCTGTCCACCGGCAAAAATATCCACGAGACCCGCGAATGGATCATCCGCAACTCACCCGTGCCGATCGGCACCGTGCCTATCTATCAGGCGCTGGAAAAGGTGAATGGAAAAGCGGAAGACCTGACTTGGGAAATCTTCCGCGACACCTTGATCGAGCAAGCCGAGCAGGGCGTGGATTACTTCACCATTCACGCAGGCGTATTGCTGCGCTATGTGCCGATGACCGCCAATCGCATGACCGGCATCGTGTCGCGCGGCGGCTCGATCATGGCCAAATGGTGCCTGGCACATCACAAGGAAAATTTCCTCTATACGCATTTTGAAGATATCTGCGAGATCATGAAGGCGTATGACGTCACGTTCAGTCTCGGCGACGGTCTGCGTCCCGGATCGATTTATGACGCCAACGACGAGGCGCAACTGGGTGAATTGAAGACACTGGGCGAACTCACCCAGGTGGCATGGAAACATGACGTACAGGTAATGATAGAAGGCCCGGGCCATGTCCCCATGCATTTAATCAAGGAAAACATGGACTTGCAGGCAAAGTGGTGTCACGACGCGCCATTCTACACGCTGGGGCCGCTGACCATGGACATCGCCCCCGGTTACGATCACATCACCAGCGCGATCGGCGCTGCGATGATAGGCTGGTTCGGCACCGCGATGCTGTGCTACGTCACACCGAAAGAACACCTGGGGTTGCCGAACAAGGCCGACGTCAAGGAAGGCATCATCACCTACAAGATCGCAGCCCATGCCGCAGATCTTGCCAAGGGACATCCGGGCGCACAGGTTCGCGACAATGCGCTGTCCAAGGCGCGCTTTGAATTTCGCTGGGAAGATCAGTTCAATCTGGGACTGGACCCTGATCGCGCCCGCGAATTTCACGATGAAACGCTGCCCAAGGAATCGGCCAAGGTCGCTCACTTCTGTTCCATGTGCGGCCCGCATTTCTGCTCGATGAAGATTTCGCAGGACGTGCGCGACTTCGCCGCGAAGGAAGGCCTGAACGAAGCCGATGCGCTCAACCGTGGCATGGAACTGAAAGCCGTCGAGTTCGTCACAAAAGGCAGTCAGCTCTACAGTAAATACTGATACATGCAGCCGTCGCCCGCCGTGACTTCGGAAAGCCCGTGTATCGGCCACTGCACCACGGTGTTAGGGGACGATGTGTGCCGCAGCTGCCTGCGCACCTTCGAGGAAGTGACCAACTGGGTGCAAATGAGCGAAGAAGAACGCTGCGCTGTGAATCGGCGTATCTCAATAATTTGCGGGATGGCGGGTTAAAACACCCCCTACAGGAACAACGATGGACACTATTTTGTTGCTTAAAGCCGCCATACTCGGCATCGTCGAAGGATTAACCGAATTTTTGCCGATTTCCTCAACCGGTCATCTGATCGTGGTCGGTAGCCTGCTCAACTTCAATGACGAGCGCGGCAAACTTTTCGAGATCGTCATTCAGTCGGCGGCCATCCTGGCCGTGATGTGGGAATACCGCGCCAAGATCACCTCGCTTGTAGCGGGCGTGCAAAAAGGCGATGCCACCGCGAAACGCTTTCTGTTCAACATTGCCATCGCCTTTCTGCCGCTGGCGATTATCGGCCTGCTTTTCGGTAAGCACATCAAGGCGGCGCTGTTCAATCCGATCACCGTCGCCGTCACGTCCATCGTCGGCGCCCTGTTCATCCTGTGGGCGGAAAAACGCAAACATGTGGTAACCGTGGAATCTGCGGACGACCTGGACTGGCGCGGCGCCCTGAAAGTAGGCTTCGCGCAGGCGCTGGCGCTGATCCCCGGCACCTCACGTTCAGGCGCCACCATCATCGGCGGGCTGTTTTTCGGCCTTTCGCGCCGCGCCGCGACGGAATTCACCTTTTTCCTCGCCATGCCCACGCTGATCGCCGCGACGGTATATGAAATGTACAAGGAACGCGCGCTGCTTTCAGGTTCCGATCTGGGCATGTGGGCGGTAGGCTTTACCGCATCGTTCATCTCGGCTTTCCTGTGCGTGCGCTGGCTGTTGCGCTTCATCAGCAGCCACGACTTCACCGTGTTCGCCTGGTATCGCATCGCCTTCGGCCTGATCGTGCTGTTCACCTACTACACCGGCATGGTGAGCTGGTCGGCAGCCTGATTACTGCTGCCGTTTATCACCAGGCGTAACGGGGCGATTCCACCATCCTCCACCCAGCGCCTGGTAAAGCGCGACGGTCACGCCAAGACGACTGGCTTGCGCCTGCGTCAGATTGATCGCAGCCAATTGATCATTTTGTTCGGCCGCCAACTGTGCCTGATAACTTACCGCGCCCAACTGATATTGTTTGCGGACAAGTTCAACTGATGTCCTGGCCGCCTGTGCGCCGGATGCTGCCGCCCTGAGCTGTGAGGCATCCGATTGTATCGTGTACAGCGTGTCGGCGACATTCTGCAACGCGGCAATCACCGTACTGCGATACTGCGCACCCGCCCCAATCAGCGCCTGTTCAGCGGCGCGTGACCTGGCATGCAGCGTACCCCCGTCAAAAATGGTCTGACTGACACTGGCCGCCAGATTGAAAAAACCGCCGCCGGAGCGGAACATCCATGAGGGATTATCCGCCATACCGCCGATGGCTGCGGTCAGCGCAAATTGCGGAAGTCTGTTGGCGATAGCCACCCCTGCCTGTGCGCTCGCAAAGTGCAATTGCTCTTCGGCAGCGCGTACATCCGGACGTTGTTCGACAATTCTGGAAGGCAGGCTGAGCGGCAACTCCTCCGGCAAATGAAGCGATGAAAGTTCAAATTTTTCCTCAACATCCTCATCCGGCGAATTGCCTGCCAGCGCGCGTATCAAATCTCGCGTTTGTTCCAGTTGAGCCTGAAGTGGCGCCAGTGCCTGTTCCATCGCAGCTAACGAGGATTCCTGTGCTGCCACATCTACATTGGATACGTCTCCCAGCCTGTATTGAGCCTGCAAGAGTTCAAGCATCTGCCTGTTGCAACCGACTACTTTTTCCATTGCGGCTATCTGCGAGCGCAGCGATGCTTCCTGTATCGCTGCGGCAACCACGTTCGAGGCCAGCGTAATATAAGTCGCTTCCAGTTGCATTTTTTGTGCATCTACCTGTGTCTGAGCCGATTCAACCATTCTGCGGTTAAGGCCGAATACGTCCGGCACATAACCCACGGTTAATTGCGCAACGTGAAAATTGTAATAGGCGGGTGAATTATAGACAGGGCCGGCAGGATTCGAGCCAGTCTGAATCACATTGCCATTACCCTGGCGGTTTCAAGCACCAAGTGCAAAAAGTGCTGCGTGATGTAGCTTAAAGTCAAAAGCGTCTGGCATGAACAGTTCTACCGGACATTTGAAACCGAGTGACTTGCGTGGACGGGTA
>JAJXTL010000147.1 GCA_021783855.1 Pseudomonadota bacterium
GGCGATACCCAGCGCCGTAGGGTAGTGCTCGCCAATCTGGTAAACTTCGCGCCACTTGGCGAAGCGCGCGCCCTGAATTTTATATTGAATCAATCGTTCCGCCAACCCGTCCAGGCCATAGGTAATGAGATCGAAGGGTGACAGCGCCAGTGGCCCCTTGCCTTTATCCACCTTGATACCGGGAACAATGCCTCGCCGCGCCAGCACTTCGGGCAAAAGGATACCGTCATCGCTAGTCTGGGTCAGGGTCTCCCCAAACTGGATCACGCCGCAGATATAGTCCTCAATTCCGGGGGCGCTAAACAGCAGGGCGCGGTAGGCGCGGCGATTCTCCTCAGTGGACTCAATCTTGATCGCCGCAAAGCGTTTGGCAATGGTAGGACCACTCTCGTCGGCGGCGAGAATACCCTTGCCCGCTTGCACCATCTGCTCGATGGTGGTCTGAAGTTCATTTGCAACAGTCATCTCCATCTCCTGTTCAGTATGTGGTATACGTCTCCGCACATGCCGTCTTATCCGGATTCCAGTACGTTGATCCGTGCTTCATTTCATCCAGCAATCGCAACACCCGCGCAACTCAACTTGAGATTTTAAATGCTGCGAGATGAACACCTTGTTGTATGTTTGCTGACACACAGCGCGCACAATTTGCAAAGCGGCTCCTGTAAGGCAGCAATGTTTGCAGCCTAAAGGCTTACTTGACGACCTTGTCATCACCCAATTCGTGCAAATCCACAGCATCCTCCCGAACCCTGTCTGTAATTGGCTGAGCAGCAATTTCTTCTTCCGTGGTTGGCAACACTTTTTCCAGCAATCGTTCATACACCTGACCCACAGCTTCGATGGGGTCTTGTGGCGGCTGTAATTCTTTCATTTTGATTCTCCTTTTATATCATTTCGCCCCTGTTCGACGGGAGAGGCGAAGAACCCAGCTTCATTTCCTGCAAAGTTATATTTCATCTTCTAAAGATTTATTTTCGATCTCCTCCAGTGCTTTGCGCATCGCTGCAAGAATGAGCTTGTCTGCGGCAGACTCTGCAACCTCAGGAATATCCCAACCGAAGATTCGGCGATACTTTTCAACCAGAGTACTCATATCAGCAACAATTTCACTGCGGTATGCTTCCAATTCAAGCTGTTCCATTTGTTTCATGATATTTTCATTTTTAACCAAAAAATTATGATTTATCCTATTTAACGTTGCAGTCATTGTTTGCTGCGGGAACCCTCAGCATGAATTTAATGCAACTAAAAATATATAAAAATCAAACAACTAAATAAAATCTCTCGTACACATGGAGTAGATTTCACCTTAAGCTTTGCCGATCATGATTTTGTCAGCCGCAATAAACCGGTAGGGTGGCACCTCCAGGTTTCTCGGTGCGGGGCCGCGGATGACACGACCACTATCGTCATACTTGCTGCCATGGCAGTGGCATAACCAACCCGGCGCTTCCCTGTTCGGCACACAACCCATGTGCGTACAAATTCCGATCAAAACCAGCCATTCCGGTTGCTTAACCCTTTTGCTATCCGGCTCGGGATCGATCGGGCTGCCGTTGGAAGCTTCCATCGCCTTGATTTGTTCCTGTGTGCGATGCAAAACAAATATCGGTTTACCTTGCCAGGCCACGGAGTGCACCTCTCCTAATTTGACTCCAGATAAATCAAATTCGGTTGTTGCCTTTAGCAGCACATCCGTAGTTGGATTCATGCTGTCTATGAACGGCAGGCACGAAGCAGCTACGCCCGCACCACCCACGACGGAGGTCACCTTAAGTAAAAAACTGCGTCGTCAGGTATCGTCTAAATCATCGTTATCAGTCAAGCTAATCTCCCAATCGATATTTGCCAACCATTAGCGCCATTGAATAGCGTCCAGCGATGCAACGATTCATCCCTTGCGTAACGCCCAGCCGATTGCAATCAGCGCCCAACCATCGAACAGCAGGCTGATACCCACATAAAAACCCACCAGCCACAGGGAACTGGCAGGCCACCCGATCAGAAACAGCGAAGCCAGCATGGCTGAGACAACCCCATTGAAAGTCATCCAGCCCCAGCCTTTGTCAGGATAAATAGACCGGGCGAGGGCAAAGCTGTGCACCGCATCCAATAACAGATAAACGGCCAGCAACAGCCCCACCGCTGCCACACCTGATACAGGATAGAACAGCATCATGCCGCCGAAAATGAACAACAGGGCAGGCTTGATCCAGCCCATGACGCTCTTCGGGCTGTATTTATAGGTATGAACGGCCCATAAACTACCGCCGGCAAGCAATAGCCAGGCGACAATAATGACCGTACTCAGGGACATCACACCCGGCAGCAGAATACCCGCCGTCCCCAGCACGACCAGCAATAACCCGGTGATCAGAGTGTATGGCCCGAATTTATCAAAGGCTTTTTTATCAACAGGTAAAATATTCATTTTTTTCTCCTGGATTATCCTGCGACTGCAACCTTAGGTGGAACAACCTCTGAACCAGGTAATTCTTTGCTGGCGAGCGAGAGCGCCAGGCTGGTTACCGAAGGATTCAGACTGTCGACCATCGAACTCGGAATCAAAATCGTGGCTCCCCGTTCTTTGGTGGTCTCATAAATGATGTTCATGGCTCTGAGCTGGAGGGCTGCGGGATGGCCGGCATAAATGTCGGCGGCCTCGACAAACTTTCCGGCGATCGCAGCTTCTGCAGAACCGAGAATCACCCGTGCCTGCTTCTCACGCTCAGCCTGAGCCTGACGCGACATGGCATCCTGCAATGCCTCAGGGAGCGCGACATCGCGAATCTCGACCGAACCCACCGTGATGCCCCAGGGAGCCGTTTTTGCGCCGATCTCATTCTTCAGTTGCTCGTCAGCATCCTTGCGATCAGATAGCAATGCCGCCAGCATTGAAGACCCTATCATCTCGCGCAACGAGGTTTGCGCTACCTGGTCTATCGCCTGGCGATAATTGGTAATGGCCAATGCTGCTTTTTCGGCATCGTGCACATGCCAGAAAATGATCGCATCGACATTGACCGGAACCGTATCCCTGGTCAGTGCCTGCTCGGCATTGAAGCCCGTTGTCTGAATACGTTCGTCGATCACGGCAATCACGTTGTCGAGGATCGGGATAATGACGAACATGCCCGCTCCTTTGACACTTTGCAGTTTCCCCATCCTCAGGATGACAAACTTCTGCCAGGTATTTGCCATTTTCAGCGACATCGCGACAATGACGGCTGCTGCAAAAAACGCCATTGCCAGATAATGACTCACCCAATTGCCTGCGGCGATACCAGACAGAACAAGGGCGAAGACCAGAAATGAAGTGATTGGATTCATGCGTATCGTTCCTTATGTTTGGCATTGAAGAAAGCAACGTTACGCACCATTGCGAGCTGTTTCTGTGCGGTGCCGTACCAACGCAAACAATCAGGCAATAGCATTCAAGTCACAATCGAATCACCGTTGCCATAGAATACGTCTGGCTTCCAAAGGAACAGGAACAACACCAACCCAGAAGTTGGAAGGTATCCAGCTTTATTTTGCGTTGGGTTAGACAACGATGATTTCGTGCTGCTTGCCCAGCAGTTTATTCAGATGCCGGGCGGCAGTGTGTCCTGCACCCCCCGCCTAAAATTACGATTTTTGCCATTTTTCCCTCAAATGCCTTATTTATAAATACTGCAAAAAAGATGCATATCCGCATGTATTAATTTATAAAAAAACTTTAATATTCATCGAGTTGGTTTGTTTAAAGCTGTCTCAGGCACCTCCTGCCCGCAATGCTGGTTGGCGGGTACCGCCCGATTTATCATGCCCGGCATAGGTAAGTTCAGAACGGACATGATGGCGATAAATTCGTCACGACTTTTACCCGACAAACGCGGGTTGGATTCACGTTCCTGCTCCACGCTTGATACATGCTTGTGCTGATAATCGTGCCCAGGGTAAATCAGCGTTTCTCCGGGCAGCGTCCATATTTTGTGCGTGATGCTGTCATACAACATCCCCGCATCCCCTCCCTGGAAATCGGTGCGACCGCAAGTGCCGATGAGCAGCGTGTCTCCCGTGAATAAACGGTCGCGCCACAAATAGCTGGTACAGCCTGCCGTATGGCCTGGGGTCTCCAAAACGGCAATCTTTTCTGCTCCAAACTGTACGGTATCGCCTTCCTGTAGTTGTACATCGGCGCACTTGGTTTTTCCATGCAGGCTTACCATAATTTTTGCACCGGTCTGCTCACGTAACAGAGAAGCGCCGGTAATGTGGTCGGCGTGAATGTGGGTTTCCAGCACGCTGAGCAGTTTTAAACTCTGTTCATCCAGCAAAGCAAGATACAGTGAGAGATGTTCGCGTACCGGATCTATCAGCACGGCTACACGCTGGGTCAGATCGCCCAGCAGATAGGTGTAGGTGGAGCTGCCGGTGTCGAATAATTGACGGAAATAAATCATCGTATCCTCCGTTGAGTCGAGTTTTTCAATAGGCATCAAATTTAAACCAGGTAGTTGCGCACAAAAAATATCCATCCCAAGAGCAGCAAGGGCCAGGCAATGAGAGGGCCCAGCAGTACGCGCAGGTAGCGATTATCCGGGTCAAACCCTACTCCATGCACAAATCCCGCCGACATACCCCACATCAGCAGGGCGAGCCAGCCATGGCCTAGCAGCATGCCGTCATGTACCAAGCCGCGCGGATAGATGGTGATGGCCAGCGCAAGACCTGCTGCGGCTGCCAGCGACAAGCTGCGTGCCCACCCGTTACTGGACAGCGTCATGATGCCTTGTCGCGCTTTGCTTCTTCAATCGCACAGTCTTTGGCATCGCACATGGTGGCGACCATTGAAGCGAGCAGAATGGCGACGGTGACACCAAGTATCCAGGAAAAGTACCACATCGTGTTTCTCCTTTAAAAAATCAGTAAACAGACTTGTCGTTGGCTTTGATGTATTCAACGGTAACCTTGCCGCGCATCACCTTATAAGCCCATGAGGTATAGACAATGATCAGCGGCATGAAGATGACGGTTGCACCGAGCATCAGTCCCAGCGACATCTGCGATGACACACTGTCCCATACCGTGAGGCTGGAGCGCGGGTCGCTTGATGATGGCATCAGGAACGGGAACATCGACACACCTGCGGTGCCGATGATGCCGGCACAGGTGACAGAGGACGCGATGAATGCCATCCCCGGGCGATTCGTACGCGAAAACAGGATACCAAGCACAATTGCGATGAAAGTGGTGATCGGCACCCATTTTGCCCAATGGTAAAGTGTGTAGTTTTTCATCCACGCTCCGACTTCCCTGACCACGGTTTTGTCCAGCGGGTCAGGCAGGGCATTCGGGTCGATGTGGCTGGTGATGGCATAACCGTTCATGCCACTCATGACCCAAAGTCCTGCCAGCGCGAAAGTCACCAGTGTTGCGAGACCTGCAATCAGGCTCGCGGTGCGCACGCGACGGTTGATCGCCCCTTCGGTGCGCAGCATCAGGTAATTGGCGCCCTGAAAGGTGATCATGGAAAGGCTGACCATGCCCGCTAACAGGGCAAACGGATTGAGCAGTTGCCAGAACGTGCCGGTATAGGTGGAGCGCAGTGTGTCATCGAACTGAAACGGCACGCCCTGCAACAGGTTGCCGAAGGCCACGCCGAAAATGATGGGCGGGACCGTGCCGCCGATGAACAATCCCCAGTCCCAGGTGTTGCGCCAGAGTGCATTCTGTATCTTGGAGCGGTAGTCGAAGCCGACAGGACGGAAGAACAGTGCCCACAGGGCCGCCATCATCGCCCAGTAAAAACCCGAGAAAGCGGTCGCGTAAACCAGCGGCCAGGCGGCGAAAATCGCACCTCCCGCGGTGATGAACCATACCTGGTTACCGTCCCAGTGGGGTGCCACCGTGTTGATAACGACGCGTCGCTCGACATCGTTTTTGCCGACAAAAGGCAGCAGCGTGCCGACCCCCATGTCATGGCCATCCATGATGGCAAAGCCGATCAACAACACGCCCACCAGCAACCACCAGATCAGTTTTAGCGTTTCGTAATCCATTGTCGTTCTCCTTAAGCGTGTTCATTGTGATACCGGCCGGTACCCAGACTGGAAGGGCCCAGGCGCGCGTATTTCACCATCAGGTACATCTCGACAATCAGCAGGACGGTATAGAAAGTCACAAAGCCGGCCAGCGAACCGTAAATATTGGCGGACGTGAGACTGGATACCGACAGATGGGTGGGTAATACGCCATAGATCGTCCACGGCTGGCGTCCGTATTCGGCGACTACCCAGCCGAGTTCAGCGGCAATCCACGGTGCGGGAATGAATAACAGCGCCCAGCGCAACAGCCATTTTTGCTCGATGAACGTACCTTTGATTGCATACAGCAGCGCCACTGAAAACAGCAGCAGCATGGCAAAGCCTAATGCGACCATGATGCGGAAGCCAAAGAACATCGGCGCGACTTCAGGCACGGTGCTGTCGACCGCTTCCTGTATCATTTCGGGGGTTGCGGCAGACACATCCTCGATATATTTCTTGAGCAGCAGGCCAAAACCCAGATCTGCCTTGTGGTCGTTGAATACGATTAAAGCCGCTGCATTACTTTTGTCTTTGCGCAGCTGTTCCAACGCTTTGACAGCAAAGACACCGCTTGCGATGCGCAGACGATTTTTTTCCTTGATCTCAAAAATGCCCGGTATGGTTTCAGACAGGGTGCGTGTGCCGATCAATCCCAATAAGTAAGGAATCTTGATTTCATAGTCGTTGCTGTGCGTCTTTTCATTTGGCAGTGCGAATACCGCAAGTGACGCCGGTGCAGGTTCGGTGTGCCACATGGCTTCCATTGACGCAAGTTTGGTTTGCTGCGCCTCCCCTA
>JAJXTL010000148.1 GCA_021783855.1 Pseudomonadota bacterium
TCAATTTTTACTCTATACAACCTATTGATTTTTAACAATTAAATATTTGCTTAATTTATACGCACATTAATGGAATCAATGAGTTACAAGACAAGTCCGACAGGCTCCCAGAAGCCAGTCGCTCATCTTTCAAAGCATGAAAGGCAATCACCATGGCTAGAATATTTTTAACAACGGCGCTTATTTTTGCAATTTTTGCAGCCGATGCAGTTGCCGCCACACCTCCTGCATCGCCTGATTCCAGCACTATCGTGGTTGAGGTATCGGGGACGGTTCCAGGCTACACGCAGGCGCAGTTGGCCGGCTATTTGGCCAGAAGAATGCAGGAGGAAATTGCAGCTCCCTGGCATTTTGTTGCATCGCAACCTGCCGGGCAAACCGCACCCAACCGGGCGGTCTGGTCTTTCAAGACTTTACGCAAAGTATGGAAGGGCGGCTCCCATAGCGGATTTCCTTCGCCTGCAAATCTGGAAACGTATCTCAGAGCCGAGGTCAAGCTGTACCTGAATGGCAACTACCAGATGACCATGGATACACACCCCTCGATAGGCGACGAACCCGACAACAAGGCGCTGTCCGGTATGGTACATGATGCGGCCCACGCACTGTTCATAGAAAACAGGCCGGAGACTCCCTGATTTTCGGCTTATTTTTCGATGGCGGAATCAAGCAGCAAATTCAAACGCATCCATCGCCAGCATGCCATAGGTCATCACTTGATTCATGTGCTGCGAATCGGCCATGTCATGCGCCGCTCCGAGCGCCACAAACAGCGGCAGCAAGTGCTCATCGCTGGGATGGTTCAGCACGGCATACGGAGCGAGTGTGCGATAAGCAAGGAGTGAGGCAAGATCACCCGCCTTAATTCTGTCTGCAATCCAGTCGCAAAATTCAATAACCCACGCTGGCGCAGACTCTCCCGGCGCATGCCCGAAAATGGCGCGCAGATTGTGCGTGATTGCACCGCTGCCAATGATCAGGACGCCCGCCTCGCGCAACGGGCGCAACGCACGACCCAGAGCGAGGTGCCAGTCCGGGGGCTGTTCAGGCTGAATTGAGAGTTGCGTGACCGGAATAACGCCTTGCGGATACATCAGACTCAAGGGTATCCACGCACCGTGATCGAGACCGCGGTTCGCATCGAGTTTCGCCTCTATTCCCGCCTGCTGCAAGCGTTGCACCACCTCCGTTGCCAGTTGCGGCGCCCCGGGCGCGGGGTAGCTGAGTTCATACAGCACCTCCGGAAAACCGCTGAAATCGTGGATGGTTTCCGGATGAACGGCACTGCCGACAGTCGGAATGCGTGTTTCCCAATGCGCGGAAATCACCAGAATAGACAAGGGGCGTGGAAGCCTTGCGGCAATCTGTCGCCAGGCCGCCCCCGTGTCGCCCTCATCAAGCGGCAAGCTGGGCGCTCCATGCGATAAAAACAGGACAGGCATGATCATTGTTCTAATCCTTATACGCAGAAGCGATTAGGATAGCTCAAAATCCTGTTTTCGGAACGACCATGGAATACAAAAAATTAGGCAGCAGCAATCTGAAGTGGTGAAAACTTGATTTAATGCTTGGCAACACAAGCACCAACACACCACGGAAACAACAACGGCTTACCACTTGATTTAACTGGTCAGCGTGAGAAGATTCGAACTTCCGACCCCTACCACCCCAAGGTAGTGCGCTACCAGGCTGCGCTACACGCTGAAGCTTGGCATTATAACAGAGCAGGCCAAAGAACGGGCATGGAATTGATGACTTTGTAGAAAATGCAAACGATATTGTAGTGGTATTACTCAGCTTGCCAATAACTCGTAACCTCACCACCCGTTTCCCTCACCCCAACCCTCTGGTGAAACAACTAGCCAATCGACTAGGCCCGCGAGCGGGCAAGTCGCTGGCTATCCCAAAGGGCGAGGGGCAAACGAGTCGCTACGCGAACTTCAATTTAACGAAGCGTTTTTACGCTGCTAATAGCGCAATAATGTCGTGAATTTCGCGTTTTAATGCGGCAACATCGAGGCCCGATGCAACATCGGCACGGCCTGACGCTTCCGCGGCGACCTGTTCAGGCTGATTGACAGATTCGCGAGCGCCGTCCAGCTTGTTGCGTGCGCCGCTGATGGTAAAACCCTGCTCGTACAGCAATTCACGTATGCGCCGTATCAGCACCACTTCATGATGCTGATAGTATCTGCGATTGCCGCTGCGCTTGACCGGGTTAAGCTGGGTAAATTCCTGCTCCCAGTAACGCAACACATGCGCTTTTACCCCGCAAAGTTCGCTGACCTCACCGATGGTGAAATAGCGTTTTGCGGGAATAGGCGGGAGTTCTGAATCAGGTTTGTGGGGTTCCATGATAGGACTTTTCCACGATCGTTTTCAGCTTCTGACTGGGGTGAAATGTCACCACACGGCGTGCTGAAATCGGAATTTCCTTGCCCGTCTTGGGATTTCGCCCGGGACGTTGCGGCTTGTCACGCAGTTGAAAATTACCGAAACCGGACAGCTTTACGCTCTCGCCCAATTCCAGTTGCACACGAATTTCTTCGAAAAAAGCTTCCACCATATCTTTGGCTTCGCGTTTATTCAGCCCCACCTTTGCAAACAGCAAATCGGCCAGCTCAGCTTTTGTTAATGTCGTTACCATCATCTCCCCTTACATGCGCAACTGCGCGCCTTGCTTGTTCAAAACATCCACCAATAACGCGATACTCGGTTCTATTTCAGCATCGGTCAGCGTTTTTTGAGTATCTTGTAACGACACGCGGAATGCAAGACTTTTTTTGCCTTGTTCCACGCCTTGCCCACGATATACATCAAACAAAACAACTTCCTGCACATGCGGTACTGCAGCCTGGAGCATAACATCAGTCAAACTTTGCGCGGAGACCTGTTCCGCCACCATCACGGCCAGATCGCGCCGCACCGGCAAAAACTTGGCAATTTCGCTCATGCGCGGCACCTGCGTTTGCATTAACTCATCCATATCCACCTCGAACCAGATGCCCGCATGCGTCATGTCCTGCCGCCATTGCGGATGCAACTCGCCTATCCACCCTATCATTCTATCACCGCAATAAATTTTCGCCGAACGCCCCGGGTGTAAGGCCGGATGCGCCGCAGCAACAAAACGCAGAACGCGCGGTGCAAACAGGGCTTCCACATCCGCCTTCACATCGTAAAAATCAACCGGTGCAGCTTTGGCATCCCATTGTTCAGGCAGGCGGTCGCCACAGGCGATCCCTGACAGCCGTTGAGTCTGCACGTACCCGTTACCCGACCTGGCAAAACACGCACCCGCTTCGAACAAGCGCACGCGTACCTGCTTGCGATTGAGATTGAAGCGCAAGGCAGCTACCAGCCCGACTATCATACTGCTGCGCATCACCGCCAGGTTGCTGGCAAGCGGATTTTGCAAAGCCACCGGGTTGTCGTTCCCGCATAAATCGCGCTCTACCTGCTCTTCAACAAAGGCCAAACTTACGATTTCCTGATAGTCACGCTCAACCAGTGTTTGCTGAATTTTTGCCAGGGGTCGTACTGATTCGCTGCACGGCAACATGGTCAACGCGGCATATGGCGCCAGCGCCGGAATATTGTCATAACCATACAGACGGGCGACTTCCTCGATCAGATCCGACTCTATGGACAGATCGAAGCGAAAACTGGGTGGCGTCACGCTGAACTCTTCACCATTTAAAGTGAATTCAAACTGTAAACGTCCGAGCAGATCGGCTATTTTATCGATTTCGATTGCGATGCCCAGTACCCGCGCCACACGGGATGCGCGCAAGATTATGGGGGGACGTTCAGGCAATTCGCCGCGTACTTCAACGATTTCCCCCGCGCGGCCACCGCAGATTTCAAGGAGCAATTGCGTGGCGCGCTCCAGAGCCTGACGGGTCGCTGCGAAATCCACTCCGCGCTCGAAGCGGAACGAAGAATCCGTCGCCAGGCCAAAGCGACGCGCACGGCCTGCAATCGCATCGGGATGGAAAAACGCCGCCTCCAGAAACACATCCTTTGTGGTCGCATCCACACCACTGCCCTGCCCGCCCATGATACCTGCCAGCGCCAACACCCGCGCATCATCGGCGATCACCAGCACTTCTTCGTCCAGCACGATTGCCTGATCGTTAAGCAAGGTCAGCGACTCATCCTTGCGCGCGCGACGCACCGTGATGCCGCCGGAGAGTTTATCCGAATCAAACGCGTGCATCGGTTGCCCCTGCTCCATCATCACATAGTTGGTGATATCCACTATGGCGTTAATCGTGCGCAGCCCGCTGCGCTCCAGGCGACGCTGCATCCAGACCGGCGTAGTTGCCGCTGCATTCACCGCTACCACCCGTCGACCGCAATACAGAGGACAGGCTGATTTATCTTCAACCACCATCTTCAACTGAGCTTCAAGCGTGACCGCCTGAGCTTCTATCGCAACCGGCTTGAACATACTGCCTGTCAGCGCCGCCACTTCGCGAGCGATACCCTTCATACCGGAACAATCGCTGCGATTCGGCGTGAGCTTCAGGGTAAACAGCTTATCGTCCAGCTCCAGATACTCGCGCAAGGACAGACCGACAGGCGCTTCCTCAGGCAACAACCAAAGGCCTGTCCTGAGCTCAGCCGAAGGGCCAGAGCTGTCAGTTGCCAGCCCTAACTCCTTGTCGGAACACAACATACCAAACGAGGCAATGCCGCGCACTTTGGCCTGCTTGATCTTGAAGTCGCCGGGCAATACCGCACCGATGCGCGCGCAGGGCACCTTGATGCCCGCCGCCACGTTGGCAGCGCCGCACACGATAGTCAACGGTTCGGCGTCCCCCACGTCCACCTGACAAACGTTCAGCCTGTCCGCATCGGGATGTTTTTCAAGCGACAGCACCTTAGCCACCACCACATTGTTAAATGCGGGGGAAACCGCTTCCATAGCCTCGACTTCAAGTCCCGCCATCGTCAGGGCGTGGCTCAGCTCATCGCTCGTCAGTTCGGGATTAACCCAGGTTCTCAACCAGTTTTCTGAAAATTTCATCGCGGTATTCTTTAGTTAAACTGTTTTAGAAAGCGCAGATCGCTCTCGTAGAACTGGCGTAAATCGTTCACGCCGTAACGCAACATGGCCAGCCGTTCCACGCCCAGACCGAAAGCAAATCCCAGATATTTTTCGCTGTCGATGTTCACGTGCTTTAACACATTGGGATGCACCATGCCGCACCCGCCGATTTCCAGCCAGCCGCCGCGCCAGCTCATGTCAATTTCAGCCGACGGTTCGGTAAAGGGAAAAAAGGAAGGACGGAAACGCACCTGCAGATCATCCCGCTCGAAGAAACGCTGCAAAAAGTCCTGCACCACGCCCTTGAGATTGGCAAAGCTCACCTGTTCATCGACCCACAACCCTTCGACCTGATGGAACATCGGCGAATGGGTGGCATCTGAATCGACGCGATATACTCTGCCCTGCGAAATGATCTTCAACGGCGGCTGATTAGTTTCCATATAGCGCACCTGAACAGGCGAGGTATGGGTGCGCAGTACATGCTCAGGATCGATATAAAAAGTGTCGTGCATCGCGCGAGCCGGGTGATTTTCCGGGATATTCAACGCGGTGAAGTTGTAGAAATCCTGTTCGATTTCAGGACCGGTGGAGACGGCAAAACCCAGCGAGTGAAACAGATGTTCGATGCGTTCCATGGTGCGCGTGACCGGATGCAGTCCGCCGCTGCCGATACCGCGCCCGGGCAGGGTCACATCCAGCGATTCGGCTGCCAGTCTGGCCGCCAGCTTCGCCTGCGCGAAAGTATCGCGGCGCTGCTGCAACGCGGCTTCAATGGCCTGTTTGACCTGATTGATGCGCGCACCAGCGGCCGGTCGCTCCTCCGCCGACAACTTGCCCAGTCCTTTGAGCAAGGCGGTCAGACTACCCTCTTTACCCAGATACTTTGCCTTCACCTGCTCCAGTTCAGCCTCGTCACCGATGAGCGCGAATTGGGCCATTGCCTGATCTAAAATTTGTTGTTCCATGAATATACCCACACAACAAAAAAGGAGGCTTTATGCCCCCCTTCCTGATTACAAATTACTAACTACGAGGCTATACAGCGAGGCTGGCTTTAGCTTGAACAACGAATTGCTCAAATGCGGCCTTGTCAAAAATAGCGATGTCTGACAAAACCTTGCGGTCAACCTGAATGTCCGCTTTTTTCAGACCATTCATGAATACGCTGTACGGCATGCCGAACTCACGTGCGGCTGCATTGATACGTGCAATCCACAGGGTACGGAACTGACGCTTCTTCTGACGGCGATCACGGTAGGCGTATTGCCCGGCCTTCATCACCGCCTGTTTGGCGATACGGTATACATTCTTGCGGCGACCACGGTAACCCTTAGCCTTGGCTAACAGTTTCTTGTGCGTTGCGCGGGCGACGACGCCACGTTTTACTCTTGGCATGGTCTACTCCTTACGCGTAAGGCAGCATGCGGCGAACCGATGCTACATTGGTTGAATGAACTTCAGCCGTACCACGTAACTGACGTTTGCACTTGGTGGTCTTCTTGGTCAGGATGTGGCGTTTGAACGCACATGCGCGCTTGATACTGCCGCCAGCACGAACGACGAAGCGTTTTTTTGCTCCGCTTTTGGTTTTCATCTTAGGCATGACTACTCCTTAAGTTATGGTGGAAGGTGTTTTCCGACTGGAAAAACTTGTTAACCCGTACACCACTTATTTTTATGTCGGGTTAAAACCCGACCTACTTACTACTTACTACTTACTACTTACTATTTTTTTGCCAATTTAGGCGAGAGCACCATCACCATCTGGCGGCCTTCCATCTTGGGGAATTGCTCGACGATGCCAAA
>JAJXTL010000149.1 GCA_021783855.1 Pseudomonadota bacterium
TATAGCTGCCTTGCCATCTGCGATGCGGTTACGTCCCTTGGCGGCACGGAACTGCTGGTCGATGCATGGAAGATCGACGCGATCTATTCAGGCACACAAAAATGCCTGTCCTCCACACCGGGCCTATCGCCGGTCAGCTTCAGCACGAATGCGCTGGAAAAAATCAAGAACCGCAAAACCAAGGTACAAAGCTGGTTCATGGATCTGAATCTGGTGATGGGTTACTGGGGGGGCGCGACCAAGCGCGCCTACCACCACACCGCGCCGATCAACGCGCTGTACGGCCTTCACGAATCGCTGGTTATATTGCAGGAAGAAGGTCTGCAAAATTCCTGGGCACGCCATCAGAAAAACCATCTTGCGCTGCGCGCGGGTCTGGAAGCGATGGGACTGTCGTTCGTGGTGCCGGAGGCGGATCGCCTGCCGCAACTCAATGCCATTTCCATCCCTGAAGGCGTGGATGAAACGCTGGTGCGCACCATGCTGCTCACCGACTACCAGTTGGAAATCGGCGCGGGATTGGGTGCGATGGCAGGCAAGGTGTGGCGCATCGGCCTGATGGGCCATGCCAGCAACCCGCGCAACGTGCGCTTATGCCTGGCCGCCCTTGACGATGTGCTGGGCCGCCTCAACGCACCGATCCAGCGCGGCGTCGCGGTCGATGCCGCCAACCGTCAATATGCCGTTTGATTCAGCTGCAAACGAAAACCCGCTTCGGCGGGTTTTTTTACGTCAGACGAGACATCGCATCATGAGTGGTCGCGCGTGACTTTCGGTTTGATAAGCTCAGGCTTGCCAGCCTCGTTCACCCCGAGCACTGCAAAAATATTCTTGGCGAGATCAATCCCTGCGGTGATAATGCTCATCACTTTTCCCGTCCTGACGGTTCCGATGAAAACGACACTTTCCATCCTGGCACTTTTGACGCCATTATCGGCAACTTCCCAGCACCTTCAGGACGGTGAAGTCCCTTTCATTCGTTATGCGTCATGATTGATACCGCTATCGACCTCCTGAGGCTTGCAGCCGTCGGCTTGGTCGCGGGCCTGTTTTCTTCGGTGCTGGCGAACCGAGACTATCGACATCGCAAATGGTGGGAGATGCGCGTGGCGGCGTATCAGAACGCAATCGAGGCATTATCTGACCTCGTCTATTACTACGACAAACATTACAACGCTGAGATCGAGTACCGAGAACTGCCGCCCGAGTTCAAAGAAAAGCTCAAGACCTATTGGGAGCAAGCCTTTCCGAAGGTGCGAAAGCTAGCGGACAGCGGAGCCTTCTTGTTCTCTGAACAAGCGAATGAAGCGCTGAGAGCACTCGTGGACTACGAAGTCGGATCAGAGTCTTACGTGGACTACCTTGATTCAAGACTAGCCGAAAGCAAAAAATGCCTTGCGCGTCTCGTTGAGTGCTCGAAGGTTGACCTCAAGCTAAAGCATGGTTGGCTGGAGCGTTTGTCATGACTGTGACGCATAAACTTTCAGTCGAGCGGACGCTTCGCCTATCGGCTCAGCGCCGCTCACTTCAACGTTGACGCTGTAGAAAAACTCAACTGCACCTGTTATCAGGCAACCCGGTTCTGCGGCGTGCCCGCATTGAAGGCTTCGATATTACCGATAAGCTGATCGGCCAGTATCTGCATCGCTTCCCTGCCCGACCAGGCGATATGCGGCGTGAGGATGAAATTAGGCATATCCAGATCCAGCAGCGGATGTCCGTCAGCGGGCGGCTCCTTAGCCAGCACATCGAATCCGGCGCCGGCGATACGCCCTGACAGCAGCGCCACACGCAAGGCCACTTCATCCACCAGCCCGCCCCGCGCGGTATTCATCAACAAGGCATCCGGCTTCATGCGTGCAAACTCATTCGTGCCAATCAAGTGGCGTGTCTCGTCATTCAACGGCAGATGCAATGTGATCACATCGCTCTCCACCAGCACGGTATCGAAAGCGGTATAGCCAGATCGCACTTCTGTAACGCCCTTATGTTCGGCGAGCAGTACGTTCATGCCGAAGGCGCGCGCGATTTGCTCGACGGCCCTGCCTATCGCACCGTGCCCCACGATACCCAGCGTGCTGCCGTGCAGGTCGCGCAGCGGATGGGTGAACAGGCAAAACTGCGGCGATTTTTGCCATTCTCCGCGCTGAACATCTGCATGAAACGCCAGCAGGTTGCGGCGCAGTGCCAGCATCAGCATGAACACATGCTCGGGCACCGTATGCACCGAATAATTGCGGATGTTCGACACCGCAATGCCGCGCTCGCGGCAGCATGCCAGATCCACGTTATCGGTGCCGGTCGCAGCCACAGCGATCATTTTAAGATGCGGCAATTGTTCCAGCATTTCACGGCGCAACTGCACCTTGTTGGTGATGACGATGGTGGCATCCAACAGTCGCGATACGACCTGATCAGGACTGGTTGCCGGGTAGTCTGTCCACTCATGCGCGAAAGCCGGACGACGCAGATCGGCGATGACCGTGGCGGAATCGAGAAACACGATGTTTTCCATTACTTGCCGCCCATACCCGACATGCGCTCGATCACCTTCACCACCGCCGCCGAATCGAGCTCCGCATCGTTTGTTCCCATCAGCGCGTTGAGGTGTTGAGTAACCAGCGCTGCGGCCGGCAGCGCAACGCCCAGCTGGTGCGCGGTCTCCATCACGATGCGCATATCCTTCTGGTGCAATCCGACCTTGAAGCCGGGCTTGAAATCATTATCCAGCATGCGTTGCCCATGCACTTCCATGATCTTGCTGCCGGCAAAGCCGCCCATCAGTGCGGCCCTCACTTTCGCCGGATCGGCGCCGTTCTTGCGAGCAAAGGTCAGCGCTTCCGCCACCGCCTCGATGGTCACCGCCACCACGATCTGGTTGCACGCTTTGGCCACCTGCCCCGCACCGTTGTCGCCGATGTGCACGATATTTTTTCCCATGCACTCGAACAACGGTCTGACGCGCTCGAACACATCGACCTTGCCGCCCGCCATGATGGACAAGGTGCCGTTGATCGCACCTGCCTCGCCCCCCGATACCGGCGCATCCAGCATCTCGATTCCCTGCTTCGCAAGACGTTCTGCAAACTGTTTGGTGGCGTTGGGGGAAATCGTGCTCATATCGACGATCACCGCCCCTACTCGCGCAGAACCGGCAATCCCGTTGGCACCGAAAATCACTTGTTCCACATCCGGCGTGTCCGACACGACAATGAAGATCACATCGCTGTGCTGCGCAACTTCCGCAGGCGAGGCGCAGGCGATCGCTCCGGCCAAGACCAGCGACTGCATGGCTTCCGGGCGGCGCGCATAGACCCGCAACTTGTGTCCGCCCTTCATCAGATTATGTGCCATGGGACCGCCCATGATGCCGGGGCCGATGAATCCAACGTTGATTGTCATATCGCTCACCTTAATCTTGTGTGTAACTAAAGCGCGGAGCGCATATCCACCGATCTGAAAGGTAGATACAGCGTACCTTTTCCACCCTGCAGGGCTCCTTGTCAGCCCAGCGTCGGCATCACCAGCGTGGAAATCTTCTTGTCCGATGTCTCAGGCCAGCGCGTCGTCACGGCTTTGGTTCGCGTGTAAAAATACACGCCTTCCATGCCATGCATATGCAGATCGCCAAACAGCGAGGATTTCCATCCGCCAAAGGAGAAGAACGCCATAGGGACCGGGATGGGTACATTGATGCCGACCATGCCGACTTCGATTTCGTTCTGAAAACGTCGCGCTGCCGCACCCGATGCGGTAAAAATCGCGGTGCCATTGGCACACTGGTTGCTGTTGATCATGTGGATCGCATCGGCAAGATTTTCGACGCGCAGCACGATCAGCACCGGACCGAATATCTCTTCCCGGTAGATCGTCATCTCTGTGCTGACGTGATCGAACAGGGTGGGGCCTACGAAATAGCCGCCCTCGTATCCGCTCACCCTGATGCCGCGTCCATCCGTCACCAGCGTAGCGCCCTGCGCGACCCCGCTATCGATGTAACCGACTATCTTTTCGCGATGCTGTGCCGATATGACCGGCCCCATATCGACGCCTTTTTTATTGCCCGGGCCGACCACCAGTTTTTCGGCTTTTTCTTTCAGTTTGGCAACCAGCATATCGGCGATGCCGCCCACCGCAACCACGGTGGAAATCGCCATACAGCGCTCGCCGGCGGACCCGTAAGCCGCACCCATGATGGCATCGGCGGTGAAATCAAGATCCGCATCGGGCAGCACCACGGCATGGTTCTTGGCACCGCCCAGTGCCTGCACGCGCTTGCCGTGACGGGCTGCGGTCTCGTAGATATATTTGGCTACCGGCGTCGAGCCCACGAAGGAGATGGCGCGCACGTCGGGGTGAACCAGCAATGCATCCACCGCCTCCTTGTCGCCCGGCACCACGTTGAACACACCGTCGGGCAGCCCGGCTTCCTTGAACAATTCAGCCATGCGCAGACTGCATGAAGGCACTTTTTCGGAAGGCTTGAGTATGAAGGTGTTGCCGCAGGCAATCGCGATGGGGAACATCCACATCGGCACCATCGCCGGAAAGTTGAACGGCGTAATGCCGGCGCATACCCCTATCGGTTGAAGCATGGAATGACAATCGACACCGCGACCGACATTCTCGGCATGCTCGCCCTTGAGCAGATGCGGGGCGCCTGCGGCAAACTCCACCACTTCGATGCCGCGCTGCACCGAGCCTGCCGCATCCTCCAGCGTCTTGCCGTGCTCTTCGCTGGCCAGTTGCGCGAGTTCGGCGCGATGCACTTCCAGCAGTTCGCGGAACTTGTTCAGGATGCGACTGCGGCGCAGCGCCGTGGTATCGCGCCAACCGGGAAAAGCGGCAAGGGCGGCGGCAACTGCGACATCGATATCCTCACGACTGGCCAGCGGCACCCGACGTATCACGTGGCCAGTGGCCGGGTTGCTCACGTCAGCCGAACGCCGGCTGAGACTCTCGGTGCGTTGACCGTCGATCCACAAGGCCAGTGTAGTCATTTCATGCTCCTGATATCTGTTACTCATGGATTACTGTTAATGCGCGGCGCCCAGATAAGCCGCCTTTACCGCCGGATCGTTCTTCAGTTGTTCGGCAGGACCATGTACCGAGATACGGCCGTTCTCCAGCACGTAACCATAGTCGGCGACCTCCAGCGCGGCTGCGGCAAACTGCTCGACCAGCAACATGGTGATACCGCGCGATTTCAGTTCGCTGACAATGCGAAATACTTCCTTCACCAGCAACGGCGCCAGGCCCATCGAGGGTTCATCCAGCAGCAGCACATCGGGATTTAGCATCAACGCACGACCCATCGCCAGCATCTGTTGCTCGCCGCCGGACAGCGTACCGGCCTGCTGACTGGCTCGCTCCTTGAGGCGCGGAAACAGCTCGAACACGCGCGCCATATCTTTCGGCACATCACCCTTTTCGCGTCCGAAGGTCAGGCGCGGAAAGGCGCCCAGCAGCAAATTATCTGTGACCGACAGGGTGGCGAACACCCGCCGCCCTTCCGGCGAATGCGCAAGTCCCGCTCGGGCAATCTTGTATGAAGTCTGACCGGCAATCGTCTTGCCGTTCAGACTGATGCTCCCGCTCGACGGTTTGAGCATGCCTGAAATCGCGCGCATGGTCGTGGTCTTGCCTGCTCCGTTGGAACCGATTAACGTGACAACCTGTCCTTTCGGCACCGAGAGAGAAATATCGTGCAGCACTTCCACTTTGCCGTAAGCGGCATGTAAATTCCGGACCTGTAACATCGTTAACTCCTCATGCCGCCTTGGCGCTGCCGCCAAGATAAGCTTCGATTACCTTCTCATCGGATTGAACATACGCCGGCGTGCCTTCAGCAATCTTCTGGCCGAAATCCAGCACGGTGACGGTATCGCAGATGCTCATCACCACATCCATGTGATGCTCGATGAGTATCACGGTAATGCCGTGGCTCTTGATCTTGCCGATCATCGCAATCAGTTCCTTGATGTCCGGCGCAGTCAAACCTGCCGCCGGTTCGTCCAGCAGCAACAAGCTGGGATTCAGTGCCAGGGCGCGGGCAATTTCCAGCAGCCGCTGCTTGCCATAGGGCAGATTGCGCGCTTCCTCGTTGGCAAGGTCTGCAAGACCCACAAACTGCAACAGGCTGGCGGCACGCACTTCGGCCGAGTTTTTCTCGTTGCGACAGCGCCGTGTCTGGAACACCACGTCGAGCAAGCTGTGACGATAGGTGTGATGCAGGCCGACCAGCACATTCTCGATCGCGGTCATCTCGCCGAACAACTGCACGTTCTGGAAGGTGCGCGCGATGCCCTCCCCTGCGATGGATGAAGGCGTAGCCCCCGTGATGAGTTTGCCGTTGAACTCGATTTCGCCCGAAGTCGGTTTGTAGATGCCGGTCAGCACATTCATGGTGGTGCTCTTGCCGGAGCCGTTCGGGCCGATCAGCCCGTGTACGGAACCTTTGACGATTTGCAGATTCACCTCACTCAATGCTTTCAGGCCGCCGAATTGCATCACGATATTGCGCGCCTCCAGCAGATGTCCGCCGGCCGTTGCGGGATGATCCGGCACCGACCAGACATGCTGCATGTCGCCATGTTCCTGTATCGCGATATGACGATGTACCCACTGCGGTTTCAGTTTAATCAGAATGCTGCGCAAAAAACCCATGATGCCGTTGGGCAGGTAATACACCACGAACAGAATCATTGCACCGAATATCGTCAGGCGTTGCGCGGATATGTCACTCAT
>JAJXTL010000023.1 GCA_021783855.1 Pseudomonadota bacterium
GGATTGAGGAGATATTTGCATAGTGTTTGTGAGCCTGAGCCGGGCTCGTCCAACAAACGGTTCAGGTCGTGGCTCGCTCCGCGATCACGACCTAACCTTAATCGTTATGTTTTGAATGATTTGTATACCGTCGTGATGCATGATGTGAAGAACCAGCTTGCGGAGCTGTCCATGCGCTTGCGAAAACGCGGCGATGCACAGCAGGAAATGATCATAGCAATGAATGCGTCTCGTCGTTTGACAGAAATGTTGCTGTTGCAACGAGACGACGGAGGGCAGCTGTGGGTTAATGCCGACTCGGTTAATCCCGCGGACTTTCTGGAAATGCTGGCTTCCGAATATACCGAACTGTTTCCCGATATTTCAATTCAACTCGATGTTGAACGCGCACCCGCCTGCGCATTTTTCGATGATGCGCTGGTGCGTATGGCGCTGGGCAACGCGTTGCATAACGCCTGTCGTCATGCGCGAGCGCGAGTTCGGCTTGCCGCCTTTGAGCGCAGCAACATGCTGGTGCTGGAAGTTTGCGATGACGGAACGGGGTTTCCTGAAAGCCTGTTGTCGACAGGCGGCAAAGCGCCTGCGGCGACGAGCGTTGCAGGCACCGGGCTGGGATTATTCCTGGCACATAAAATTGCCGGCTTGCATCAGTTGCAGGATCGGTGCGGATATATTGAACTGAGCAACTTGTCAGGCGGGCAGTTCCGCATGATTTTGCCATAGCAGGCAGTGGCAACTCATGAATTGCCGCTACTGGTTTTCGGCGCGGCCTTCGGTTTCGCTGCTGCCTTCGGTTTCGCTGCTGCCTTCGGTTTCGCTGCTGCCTTCGGTTTCGCTGCTGCCTTCGGTTTCGCTGCTGCCTTCGGTTTCGCTGCTGCCTTCGGTTTTGCCGCTGTCTTCGGTTTTGCCGCTGCCTTTGGTTTTGCAGTCGCTTTCGGCGCGGCCTTGGTTGCTGTTTTCGCTGCCGCCTTGGGCTTTGCTGCTGTTTTGGTTTCAGCCTTGGGTTTCGCAGCGGCTGATTTTCTCACCGGTTTGGCTTTGTCGCCTCGGGCGGCCTTGGCGGCAATCAGTTCCAGCGCTTCTTCCAGCGTGATTTCATCGACCGATACGTCCTTGGGCAGGGTGGCATTGATCTTGCCGTGGCGTGCATAGGGTCCGTAACGGCCGCTGCATATCTCTACCGAGGCCTTGTCATCAGGGTGGTCGCCCAGTGTGCGCAGGATGGTATTGCCGTCCTTGGCCTGTGCGAGCAGTTCTACTGCACGATCCAGCCCGATATCGAAGATGCTGTCGGAGCGCGGTATGGATTTGAATTTGCCGTCATGCCCGATGTAAGGGCCGAAGCGGCCGATATTGACGATGACCTTCTTGTTTGTTTCAGGGTGTAAACCCAGATCTCGCGGCAGTGACAGCAATTTCAGGGCGCCGGACAAATCGGCTTGTTCTACGGGCATTTCCTTGGGCCACGAAACGCGCTTGGGCTTGGTCTTTTCGCCTTCAATCACTTCGCCCAGCTGCACGTAATGGCCGTAAGGGCCGCGCAACAGCAGCACGGTTTGCGCGGTATCGGGATGAACGCCCAACTCAACGCGCACTTCCTCCTGCGTCTCGCCGCCCACACTGCGTTTGTATTTGCATTCCGGGTAATTGGTGCAACTGATGAAGCTGCCGTAGCGACTCAGTTTTTTGGCCAGCGGCTTGCCGCATTCAGGGCAGGCTTCGTCCAGCAATTCCTGCGGACGTTCGATATTGGTTTTTTCCTTGATCAGGCCTGAAAAACCTTTCCAGAACTCATCCAGCACGCCTACCCAGTCACGTTTTCCATCGGATACGTCATCCAGCTCATCTTCCAGCGATGCAGTGAAGTTGTAATCCACATAACGCGTGAAATGATCGGTGAGAAAGCGCGTGACGACGCGCCCGACATCGGTAGGCACGAAGCGCTTCTTGTCCAGCAGCGCATATTCGCGGGTTTGCAGCGTGGAGATGATGGTGGCATAGGTAGAGGGGCGACCGATGCCGTATTCTTCCAGCGACTTGACCAGGCTCGCCTCGGTGAAGCGCGGCGGCGGCTGGGTAAAGTGCTGCTCGCCGAACAGCTTGTCCACCGGCAATATGTCGCCCTCAACCAGCGGCGGCAGACGGCTGCCCTGCTCTTCTTCGGCATCGTCCACGTCTTCCATGTAGACGCTGATGAAACCGGGGAAAACAAGTACCTGTCCGTTGGCCCTGAACAGCGTGTCGTCTCCTCCTAAGCGGATGTCGGCACTGACGGTGTCATAACGCGCAGGTGTCATTTGGCAGGCGAGTGTGCGTTTCCAGATCATTTCGTACAGACGGGCCTGATCCGCTGTCAGGCGTTCGCGCAGGCTGTCGGGTGTGCGGACAATCGAAGTCGGGCGTATCGCTTCGTGCGATTCCTGTGCATTTTTGGTCTTGCTCTTGTAGACGGGCGGGCTGCCCGGTAAATACTCGCCTGAAAAGTTACCGCTGATGTAGTCGCGGATTTCAGCAACGGCTTCCTTTGCCAGCGATACCGAGTCGGTACGCATGTAGGAAATCAGGCCGACGGTCTGGCCGCCGATGTCTACCCCTTCATAGAGCGTTTGTGCGGTGCGCATGGCGCGCTCGGTGGACATGCCAAGCTTGCGCACGGCCTCCTGTTGCAGGGTGGAGGTGGTAAACGGAGCAGCGGCATAACGCTGTTTGGCTTTCTTTTCGATGCGCACCACTTTGGGCGGCAACTTTGCATTGTCAAGTTTTGCAAAGATCGCATCGTATTCGGCCTGACTCTTGATGCTGAGCTGCTCGAGCTTAGTGCCCTGGTACTGGAACAATCTGGCGGAAAAGGACTGGTGATCCTTGTGGCTGTCCAGATGCACAGTCCAGTATTCCTGGCTCTTGAAGGCTTCGATTTCCAGTTCGCGTTCGACGATCAGACGCAAGGCAGGGCTTTGCACGCGACCGGCGGACAACCCCGGACGAATCTTGCGCCACAACAGCGGCGACAAATTGAAGCCGACCAGATAATCCAGCGCGCGCCGCGCCTGTTGCGCATTCACCAAGGGCATCGCGATTTCGCGCGGGTTGGCAACCGCCTCCTTCACTGCGGATTGCGTGATTTCATAAAAAACCACGCGCTTCATGTTCTTGTTTTTAAACCCGCGACGGGCTTTGAGCAACTCGGCTATATGCCAGGCAATCGCCTCCCCTTCACGGTCAGGATCGGGAGCGAGCAGGATGTTGTCTGCGGACGCCGCTGCCTTGGCGATGGCATCCATGTGTTTGCTGTTTCGAGCGATGGTTTCGTAGTTCATCGCAAAACCGTTTTCGGTGTCTACCGCGCCGCTCTTGGGGACGAGATCGCGCACATGCCCGTATGAGGCAAGCACCTCGTAGTCATTACCCAGATATTTCTTGAGAGTCTTGGCCTTGGCCGGAGATTCTACGATCAGAAGATTAATTGCCATGCGTGATGTTTAATGTAATTGAGTGGATTGTACGGGGACCAGCAGCTCTTCGATCAACAAAGGGCTGAGATCCTGATGGCGATCCCATAGCACGATGAGCATGATGAGTTTGAGTTTTTCCACTCCCAAATCCTTTTGCTGCAGGGCAAGGGCACGGTCGATGATGATCTCGCGTTCGACGGCGGAAATCATCGTCTGTTGTTCGGCAAACAATAAAAATTGTCTTGCCTCATTGCTTAGGCGTACAAACTCCAGTTCGGCATAAAAACGCATTCCTGACTGATTCAGGCTGTCAGGATAGCTGTCGGCATTTTGCAGGCGCAGGGCAGACAGCCAGGTCAACGCTTCGTCGATGTCGTCGCCTTCGAAACCGGCGGCAAAAAGTTTACGCGACAGTTTGTCCGGTGCGGGATAGCTGCCCGCATCAATATAGCTTTCAAACAGGTACATCAGGATTTCAAACATATATTTTGCTTAAGTTTAACGGGCATGGTAGATAGCCGACCCAAATTAATGTAAATGATTCACGCAGGGATATTGTCCAGTGGACAATAACTCGCAAAATTGCCATGCCTGTTTCCCTCGCCCAAACCCTCTCCCGGAGGGAGAGGGAACGAACGAATCGCTACGCGAGTTTCACGTTTATTGTATGCGTTGGAACAAGCCGCCTGGCAGCGCAGCAATGCGACCTTCCAGTTCAAGCGTTAATAGCATGGCGGATAGCTGACTAACCGTCAAGCCGCTGCGCTGACAAAGGGTATCCATGCCTACGGCATCGAAGCCGATCAGATCAAGCAGGCCGGTGCTTTGAGGTGCGTCGCTCCGGATGTTTTCAGGACTGGGTGTGCCAAGCTGACCCGCCAGTTCTTCGAGTATATCCTGTGCAGTTTCGACCAGCTTTGCGCCTTGCTTGATCAGTTTGTGGCAGCCACGGCTTTGCGGAGAATGTATCGAGCCTGGAATGGCAAACACGTCCCTGCCCTGCTCCATCGCCTGACGCGCGGTAATCAGCGAGCCGCTCTGCGCGGATGCTTCCACGACCAGACAACCCAGGCTCATGCCGCTGATGAGGCGGTTGCGGCGTGGAAAGTTGCTGCCGATGGGCGGCGTACCGAGTGGAAATTCTGAAATCAGCGTGCCGGTTTTGGCAAGCTGATGCGCCAGATCGCGATTGGCGGCGGGATAAACCTTGTCCAGCCCCGTGCCGACTACCGCAATGCTGCTGCCCTGCCCGCGCAAGGCGCCGCGATGGGCGGCGGCGTCTATGCCGTGCGCCATGCCGCTGATGATGCACAGGCCGTTATCGCTCAAGGCGTTGGCAAATTGTTCGGCATTGTTGATGCCCTGCGGCGTGGCATTGCGGCTGCCGACGATGGCAAAAGCGGTGGTGTTCAATAAATCGGTGCGCCCTTTGACATAGAGCAGTAGCGGCGGGTCGGCAATGTTGAGCAACGCCTGGGGATAGCCGGCGTCCCCCAGGGTAACGATGCAATTCTGAGTGTCTTCCAGCCAGGCTAGTGTCGGTGCGAGCACCTCATCTTCGACGCCCTTGCTGATTGCGCAAGCGACCCCGGTTTTGACCCAGGGCTTGAGCGCGCTTGTCCGTGCCGCTAGCACCGCTTCGGGCGAACCAAACTCTTTTAGCAGATGACGTGCCCCTTCACCCCCCAGACCCCGTATCAGGCTGAGTGCAAGCCACGCCTTGATCGAGGGGTCAACGGGCATATTTAACCTGAAGCAACGAACGATTCGCCATGAATTTCATGGTTCGAGGGTGGCAAATTTGCCATGCCCGTTAACGTGAAACTCGCGCAGCGATTCGTTTGCCTCCTCTCCCTCCGGGAGAGGATTGAGGTGAGGGAAGCGGGCATGGCGAAATTCATCATCGGGGGTGGTATTTTCGCCATGCCCGTTAGGGGGTTTGTGCGCGATCCAGAAGTTGAACCGGCTGGTCGGCTTGCATCACCAGTGCATAGGAGACTTTGTCAAATACGCGGAATACGAACAGCAAGCCATAACGAACTTCGGGCAGGGTGAGTTCTTTGCCCTCGTCTTTGATGATGCGACCCTTGCTGAACAGGGCCAGCACATGACCGTTCTGCAGGCCGTCGCGTTCACCCTTGTTGAGGGTGACAATAGAATTCTGGCCGCCTTGAGATACGCCGCCATAAACTGAAATGATGGTCGCATCGATCCGGCTTTCAGGTGCGCGCGGCAGATAGGTATGGGCGGTCTCGGCAGTGGCTGCGACCAGGCGGTCCCCGATATTGATTTCCTCTTTTGCATCAGTCACGACGACGGTGCTGACATCGCCGAATTTTGTGACCTCCACTGAACCCAGATAGATTGCTTCGCGGCCCAGGACTTCCTTCGTATCGGGATCGATAAAGATCTGGCCGGGTCGATATACCTGCCATCTTCTCCCCTGACTTTCAGTTAACCCTCTTGCATATACCGTATCCCCGGGGCCGACGATGACCCGGTCTTCGGGCAACCCTATCAGCGTTGGGCTGCTTGCCAGCGATTCCTCGCTAACCACTAAAGGCCGACTTAAAAAAGGTTCAATTGCCTTGGATGGAATGCTGGGAATGGCACTTTGCGCGCTTTCTTCGCTACGAGGCTGTGGCGATAACTTGATGACGTCGCCTGTTTCAGGCACGCCTATGCTGAGCGTCCCGTGCGCGCGATCCAGCGCGATGGTCTGCCTCGGATAAATCCAGTGCGGATCTTTAATGCTGTCTTTGTTCATGCCCCAGATGTAAGGCCATCTCCAGGGGTCCTTGAAAAACTTGCCGGATATGCCCCACAGGGTGTCGCCTCTGACCACGACATATTGATCAGGAGCGTCGCTGCGTATCTGTGGTGCCTCTACAGGTTGGCCGGCAAAAGCCAAAACGGGCAATAAAAAGCAAAACAGCGATATAATCTTACGCATGGGAAACCCCGAGAGAGTCAGTGATAAAGGCGCACGGTATACAGTGGCGCGTTAAATTCTGCATCCAGTCAATCAAATTAGCAAGCATTATGGCAATCTTACAAATTTTGCAGTATCCCGACGAGCGATTGCACACAATCGCCAAAAAGGTCGTGCAGGTCAATGATGTCACCCGTAAACTGGTGCGGAACATGGCGGAAACCATGTATGCTGCCCCTGGAGTGGGTTTGGCGGCCACCCAGGTGGACGTCCATGAACAGGTCATCGTGGTGGACATTTCCGAGACGCGCGATCAATTGATGGTGTTTATCAACCCGGAAATCTTGTGTGCGAGCGGAGACTCGGAAGGTGAGGAAGGCTGCCTGTCCGTGCCGGGTATTTATGAAGTGGTGCGTCGCGCAGGCAAGGTGACAGTGCAGGCGCTGGATGAAAAAGGTGTGACTTTTACACTGGAAGCCGAGGGTTTTCTGGCGGTGTGTATTCAGCACGAAATGGATCATTTGAAAGGCCGTGTCTTTGTCGAATACCTGTCGCAACTCAAACAAACGCGACTGCGCGCCAAGCTTAAAAAGCGCAGGCGTGAAGCCATGTAGACTATCGTGAAAATAATTTTTGCCGGTACCCCGCACTTTGCAGCCTGCGCCCTGGAAGCGCTGCTCAAAGAGCATCAAGTTGTTGCGGTGTTGACGCAACCGGATCGCCCTTCCGGGCGCGGTATGCAGCTTGTCCCCAGCCCCGTCAAGCAGCTTGCCCTGCAACACGGTTTAACCGTTTTACAGCCTGTGAGCCTGAAGGAGGAGCAGGCGCAGCGCGAGATCGTAGAATCAGGCGCCGACGTGATGGTGGTGGCCGCCTACGGACTGATCTTGCCGAAGGCCGTACTGGTGCTGCCGCGTTACGGTTGTCTGAATATTCATGCGTCCTTGCTGCCGAGATGGCGCGGGGCGGCACCCATACAGCGAGCGATTCTGGCGGGGGACCGCGAGACGGGCGTCACCATCATGCAGATGGATGCGGGGCTGGATACCGGCGACATGCTGTTGCGCCATGCCTGCCCGATTGCCGATGATGATAACGCGCAGACGCTGCACGATAAACTGGCGGCGCTGGGGGCTGTCAGCATACTGGAAGCTTTGCACTTATTGGCATCAAACCGCCTGACTCCGGTCAGACAAGATAACGATGCTGCCTGTTATGCTCCCAAGTTGCTCAAAAGCGAAGCCATGATCGACTGGAATCAGGATGCAGGGCAGATTGCACGGGCGGTGCGCGCCTATAATCCTTTCCCGGTGTGTCAGACCAGGCTGCGTGATGCGGTACTGAAAATCTGGCAGGCTGAAGTCTGTCCAGATCAACACGGCAAGCCTGGAGAAGTATTGGCTGTGGACAAGTCGGGCATAACGGTTGCCTGCGGCAAAGATGCACTGCGCCTCACCGTGTTGCAGCGACCCGGCGGCCGTGCGCAACCTGCCGCACAATTGTTACAAGCCTTGCCGGTTCATCCCGGCGACTATTTTTCGGCCCCTTGAATGCATAATATACAATTAGCAGCTACTCAGATCGTCCAGCAGGTGTTGGTGGACGGGCGCAATCTTAACCAGGTGCTGGATGAATCGCTGCGCAGAAAATCGGTGTGGACTCCGGCACAGCGTGCCGCCTTGCAGGACTTGAGCTACGGCACCTTGCGTTTTTACGGTCAGTTAAATTCCATACTTGACCTGTTGTTGCACAAGCACATGACGGATAACCGCATCACTTATCTGCTGCTGGTTGCCTTGTATCAGCTGCAATACAGCCGCGCGGCTCAGCATGCCGTAGTGGATCATGCCGTACGCTCGGCAGACATACTGAACCCTAAAATCAGGGGGCTGGTGAATGCGATACTGCGCAATTTCCTGCGTAATCAGGCAGAATTGCTGTCGCAGGCTGCGCTTAAGCCGGAAGGAAAATATAGTCATCCGCAATGGTGGATTGACGAATTATGCAGTCAGTATGGTGAGGATATTGCCGCCTCGATACTTGAAGCGGGCAACGGGCATCCGCCGATGACGCTGCGGGTCAACCAGCGGCGCGGCAGTACGGCGGACTACCTGGCGACACTCTCTGAACAGGGTATTGCTGCCCGGCTGATCGCGCCCGATGCGCTGCAACTGGACAAAGCGGTGCCGGTGGACAGATTGCCCGGTTTTTTTGAGGGTCTGGTGTCGGTTCAGGATGCGGGTGCGCAGTATGCGGCACGTTTGCTGGATGTACGCAACGGCATGCGCGTGCTGGATGCCTGTGCAGCCCCGGGCGGCAAGGCAGCGCACATTCTGGAGATGGCAGACGTTGAGTTGCTTGCGCTGGACAAGGATGAGAAACGCCTGTTGCGCGTAGCCGACAACTTGCAGCGCCTGGCGTTGTCCGCGACGCTGCTGGCCGGCGATGCGGCCAACCCTGCAAGCTGGTGGGATGGCCTTCCGTTCGAGCGCATATTGGCTGATGTGCCCTGTTCCGCTACCGGCGTGGTGCGCCGCCATCCGGATATAAAATGGTTGCGCAGGAAGAAAGACATCCCTTCTTTCGCTGTGCAGCAGTCCGAAATCCTGCAATCCTTGTGGAAGCTGCTGGCGCAGGGAGGGCTGTTGCTCTACGCTACTTGCTCGGTATTCAAACAGGAGAATCAGGACGTGGTAGACGGCTTTTTGGCGCAAAACCCGGGTGCGACACAACTGGCAATTGATTTGCCTGACGGGCAATTATTGCCAACGGATCAGCATGATGGGTTCTTTTATGCGTTATTGCAAAAAACTGCTTAAGGCCCTGCTGCTGAGCATCTGGTTTGCTGCTGCGGCATATGCTGACGGCATAGACGTGAACAAGGCGGAAATACGGCAGTCCGAGGACGGTTACCAGCTTGTGGCTGATTTCAATGTCAACTTAAACTACGTTGTGCAGCAGACCTTGTCATTGGGTGTGCCGCTCTATTTTATCGGGGAATTTTCGTTGACACGTTCACGCTGGTATTGGCTGGACGAGCAGGTATTTCAAAGCGAGCAATCGGTCAAGCTATCCTATAACGCGCTTACCCGCCAGTATCGCATTTCACGTGGCGCGTTGTTTCAGAACTTCGCGAGCCTTGATGAAGTGATGCGCATTCTGGACCGGCAAAACTCGACCTATATTCCCTTCGATACGATGAAAGAAGGCGGCAGCTATATTGCCGCCGTGCGCCTGCGTCTGGATACCAGACAATTGCCCAAGCTGATGCAGGTAAATGTGCTGACCAGCAAGGACTGGGATTTTGATTCAGGGTGGTATCGCTGGGTGATACGCCCGACTGAAGGCGACTTGCGCGGTAAGGCGGAGTGAGGACGCGGTGAAGTACCTGATCATTTTGAGTGTCATTGCCGGCACGGCTCTGTTATATCTGCTGTCCAGCAGCAGCGTGAACACTGAAGTATTCTCCATGAACTACTACAGTTTACTCGCCATGATGGGTTTACTGGCCACGGGATTGCTGGGGTTGGTCGGCTTTCAGATATGGCGTTTGCGCGAGAAGCTAAAAAACAAGGTGTTTGGCGCCAAACTGACGCTGCGTCTGGTGCTGTTTTTTACCTTGATCGCGGTTTTGCCTGGCATGCTGGTTTATGCCGTGTCGGTTAATTTCCTGTCAAAAAGCATTGAATCCTGGTTTGATGTGCGTGTTGAAAAGGCCCTCGAAGGCGGCCTTAATCTGGGCAAAAGCAGTCTGGACAACAGTCTGAAGGAATTGGCGAAAAAAACCCAGTTTATCGCACTCCTGTTCTCGGAAAAAAATCCTCAGCAATTTCAGAATGCGCTAACCCAGTTGATCGATGAGGGTGCGGTACAGGAGGCCGCGCTGTTTGACACCAGAGGCAGGATGATCGCCTTTGCCGCTATTGACAACGCGTTGTTGCCTGATATTCCCGGTGAGGTACTGATCAGGCAGGTGCTTGAAAAAGGACAATATGCTGCCATTGAGGAGTTGCCGAATAAATCGATGAGTTTGCGCGTGCTGGCTCTGGTGGGTCAAAACAGTTATTCGGGAGTGGGCTATATATTGCAATTTAATCAGGCGGTGCCCAAACAGGTCGAAGCCGACGCGGAAACGGTGCAATCAGTCTACCGTGACTATCAGGAACTGTCATTGTCAAGGCTGGGGCTGAAGCGTTTATATGGCATCACACTGACCATCTCGCTGTTGGTGGTTCTGCTTACAGCCATATCGGCAGCGTTTTTCATCAGTGAGCGGTTGGGCTCATCGCTGGAGGCGCTGGCTGAGGGCACGCGCGCGGTCGCACAGGGCGATTTTACCGGTCAACATCCCATACGCAGCAGTGATGAATTGGGTGCGCTGACGGGTCTTTTCAATCAGATGACACATCAGTTGGCGGACGCCAAACGCGCCAGCGAACAGCAGCAGCGCGAAGTTGAAGGTGCAAAGGGATATCTGGAAAGCGTGCTCACGCATCTCTCATCCGGGGTGCTGGCGCTCGATGGCGAATTTCGCCTGCGCTCGGTGAATACCAGTGCAGAGCATATTCTGGGCGCGCCTTTGCAGGAGATGCAGCGCATTTCATTGCAGCACATTGCGGAAAAATACAGTTTGTTGAGTACCTTCTGCCAGACCATCACGACAGCTTTTGCACAAACCAGCAATGGTGAATGGCAGCGTCAGATCGACAGGCTCAGCAAGAATGGCACCCAGATTTTGCTGATGCGCGGCACGCGCCTGCCGTTGGGCGCTGAAGCGGGTTTTGTGGTGGTTTTCGATGATATCAGTCATTTGCTGCAAGCCGAGCGCCAGTCCGCCTGGGGAGAGGTGGCGCGGCGTCTGGCTCATGAAATCAAGAATCCACTCACGCCGATTCAGTTGTCCGCAGAGCGGTTGCAATACAAATTGAGCGCAAAACTGGACGAGGCCGATGCGAAATTGTTGCAGCGTGCCACGCAAACCATCGTCAGTCAGGTCGCGGCAATGAAAAATATGGTGAGCGATTTTGCCGATTATGCACGTGGTCCGGTGCTGAAGCTGACAAGACTGGACTTGCACAGACTGATTAAGGAGGTATTGGGTTTGTACGAGGCCAACGCCGTACCGATTATCCTGAATTTAAGCGAGGGGCGAGCGGAAATAAACGGGGATGCAACGCGTTTGCGCCAGGTATTGCATAACCTGCTGCAGAACTCGCAGGATGCGCTGCAAGGCGTTTCGCAGCCTGCGATTACCCTGAGCAGCGAAATGGTGCAGGGAGAAATCCACTTGCGCGTTTTGGACAATGGCAGTGGTTTTTCCGAAAATGCCTTGTCGCGGGTTTTTGAGCCGTATATGACGACTAAAACCAAGGGCACCGGTTTGGGGTTGCCGATCGTGAAAAAAATCATAGAAGAGCACGGCGGTCGAATAAGCGTTGAAAATCAAGTAAATGGCGGAGCCTGTGTCAATATCAGCCTGCCGCTGACTGAAGTGGAGAAAGTATGAGCAAGCAGATTCTGGTGGTAGACGATGAAGTAGGGATACGTGAATTGCTCGCGGAAATATTGTTTGATGAGGGCTACCAGGTAGCGCTTGCTGAGAATGCGGAACAGGCGCGCGCCTATCGATATGAGCATGAGCCGGATCTGGTATTGCTCGATATCTGGATGCCGGACATCGATGGCGTCGCGCTGCTGAAGGAATGGGTCGAGCAGGATTTGCTGACCATGCCCGTGGTGATGATGTCAGGTCACGGTACGATAGAAACGGCTGTCGAAGCGACGCGCATCGGTGCTGTGGATTTTCTGGAAAAACCGATTTCGCTGCAAAAGCTGCTGGCTACCGTGGCGCGCGCGATCAAAACGGGTGCGGCAATGCCGCAACGCGTCGTGGTCGATTCCGGACAGAGCCTGGTAGTTGAGATCGATGGTGCGATCAGGAATTTTCCCGTTTCCATGGACCTGCCTTTGCGCGAAGCGCGCGAACATTTTGATGCGGTTTATTTTGATTACCACTTGCAAAAAGAGGCAGGCAATGTGTCCCGAGTGGCGGAGAAAGTTGGTATTGAGCGCACGCACCTGTACCGCAAGCTAAAACAACTGGGCATAAAAGTCACCAAAAAGGGCGACGAAAACGAAGATTGACGTGACCGCAGGCGCCCCTGACCAGCCTTAATTTGGCAAGCCGGTTGATGTATTGCAGGGTGTGCGGCATAATTCTGATAATTAACAATTAGGCATTAAACATAAACCCATCCTTATGGATGTTTCGGAGGACTCAGTAAATGACAGCAACTCGTAGCATTACCCCACCAAAATACAATGATATAACCGGAGCGATCCGCATGCTTGCCGTCGATGCCGTACAAAAAGCGAACTCCGGTCATCCCGGCGCGCCGATGGGCATGGCAGAAATCGCCGACGTTTTGTGGAATCGCCATCTGCGCCACAACCCTGCCAACCCGAAGTGGCCTGGCCGTGATCGCTTCATGATGTCCAATGGTCATGGTTCAATGCTGGTTTATGCGTTGCTGCATCTGTCGGGTTACGATTTGCCTATCGATGAGTTGAAGCGTTTCCGCCAGATGCATTCCAAGACGCCGGGTCACCCTGAATACGGCTATACCGCTGGCGTTGAAACGACAGGCGGCCCGTTAGGTCAGGGTATCACCAACGCGGTCGGTATGGCGATGGCGGAAAAGTTGCTGGCGGCGGAATTCAATAAGCCGGGCCATGAAATCGTCAACCACCATACCTATGTGTTCATGGGCGACGGCTGCATGATGGAAGGTATTTCGCACGAAGCATGCGCACTGGCTGGTACCTGGGGGCTGGGTAAACTGATGGCTTTCTGGGATGACAACGAAATCTCGATCGACGGTCACACCAACGGCTGGTTCACTGACGACACCGCAAAACGCTTTGAAGCTTACGGCTGGCATGTCGTAGCCGATGTGCAGGGACACGATCCTGAGGCCATCGACGCTGCGATCCGTGCAGGCCACGCGGTGACCGACAAGCCGACGCTGATTTGCTGCAAGACTATCATCGGCGCGGGCTCTCCGAACAAGGAAGGCACGCACGACGTGCATGGCGCGGCATTGGGCGATGCAGAAGTGGCAGCAACCCGCGCGCATATCGGTTGGAACTATCCTCCTTTTGAAATTCCTACCCATGTATACGAAGCATGGGACGCGCGCACTCGTGGCGCCGGCCTGGAAAAGCTGTGGAACAACAAGTTCGCAGAATATCGCGCGGCTTATCCCGCTGAGGCCGCTGAATTCGAACGTCGCACCAAGGGTGAGCTGCCCGCCAACTGGGCAGCACACGCTGCTGCCGCGATCGAGCAGACAAACGCCAAGGGTGAAACCATCGCGACCCGCAAGGCATCGCAGAACGCGATCAATGCACTGGCACCTGCGCTGCCTGAATTTCTGGGCGGTTCAGCCGATCTGACCGGCTCAAACCTGACCAACTGGACAGGCTGCAAGCATGTGCACGGCAAGACTACGGGCAACTACATCAGTTACGGCGTGCGCGAATTCGGCATGTCGCACATCATGAACGGCATGGCTTTGCACGGCGGTTTGCTGCCGTTCGGCGGTACTTTCCTGATGTTCTCGGAATATGCGCGCAATGCACTGCGCATGGCAGCGCTGATGAAGCAGCGCGTGATTTTTGTCTATACCCACGACTCTATCGGTCTGGGCGAAGACGGCCCGACTCACCAGCCTGTTGAACAGACTGCGACCCTGCGCCATATACCCAACATGGAAACCTGGCGTCCGTGCGACACCGTCGAATCCATTGTTTGCTGGGTTGCTGCGGTAGAACGCAATGACGGTCCTTCCAGCCTGATCTTCAGTCGCCAGAACCTGCAATTCCAGAAGCGCGATGCGGCGCAAATCGCCAACATTCGTAAGGGTGCTTATGTATTATCTGAAGCCGCAGGCGGCAAGCCTCAGGCTATCATCATCGCGACCGGCTCCGAGGTTGATCTGGCTATCAAGTCGCAGGCCGCTCTGGCAGCAGAAGGCATCAATGTTCGTGTGGTGTCCATGCCATCGACCAGCGTATTCGATAAGCAGGATCAGGCCTACAAGGACAGCGTGCTGCCCCGTGGCGTGAAACGCGTCGCAGTTGAAGCGGGTGTGACAGGCGGCTGGTACAAGTATGTCGGTTTGGAGGGTGCGGTAGTGGGTATGGATTGCTTCGGTGAATCAGCCCCTGCACCGGAACTGTTCAAACACTTCGGCTTCACTGTGGAAAACGTCGTTAAGACAGTTAAGGGTGTTCTATAACTTAACGACGTTTCTGTGAGACATCACGTTGATATTGTTTAACGTGATGCCGAAACTAAAACATAGTTGAAACAGTGAAAAAGGTTTTGGCTTAACTGATAGACGCAACTACGTTTCTGTGAGGTGTTGTTTTACGCAATACCGAAACATAACGTGGGCTGGCCGTAAGGCTGAATCAATAATTAAAACGGGAGAGTAAACATGGCAATTAGAGTTGGTATCAATGGATTCGGTCGTATCGGCCGTATGGTATTCCGCGCAGCAACCAAGGATTTTCCTGAAATCGAAGTTGTCGCGATCAATGACTTGCTGGAGCCTGACTATCTGGCCTACATGCTGAAATACGATTCCGTGCATGGCCGCTTCAACGGCGATGTCGCGGTGAGCGGCAGCAATCTGCTGGTAAACGGCAAGACTATTCGTCTGACAGCCGAGCGTGACCCTGCGAACCTGAAGTGGAATGAAGCGGGTGTAGATATCGTGATCGAGTGTACCGGTTTCTTCCTGACCAAAGACACCTGCCAGGCGCATATCAACGCGGGTGCAAAGAAAGTTATTCAGTCCGCTCCCTGCAAGGATGACACACCGATGTTCGTGTACGGCGTTAACCACGACAAGTACAACGGCGAGTCGATCGTATCTGCGGCTTCATGCACCACCAATGCGCTGGCGCCGGTTGCCAAGGTGCTGAACGATAACTGGGGCATCAAGCGCGGCCTGATGACCACCGTACATGCGGCAACCGCCACGCAAAAAACCGTTGACGGCCCATCCAACAAGGACTGGCGCGGCGGTCGCGGCATCCTGGAAAACATCATTCCTTCATCGACCGGCGCAGCCAAAGCGGTCGGTGTGGTGTTGCCCGAGTTGAAGGGCAAGCTGACCGGTATGGCTTTCCGCGTGCCGACTTCCGATGTCTCCGTGGTCGATCTGACGGTAGAGCTGAACAAACCGGCAACCTACGAGCAAATCTGCGCGGCCATGAAGGTGGCTTCTGAAGCGGGCCCGTTGAAGGGTGTGCTGGGCTACACCACAGAGAAAGTGGTTTCCACCGATTTTCGTGGTTACAGCTGTCCATCGGTGTTTGATGCCGAGGCCGGTATTGCACTCGATCCGACCTTTGTCAAAGTTGTGGCCTGGTATGATAACGAATACGGTTATACCTGCAACCTGATGCGCATGGTTCGTCATATCGCCTAAATAGCAGTTAGTGGAGAGTGGGAAGTAGCAAGTGGGAATCACCACTCGCCACTCACCACGTCCCATTTTTATGGAGTAGCAAATGTCAGTAATTAAAATGACCGATCTGGATCTCAAGGGTAAACGTGTCCTGATCCGTTCCGATCTGAATGTGCCTGTCAAAGACGGCAAAGTCACATCCGATGCACGTATTTCATCCTCCATGGCCACCATCAATGCGGCGCTCAATGCCGGCGCGCGCGTGATGGTTACCTCTCATCTGGGCCGCCCGGTTGAAGGCGAGTATTCAGAAGAAAACTCACTCAAGCCGGTTGCCGATGTGATCGCCAACAAGCTGGGAAAACCGGTTCGTCTGATCCGTGACTGGATTGACGGCGGTTTCGATGTGGCCGAGGGCGAACTGGTGTTGCTGGAAAACTGCCGCTTCAACAAGGGCGAGAAGAAAAGCACGGATGAACTCTCTAAAAAATACGCCGCATTATGCGATGTGTTCGTGATGGATGCCTTCGGTACGGCTCATCGTGCTGAAGCATCGACTCATGGTGTGGCCAAATTTGCACCCATCGCTGCAGCCGGTATTTTGCTGACGGCTGAACTGGAAGCCTTGACCAAGGCGCTGCTCAATCCAGCGCGACCGATGGTTGCCATCGTTGGCGGCTCCAAGGTATCCACCAAGCTGACGGTGCTGGAATCCTTGGCGGAAAAATGCGAACAGTTAGTAGTTGGAGGTGGTATAGCCAACACTTTCCTCAAGGCAACCGGCCATCCGGTCGGTAAATCGCTGTGCGAAAACGATCTGGTTCCGACGGCGCAGGCGCTGATCGAAAAAATGAAACAAAGAGGCGCTATCATACCGATCGCCACCGATGTGGTGGTTGGCACGGTAGCCCCGTTTGTGCCCGGCAATGAAAATACCCCCGCTGTCCTGAAATCGGCCAACGATGTGGCGGATGACGAGATGATTTTTGACATAGGCCCGAAGTCGGCGCAGGAAATTGCCGACATCATCATGAATGCCGGAACAGTGGTATGGAATGGTCCGGTCGGCGTGTTTGAGTATGACCAGTTCGGGGAAGGTACTAAAACCATCGCAAAAGCAATTGCCGAAACAAAGGCGTTCACGCTGGCAGGTGGCGGAGACACGATTGCGGCAATCCAGAAGTACGACATTTTCGATAAAGTGTCCTACATCTCAACAGCAGGCGGTGCGTTTCTTGAATTTCTCGAAGGCAAGACCTTGCCTGCGGTAGCGATTCTGGAAGAACGCGCTAAAAAATAATTAATTGGGAATCACATGCTGCGTAGAACCAAAATAGTTGCAACGCTGGGGCCTGCCTCCAGCGATCAAAAAGTCCTGGAGCAAATGATACGCGCCGGGGTCGATCTGGTGCGCATGAACTTTTCGCACGGATCGGCAGAAGATCATATGAAGCGCGCCGAAGTCGTGCGCGCGGCGGCAAAGGCTGTCGGACGCAACGTAGGTATTTTGGCCGATCTGCAAGGGCCGAAGATCCGCGTGGGCAAATTTGAAAATGGGAAAATAGTGCTGAACAAGGGCGATACCTTTGTTCTTGATGCGGCGCTGGAGTGTCTGGGTAATCAGCAGTGCGTAGGTCTGGATTACAAGGAACTTCCCAATGACGTCAGCACGGGTTCTGTCTTGCTGCTTAACGATGGCATGCTGGAATTCGATGTGTTGTCGGTTGAAGGCTCCAAAGTCATTTGCAAGGTGGTTCGCGGGGGTGTGCTGTCCAACAACAAGGGCATCAATCGCAAGGGCGGCGGCTTGACGGCCCCTGCACTGACCGAAAAAGACATGGAAGACATCAAGACGGCCGCGCTGATCAAGGCTGACTATCTGGCGATTTCATTTCCACGCAGCGGCGACGACATGCGTTATGCGCGCAAGCTGATGCATGAAGCGGGCGGACAGAGTCTGCTGATGGCCAAGATCGAGCGTGCCGAGGCCATTCCGGCACTGGCCGATATCATCGAGGCGTCTGATGCCATCATGGTGGCGCGAGGCGATTTGAGCGTTGAAGTCGGCGACGCCGCCGTACCCGGGCTGCAAAAGCGCATGATCAAGATGGCGCGCGCCAAGAATCGTCTGGTGATCACGGCCACGCAGATGATGGAGTCGATGATCAACAATCCGATCCCGACTCGCGCGGAAGTATCGGACGTGGCCAATGCGGTACTGGATGGCACGGATGCGGTGATGCTGTCTGCGGAAACCGCGGTGGGCGAATATCCGGTGGAAACCATAGATGCGATGGTGCGCATCTGTCTGAATGCGGAACACCAGCCGGAAGATCATGATATTGACCGTCGCGGGATGTCGCAGAAATTCACCCGCATCGATCAATCCATCGCGATGTCTGCGCTGTTTGCCGCTTCACACTTCAATGTGAAGGCGATCGTGGCACTGACGCAATCGGGTTCTACGGCATTGTGGATGTCGCGTGTCAATGCAGGCGTGCCTATTTTCGCCATGACGCCGGTTGAGCAAACTTTGACCAAGGTAACTTTGTTCAGCGGCGTACATCCGGTTTTTTTCCCGAGCAGGAATGTGCAGCAGCCTGCTCAGGAATTGATAGACGCAGAACAGAAGCTGGTTGAGCTGGGCTATGTGAAGGAAGGCGATCTGGTGGTGGTTACCGTAGGCGAAGCCGTAGGAAAATCGGGACATACCAACACCATGAAGATAGTCAGAATAGGCGATCACCATAAAAACAGTCTTTGAGACATACCTTTTTGCCTTGTCTGATGGCAAGGCAGTACAAATATTCAATTAAATCTAACACATCAGGAGAAAAAAATGGCTTTAGTATCTTTGCGTCAACTTCTCGATCACGCAGCTGAAAACGGCTACGGATTGCCCGCCTTCAACGTCAACAACCTGGAACAGGTCAAGGCGATCATGGAAGCAGCCGACGAAACCAACAGTCCGGTGATCATGCAAGGTTCAGCCGGTGCGCGTAAATACGCAGGCGAGCCTTTCCTGCGTCATCTCATCGAAGCCGCTGTTGAAATGTATCCGCATATTCCGGTTGTGATGCATCAGGATCACGGCGCATCGGAAGCGGTCTGCATCAACGCGATCCGTTCCGGTTTTTCCAGCGTGATGATGGATGGTTCACTGCTGGCGGATGCCAAGACCCCTTCTTCATTCGAGTACAACGTCAATATTTCACGCCGCGTGGTTGAAATGTCGCATGCAGTCGGCGTATCCGTAGAGGGTGAGCTGGGCTGTCTGGGTTCACTGGAAACCGGTCATGGCGAAAAAGAAGATGGTCACGGCGCCGAAGGTGTATTGAGCCACGATCAGCTGCTGACCGATCCTGAAGAAGCTGCCGAGTTTGTGCGTCAGACCGGCGTGGATGCGCTGGCGATTGCCATCGGCACCTCACACGGCGCTTACAAGTTCACCAAGCCGCCCACAGGCGACACGCTCGCGATCAGCCGCATCAAGGAAATCCACGCGCGTATTCCCAATACTCATCTGGTGATGCACGGTTCATCGAGCGTGCCTCAGGAATGGCTGGAGATCATCAATCAGTTCGGCGGTGCGATGCCGCAAACTTACGGTGTGCCGGTTGCTGAAATCGTCGAAGGCATCAAGCACGGTGTACGCAAGGTGAACATCGACACTGACCTGCGCATGGCTTCCACCGGCGCGACCCGTCGCTATCTGGCGCAAAACCCGAAGGATTTCGATCCGCGCAAGTTCATGGCAGAAACCACCAAGGCGATGAAGGCCATCTGCAAGGCCAGATATGAAGCATTCGGCAGCGCAGGTCAGGCCGGAAAAATCAAGCCTATCTCGCTGGATGCCATGGCAGCACGTTATGCCAAGGGTGAGCTGAACGCCATCATCAAGTAATCGAGTCCGCGACCTCGGGTTTTGGTCGATGGCATGAAGTACTGATCATTACGGGAGCATATTGCTCCCGTAATTACTGGAAGCGGCTGTTCTGGCTTTTCCAGTCTGCTTATATTCTGATAGCATTTGCGCTGGCATCGAATAGACCTTCGGCAAAACCGGTGTCTGATCCGGCTACGGTTTTCTGTTTTCGATATTTTTCATCGCGGCTTCTGTACTCTGGCACAGCGTTTTTAGCACCTTGATGCGTGCGAAGTACTTGTCATTGGCTTCTATCAGGGTCCAGGGTGCGATCTCGGTGCTGGTTCTGTCCACCATGTCGCATACGGCCTGTTCATACGCATCCCATTTTTCGCGATTGCGCCAGTCTTCCGGCGTTAGCTTGAAGTGCTTGAAGGCAATCGCTTCGCGTTCCTTGAACCTTTTGAGTTGTTCATCTTTGCTGATGGAAAGCCAGAATTTGACCACCACGATATTGTGACGCACCATTTGTGCTTCAAAATCATTAAGTTCGCCGTAGGCGCGCATCCAGTCGGCTTCCGAGCAGAATTTCTCGACTCGTTCTACCAGCACACGACCGTACCAGGAACGGTCAAAAATCGTCAAGCGACCGCGCCGCGGAATGTGACGCCAAAATCGCCACAGATAGGGCTGCGCACGTTCTTCTTCGGTAGGTGCTGCAATCGGGATTACGTTGTAGTAGCGCGCATCCAGCGCACCGGTGATGCGGCGGATGGCGCCACCCTTGCCGGCAGCGTCATTGCCTTCAAACATGGCGATCACGGTGATGTTTTTGAATTTGGCGCTGCGTGTCAGCAGCGCAAGTTTACCCTGATATTTTTCCAGTTCCTCCTGATAATTCTTTTTGTCGATCTTCTGACTGAGATCCAGCGTCTTCAGGATATCGAGGTTGTCTATCGACGGCAGTGGCGGGGGGGCGGAAATTTCTGTTAATTCCTTATCGGCCTCATCCAGCCGTTTCCGGATGGCAGCGAGTATGATTTTACCCACGGTCAAACTGCGATAGTTTGAATCAAAACCTTCGACAATGGTCCAGGGTGCCTCCGCAATGCTGGTGTGACGAATCACGCTTTCACCGACCAGACGAAACTTGTCATACAGCTTGTAATGTTCCCAGTCGCGTTCGGTGACGCGCCAGCGGGTTTTCGGGTCCGCTTCGAGAAGTTTTAGGCGTTTTTTCTGCTTGTCACGGGACAAATGCATCCAGAACTTGAGGATCAGCGCGCCCTCATCGGCCAGCATGGTTTCCAGACGTTTTGCGCGTTCCAGACTCTGGTCGAGATCGGCAGTCTTGCTGTGGCCTTGCACCAGATTGATGATGGGCCGGGTGTACCAGGAACCCAGGAAGATGCCGGTACGCCCTTTCGGCGGTAGTTCGCGCCAGAATCGCCACATCATCGGCCGGTCCAGTTCTTCATCCGATGGATCACCCATGCCGTGCGTTTGCAAATAACGCGGATCCATCCATTCGTTGAGCAGGTTGACCGTTTCGCCCCGTCCCGCCCCGTCTACTCCGCCAACCAGAATGATGACCGGGAATTTAGCCAGTTTAAACATCTCTATCTGGGCTTCCAGCAAGGCCGCACGCAACGCCGGCAATTCCTTGTCGTAGGTCTTTCTGTCTAACTTGTGACCGAGTTCGGCAGACTCAAACATGGCATCCTCCGGTGTTTACATAAATTCCGGCGTGATCACCAGGCGCAGGGTGATTTCCAAGGAGCTTTCGCGATAATTAAGCCACCATAGTCCGCCTTTCTTGATGCGTAAAGAGGAAGATTCGCAACCCAGCAATTGTGCTGCAACGGCTCCGAGAGTGGGCTGGTGTCCGACCACCAGCACGGCATCCCCCACTGTTGGCCAGCGTACTGCCTGTAATACGGCATGTGCGGACGCGCCCGGGACAATGGCAGGCACTGTTGTGAAGTGAGTGGTAAACGCTGCGGCAGTTTGCTGGGTGCGCACGGCCGGGCTTACCAGTATTCGTGCATGCTCGGGTAAATGCCGGCGCAGGAATGCGGCTGTTTTTTCGGCCTGCTTGTGACCCTTATCGGTTAATTCGCGTGACAGGTCAGCCAGCCCGTCTTCCGCTTCCGCATGGCGCCACAAAATTAAATCCATAATAATCTCCGTATATGATATGTCTTCGATTTATTTGAAAAAAGGTTTATACTGTGTATACGGTATATACTATATACCCGATCTTAATTCAAGGAGAATGATATGAAAGCCAAAAAACCCGAGCAAATTGCAGGTGATGTTGTTAAGCCGGCAACTGCCCCAAAACCACTTGGCAAATCGACCACTGCTGCCAAACCGGCAGGAAAATCTGCGCCCGCAGTTAAACCGACGGGCAAATCAGCTGCAGGCACAGTCAAGCCTTCCCCAGCGGCTGCAGCCGCGCCGGTCGTAAAGAAAGCAAAGGCTGTGCCTGTTGAAGCGGTTAAACAATCAGCTGAAGCGGCAAAAGCGGCAAAGGCAGAAAAAGAACTCAAGGCTGTCAAAAAACCAAAACTGAAAGTAGTGCGTGACAGCTTTACCATGCCGCACAGCGAATATGTGAAAATCGCCGAAATCAAGGAATTGTGCCTCAAGGCGGGTGTGCAAGTAAAGAAAAGCGAAGTGTTGCGGGCCGGTGTGATTGCATTGTGTGCAATGAACGAGACGCAACTGAAGGGTGCGATGAGCGCGCTGGATAAAATTAAAACCGGTCGCCCCAACAAACAGTAAAAACCAGGATGCAGGAATCGGGATGCAGGTAACCAGTGGATATGTCACGCTGACTTTATCTACACTACCCGCTGAATCCTGAATCCTGAATCCTGAATCCTGAATCCTGAATCCTGAATCCTGAATCAGGTTGTTGTTTTTGCCTGTGTGCCGGCAAGTTGCCCGAGCAACTCGTTTTGCGCACACTTGTTTGCTGCAAGGCGTGCCTGCCTGTGGCGATATTGTCCTTCGCCATTCATCTCCCACGCCTGGCAGTTGTCCTGCAGATAAACTTTCAGGCCTTCGTCGATTACACGTTTTTTGAGCTTCTTGTCGAGAATGGGGAAGCAGACTTCGATACGTCTGAAAAAATTACGGTCCATCCAGTCCGCGCTGGAAAGATACACATCGTGTTTCAAATCATTGCGGAAATAGAATATGCGGGTGTGCTCCAGAAAACGCCCGATGATGGAACGTACCTTAATGTTTTCGGATAATCCGGGAACGCCGGGGCGCAGCGCACACACACCGCGCACAATTAAATCCACCTTTACCCCGGCTTGCGAGGCTTCATACAGTGCGGCGATGGTGACGGGTTCAAGTAACGCGTTCATCTTGGCGATGATGTGGGCGCGGCGACCCTCCTTGGCGAGCCGCGTTTCGTTCTGTATGGAACGCAATACTTCCGTGTGCAGGGTAAACGGCGATTGCCACAGGTGGTTGAGTGTGCGAACGCGCCCCAGACTGGTGAGCTGACTGAACACTTCATTGGCATCGGCGCAGACTTCCTCGTTGCTGGTAAACAGGCCGAAATCGGTATAAAGACGAGCGGTACGCGGGTGATAGTTACCGGTGCCCAGATGGACATACCTTTTCAATTTGCCATCTTCGCGGCGTACCACCATCAGCATCTTGGCGTGTGTCTTGTGCCCGACCACGCCGTATACCACGTGCGCGCCCACTTCTTCGAGGCGGTTCGCCCAGTTGATATTGGCTTCTTCGTCGAATCGGGCCAGCAGCTCCACCACCACGGTGACTTCCTTGCCGCGCTTGGCAGCCGCGATCAATGCTTCCATCAATGCGGAATCGGCTCCCGTGCGATACACGGTCTGCTTGATCGCAACCACATCCGGATCGCTGGCAGCCTGCTGGATGAAATTGATGACCGGTTTGAAAGACTGGTAAGGGTGATGCAGCAGAATATCGCTTTTGCGGATCACTTTGAACATGTCCGCGCCCTTTTTCTGCAATACGCCGGGCACGCCGGGAGCAAAAGCCGGAAACTTGAGATCGTCGCGCGCCACCAGACAGGGTATTTCCATCAGTCTCACCAGATTGACCGGCCCATGCACGCGGTACAGATCGTCTTCGGTCAGCTTGAATTCCTTGAGCAGCAAGGCTTCAATCTGCGGGGAGCAGTTGTCGGCGATTTCCAGGCGAACTGCATCACCAAAATGGCGTTGTGGCAATTCACCCTGCAAGCTCAGACGTAAATTTTTGACTTCCTCTTCGTCCACGAACAGATTGCTGTTTCGCGTCACACGGAACTGGAAACATCCCAGCACTTCCATGCCGCTGAACAGTTCACCGACGTGCGCGTGCAGAATCGAGGACAGGAAAACGAAACCATATTCGCAGCCGCTCACTTCCGGTGGAAGCAGGATGGTGCGCGGCAACACGCGGGGAGCCTGCACGATGGCGCGGGTAGAGTTGCGCCCGAATGCGTCTTTGCCCACCAGTTCCACGGCAAAATTCAGGCTCTTGTTGAGTACGCGCGGGAACGGGTGCGCAGGGTCCAGCCCGATCGGCGTCAATACCGGCATGACCTCACGAAAGAAGTAATCCTTCATCCATGTTTGCTGAGCTTCGTCCCAGTGGGTGCGGCGCAGGAATTTGATGCCCTGTTCGGCGAGCGCAGGGGTGATCTCATCGTTGAACAACTGATACTGATGCTCTATCAGTTGGTGCGCCTGTTCGCGAACCAGCTTGAGTGTCTGCTGCGCACTCATGCCGTCCGCTCCCGTCGAAATTCCACCCAGCTTGATCTGTTCCATCAACCCGGCCACGCGGATCTCGAAAAACTCATCCAGATTGCTGCTGCCGATGCAGAGATATTTTAAACGCTCAAGCAGCGGTATTCTGACATCTTCAGCCTGTGCGAGCACGCGCCGGTTAAATTCAAGTTGGCCGAGTTCCCGGTTGAGAAATTGCTGCGGAGTGAATGTATTCGGCAAGTTGTCGCACCTTCGCTATTTTTGGGGTGTATAACCTTCCGGCATTTGCGTACCCGTTCCGAAGAAATAATTCTCCATTTGTGTTGCAAGGTATTTACGTGCCGCAAGATCAGCCAGATTGAGACGGTTTTCATTTACCAGCATGGTCTGAAACTTGATCCAACCCTGCCAGGCTTCCTTGGATACATTTTCAAAGATCCGCTGACCTAGCGGGCCGGGATAGGGCGCGCGATCCATTCCTTCGGCTTCACGGCCCAGTTTTACGCATTGAATCATTCTAGTCATATTGTATTTCTCCGTTTAAGTAATTATGTGACGCAATTATGACATTAACGTGACAATTGCGTGGCGGTACGTTTGCCTTTCCCTCTGCGGGGACTGATGAGAGGGGCGCGCAAGTAAGAGTGGCCATCGGGAAAGTCGTCTTTGACATACCGGTTTGCATGGCAACTGTGCGAATTTCAGATCAAGGCTCAGTGAAATTGCCATGGTTGCCTGGCGCGAGGTATGTCACGCATGAATACCACACGCACCAATAACCCGCTTCCGCTGCCGGGTGTGGTTAAGATCAGCCTTGCTCCGTGTATGCGTGCTATGTCACTGACAATGGCCAGACCCAATCCGCTGCCATAACCTTGCGCATGGGTGCCACGGAAGAAGCGTTGCAGCACTTTTTGGCGTTCATGCTCTTTAATTCCCGGGCCGTCATCTTCCACTTCGAGAACGGAGCCGGACTCCGTCACATGAGTTTTAATTGTTACACGGGTGTTTTTCCCTGCATGTTCGATTGAGTTGTGTATCAGGTTCGACAGGAGTTCCTGCAGCAGAATGGCCTGGCCGTTGACGCAGGCTGTTTCCAGCTGGAACCCCAGATCAACGCCCGCGGCATATGCACGACTCGACCACTCATTCGCCGCTTCTGCGCCGATATCCTTGAGGTTGACGCGACTGAACTGTGCCATGCTCTGCCCATCAGGATCGGTGCGGGCGATTACCAGTAATTGGTTCGCGAGTTTGGCAGCACGGCTGGCTGACTGATGGATGCGTTCCAAAGTGGGGTGCAATGATTCAGGATGCGGTTCCAGCAAAGACAGCTCAGACTCCGTTTGCAGCGCTGTCAGAGGCGTGCGCAACTGGTGAGCCGCGTCGGCGAGAAAAGTTTTCTGGAGTGTACTTGCGTCTGCCTGTCGTTTAAACAGCTGATTGAGCGTGATAATCAGCGGTTGCAGTTCACTCGGCGCATGCGGTAATTCCAGGGCGCGCAGGTCATCCAGGGAGCGATCAGTCAGTTGAGCGCGAATATCCTGAAGAGGCTTCAGGCCATGTCGCACAGCTACCAGCATGACGCCCGTTGTAGTCACGCCCAGCACCAGGATGGACAGCAGGGTGGTAATCAACGCCTGAGCATGCACTCTGTTGCGTTTAATCAGCGTTTCGGCCATCCGTACCTGACAGGGATTTTCGCCGCACGCGACTGCGTATACCACCATGCGCAACAAGCGCCCGTTAATCTTGCGATCGACAAAGCGCATTTCGCCGACGGCGATTTGCTCTTCAGGCGTGTCAAGCGCGGCATCTCCGGCTAGTACCTTGCCATTCGGGGCTAAAACCAGAAAAAACTCAGTATCAAGCTGATCGGTGCGAAGCAGGTGTTCGGTTTCGCCGGTCATGTTGAAATGAAAATTATTGCCTTCCACTTTAAGAAAGCTTGCAATTGCAATGGCAAGATCGCCGAGTTGGTGATCGAATTCCTGTTTCGCGGGAGAAATAACGAGCCAATACTGGAGTGCAGCAGCCACGGGGGCAATCACCAGCATGGGCACCAGCAGCCAGAGCAGCAACTGTTGTTTAAGACTGGATGCCATCCACGAATTCCTCTACCAGATAACCAAAACCCCGAATGGTCCGGATGGAAATGCCGGCGGGTGAAAGTTTTGTACGCAGGCGAGAGACATAAACTTCAATGGCATTGCCTGACGGAGCATCGTCCCAGCCGGAAATCGCTTCCAGAATCTGTTCTTTGCTGACGACTTTGCCTGAATGATTTAAAAGGTATACAAGCACGGCCCATTCTCTGGGCAGAAAATCCACGGGAATATCCGCCAAAAAAGCGCGTTTGGCTGTCAAGTCTATACGCAGGGAGCCCAGCAAGATTTCGTTGTGTTGTCGAGTATGGAGACGCCTGGTCAGCGCCTGGATGCGGGCCACCAGCTCGGTCAATGCAAAAGGTTTGACCAGATAATCATCAGCACCGAGCTCGAATCCATGCACCCGATCTTCTATGGCATCCCGCGCCGTCAACATCAGGATGGGCATGTCGCGGCTTCCCGAGCGCAAGCTGCGTAATATCTCGAAGCCGTCCATACCCGGCAGTCCGACATCCAGAACGATGACGTCATAGGCCGTCAGTTTCACCGCATGCAGAACAGATTCGCCGTTCGTCGTCCAGTCAACCGCCCACTGCTGGGATCTCAAGGCCCGGGCTGTTGTCTCGCCCAGGTGAGGGTCGTCTTCAACCAGTAATATACGCATGAGCCAGTCAGCCTTCAAGTTTCCTGTCCAAGTTTAACTCAGCCATCCCGGATTGTCAGTTGAAGGATGCGGGTCATTGCGTTGTTTTATGACAAAGTTACACGATGACAGACTCCTGAAAGGTTCCCTACATATTGTTGCAAGGTTGCAACTGTAGAGTGCGACGCCAACGAACTGTTTATCCTGCACACCTTAAAGCGAACAAGATGACTACACCTGTCGACAAGCCTCCCGCAAAAACCGCTCGTAAAATTTTATCGCTCAGAATGCAGGTGCTTGCAATTGCCGGCATCGTTTTACTGCTGGGCGCCGTGGGTTTGGGAGTCCATTTTCTGTCGGAGAAACCAGAGGTAAAGACCGTCAAGCCAGAGGCGCCCGGTACTTTTCGTCCTACCAGGGCGCAAATGGAAAGTCTTGGTGTTTTACAGGTTCATCTGATGGGCTTTCGAGGGGAACAGGTAACCGATGGCAGTATCGTTTACAACGATGATGCTACCACGCCGGTATTCTCGCCGTATTCCGGACAGGTGACGCGTATTATCGCAAAACTG
>JAJXTL010000024.1 GCA_021783855.1 Pseudomonadota bacterium
AGAAAATTGACCTTGGGCTTTTTGATCAGGTTCTTTTTTTTGATGTTCCGGTCAGTGCGGATGGACGGATGTTGCAAGTCAGCGACTGGCCTAAAAAATGGCAAAGCCTGATTGTCGCTGCGAAAGGCACCCGCCTGCAGCCTACCTTTACATTGTTCGACGGCAAAGCGTTCGAGCGAATTTTTTCGGACTCAAAACAGCGAAAACTGCTCCAGACCGGGATGCTTGCCTTGGCTGGACAGGCAGACGGCTTGCAACTCGATTTTGAGATTTTCGGCGCCGTGTCGGGTGCGAGTTCGGAGGGATACCGGCTTTTTCTGAAATCGATAAAGCGCGAGCTTGCCGTCAATGGAAAAAAGTTGAGCCTCTTTGTTTTGACGGAAGACAGTGCGGGCCTGTATGACAGTGCAGCACTTCAGAACGCCGACTATATTGTCATTCAGGGCTATGACGCGCATTGGAAAGGAAGTCCGAATGCGGGCTCTGTCGCCGAACTGCATGGTGCTTCCGTAGACAGTTGGGATTCGTCGTTAAAGCACTATTTGTCGCTAGGTGTGCCGCGCAATAAAATCCTCATGTCGGTTCCCTATTTCGGCTATGAATGGCCGACAATCAGCGATGCGCCGGGGACGCCGACTCGTGGGGCGGGCCGCGAAATCAGTTTCGCGCCGCTGCCTGCCGGTCTGGTTCCCGAGGTGGTGGCGTCAGCGATGGCGCGCACCGGGCAATACGGTGTTAAGCGTGATCCGGCAACAGGATCGCCTTATTACGTTTTCAAGGATAAAACAGGCTGGGTGCAGGGTTGGTTCGAAGATGAGACGAGTCTGTCGGCCAAATTTGAATTCGTCAGGAAAGAACGACTTGCCGGCGTCGCCGTGTTCCCGCTGGGTTACGACGGAGAAAATTTTCAGAATCTGCTGCGCCGTTACTTTCGTTAATGTGAAACTCGCGCAGCGATTCGTTCGTTCCCTCTCCCTTTGGGACGAAGGCGGGATTTCGGGAAGCATGCTTCCCGCCGCATGCGTCGGCTGGCTGTACTAAGCCAGCCGTGGGGCGCAGAGCGGGGTTTGGGTGAGGGGAACGGGCATGGCAAGTTTGTGAGTTGTACGCACAGGGCATCATACCTGATTGAATCATTTGCATTATTTTGGACGGCTATTTGCCATGTTCGTTAGTAACTTAAGTAATAGCTGTAGTGTCCGGGCAGCAGGGCATCGAAGACAATCGCCGTCCGGTAGTCATCCAAAGCCACCAGTTGCGGTTGCGGCATGCCGGCCTTGGCTGCACTGATGGTTGGCAGCACTCCTTTGGCAGGATTCGAGACGACAATGGCGCTCCTCCAGCGTAGTGCAGGTTCTTCGAGCGTGACATCCAGCAGCATCTTCTTTGATTCGCCGGTGAGCCTGAATTTTAATCTGGCGCGATCCCGCCACCATGATTCGATGGCGCCGCTGGGTGCGACCCAGGTCTTGTCGCCCGATGACCTGATATAGGCGAGAAAGCCTGCAGTTGCATTTGTAACAGGGCTGTCTGCCGCAAAAGTTTGGCTGTGCACACTCAGTATGCCAAGCGCCCCGAACTCACGCGCCTGATTGAAATCTTCAATCATGGTTTTTGTCATATCCTGACTATTGAGTTTTTCCTTGGCGAAATTCATGTCATCGCGTTGCGTTCTGGGCAGCACAATCAAGCCCTTGCGGAAGTCCTTGGGCGAGGAGAGAGAGATGTAGGGGAGCATGGCCTGGGTGCCATCCGAGTTGGCCAGGATGTGGCCTAAGCCTTTTTCGAAGAGCAGCGACTCGGTAAGCTGATCGGCAAGCTCATAAGGTGGGCGAAAGCCGCGCAGTTTTGCGGGATCTTTCACCACAGGACGCAACTCCTGTTGCATGGTATCCAGCCTTTTCGATTGCACTTCCCGGCTTTGTCCCTTGAATGCATCGTGTACGTCGCCGTGATAGGCAATCTCGTTTTTGAGTTCGAGTTGCCTGACGACATCAGGGTATTTGATGGCAACGGACGTCAGGCTGTAGAAGGTCCCGGAAAATCCGTTGGAGTTCAGCATATCTGCAAAGTTGGTCGCATTCGGATAGCCTTGTTCCGTATCCATTTCAAGAATCTGAGCTGACCGGTATGGATAAGGCCAGTTGGCAAGATAGGCATCCGGGCGATGTTTCAGGCAGTTGAACACGTCATCGAGCAGGATATACATGTTCGGCTGCTCATAAACCCATGAATTTTCAGAAAAACCTAAATAAACACGTCTGGAGGAATTTGTCTCGTTATAGACGATGGCCTCATTTTCAGTTGAAACGTTGGGCGTGCGAACTACATCCATGAGGCGCCCTGCGATATGCTCACCGCCTGAAAATCGCAAGGGGTGTTCGTGGACTTTATCGAGTCCCAGCCAGATCCGGGTGCCGGCAGGCAAGGTTTGTGCAACAGGGGTTTCGCCGGAAACAACGAGAAACTTTTCTTTATCCTGCGCCGCGATTTCTCCTGTGACTTTGATGTTGAACTGCTCGTGCAGGAAGTCGTAACCCAGCCATTGTCCGCTGTCGTTTCTGGCGCCGGCAGCCCAGGTAGCCAGCACGCTGCCCCCCCTTTTTTCAAATGAGGCAAGGGCAGTTCGCTCTTTGTCGCCAAACGCGACTGTCGATGGCAGAATCAGAATGCCGGGTTTCAGGCTGTTTGTTAAGTCCGTTTCATGGATTTCAGCGTATTTGATGCCTCGGTCCTGGAAATAATAGTGCCATTGATCCAGAATTTGAGCGTAATTTCCCCCGTTGGAGGCAAAATAGTTGCTTGTGTTTTTGGAATCTAAAAGATAGATATTGGTTGAGGCAATGTCGACAGCGGAGTATGCCTGATGCGGATTGTCCGGGATAAAATCGGGCGATGCGGTTTGTGACTGAGCGGCATAGGCAGATTCCAAATCCGCTTTTTCCGCTTTTTCAAGGCCGGCTTCGTGTTGCTGCAGGCTTTGCCGGTTCAAAAAATCGGTTTGTATGATGAATTCGTAAGCCAGCGATGCCAGCGTGTATCCGCCGATCAGAATGAGCGGCAGGTAGAATAGCGGTAAGTTTCTGATTCGGGAAAGTATCCCCCGGCTTTCATGAATCGACAACGTGCTCATCGTGGACCAAGTCGCTTAACATGTGTCGTTTGAGAAAGATGGGTTCAAAGGTCTCGTCGGTATGGGTTTTATTTTCGGCTGCGGGTTTAGGCTTGCGCCATTCCCTGAGTTTGTAGGCAAAATAAGCGGCAAGCGCCAGAACCAGCGTTGCAATGGTCGTCACCAGGACGATAGTTGAGAAAATAGAAACCAGATCCATTACAGTTTACCCTCGCGTTCGAGTTTTCCCCAGTTCATCTTTGTGCCTGCCAGTTCTTCGACGCTGGCGAAAATTTTCGCCACGTCGACAACCAGCAGATAGAATACACGAAACACCAGTGCATAGGCTATCAGGATGGTGTCTTCTTTCTCGATAATGACGCAGTATGCGGCCGCCACTACGTCAAGGATGGAGAGTTGCAGCCACCAGAAGGCAAGCAGGAGAGTGACGCCGTATTTGATGCCGATCCAGATAAAAAATACATTGCCCATCACGTTGGAGATGGGCCACAGCACGCCCTCGAACAGCATGTACCAGAGTATGTAGCCGTTTACCCCCGCTTTGTGGGGTTTCCACAGGCTCCATGAGTGCTTCTTGATGGCTTGCAGGATGCCGCGGGTCCATCGATAACGCTGTTTGAGTAAATCGATCATGCGGCTTGGTGATTCGACCCAGGCGACTGCCCTCGGCTCGTAAACGATATGCCAGCCTTCGAACAGCAGTTTGAGGGTCAGGTCGCAATCTTCTGCAAAGGTGTCGTCGTCGTAGCCGCGAACCTGCCAGAGCGCGTTTTTGCGGAACATGCCGAGCGGTCCGGGGATGATGTTGACCGAGCGGGTGTAGCTTTGGGCCTTTCTCGAAAGCGCCAGCCCCTCGACATATTCGAGCGCCTGAACCTGAGTGATGACATTGTCCCGGTTGGCGACCTTGACATTGCCGGCCACGGCGCCAATTTTCGGATCATCGAAATGCCGGATGCAGTCGCGCAGCGTATTCGGGGAAAGCCTGGAATCGCCATCCATGTTGAGGATGAAATCCCCCTTGGCATGCGCCATGCCGGTATTGAGTGCATTGGCCTTGCCGCCGTTGGCCTTGGTAATCACGGTGACGATGCATTTGTCGCTCGTATTGATCATTTCCTGGGCGCGCTCATAGGTGTCGTCGGTCGAACCGTCGTCAACCACCAGCACCTCATAATGGGGGTAGTCAAGTTCCAGCAGTGAGCCTATGGCCGTCTTGATGATCAAACCCTCGTTGTAGGCCGGCACAACGATGGTGATGAAAGGCAGCTTTTCTTCCGATTTCGGCGTCGGTTCACCCTTTGCGCGTTCGAGTTCATATTGTTTGATATTGTCCAGATGTTCCAGATAGGAAAAAATCATCAGGATGAAATAGCGTATCACCAGGATAGCCAGGAACACAGTCAGATAACCGGTAATCATTATGACAAACGAGTTGTCCTTCAGGAAATCGGTGAGGTGTGAGTTCCAGCTTTGCAATAGCCGGTAGAGCAGGTACGCTGCAAAGACGACGGCAAATAAGGCAGCCAGCAGGATGCGAAAGTTTCCTTTCACCAGAGCCTTTCGGCAGCGAGCGACAGGTACTTGGAATGGTAGGCGTCGATGCGCTGGTTTTTTAGCAGGCCGGCGGACAACATCGCGGCCCAGTCGCGGTCGATATAGCGCTTGGCGGCAAACCCCGCGTTGTATGAATTCAGCGCTTCGCCGCCTATTCCGAAACCGCGTTGAGCATAGATTGAATATTCTCCGCTGGGCAGCGACCATTCATTGGCGAAGCCGATATCTGCGCTCAGGTAACCCGTTTGGGGCGACCAGTAAGTCGGCACGTTTCTGAGCGCAAAGTGCCCGGAAAGCCCGACGAAGTATCTGAAATCCGGGCCCAACGGATGCCATGAGGGAGAGAAATGGAGAATGGCGTCCTGAATCTGGTTGCCGTCAGAAATCTGGTAGGCATTGTATGCTGCGCTGATCGTGCCGATGCGGGTAATCAGGTTGCCGTCGGCACCCAGTTGTGTGGCGGTGAGGCCTTCAAGCAGAGCCTGCGGCTGGTATGCCATATTGCCCCAGTTGACATGGCCGATGGTCACATTAAGATCAGGTTCATTGTCCAGTTTAAGCCGCAATGAGCCGAATGCTTTTGTGATGGGGCCCTGCTGCACGGACAAGGCGAGTTTTGGCGCCATCGCCATGTCAGCATGTTCGACGCTGAAATCGACTTCCGTCTGGCGGGTATTGACAGGCGAGAGGGTGTAGCGGCTCGTGCTGATGGCAAGTTCGTATTTGAGGGCCAAATTATCGCCACGCCAGTGCTGAGCGAGTACGTTACTGTGCTGTATCACGGGGAGCGAGTCGCTGTTTTTGCCTATCGTATAGATTGTTCCGGGGCGAAGCTCGCGGTTAACCCTGTTTAACCCGTCTATGGCATCCGGATTGTCGGGCTGGGTTTTGAGGGCCTGCCGGTACAGAGGACCGGCGATATCCGGCCTGCCGCTCCAGCGATAGACATTGGCCAATCCGATCATTGCACTGACAGACAGGCGGGTGCTCTCCAGCATCTGATACTGGATGATTGCCTCGGCATAACGACCGGTCCAGGCCAGACTGTCGGCGACCTGCAAGCGAAGTTCGTGGTTGCCGGGATCCGTTTTCAGATAATTCAGGCCATCGCTGCCAACCGACCAGTATTCGCCCGCGTCGAATTTGTCTCTGAGCAATTTTGCAGATATTCTGGAATTCGCCGAAGCTGGCGCAGTATCTTCAGCCGCATGGGGCAAGTTGCAAAGCGTGCTCAGTACGAGTGCGATGATTGCTTTAGCCGCCATGTCATGTTTTCAAGTTTAACGAGGGAGGCGCGGATGCGAGTCGGCTCATCAATCTGGTGATCTCGTTGGGTTCTTTTCTGATCTCCGGCGCTATTTCGCAGGACGGCGCTTCAATCGCCCGGGTTGCTGTATCCGCAGGAGGGATGCTTGGCCGGGCTATGGCGTCAAGTGTCGCTTCGCTGCCGGGTGGCTCAGGGATTAGTGCGGCCGCTGTAGCGGCTGCGATGGCCTCGCTGAAATCGGGTGCCAGTGCGATATTTCCGGATTGCACCATGGATTGCAACGTTTCCCGGATGGTTTCTTTTTTTGTGATAACGCGGATTGCGAGAAACAGCGATTGCTGCATGCCATTGATGATGCGCGAAAGTGCGTTGCCGACATTTTCCTCGGCGCAGGCATGCATGAAAATATAACAATGTGTCTCATCGGAAGATAGCAGGTCGCCATTTCGCACAATGTGTATCTGGTTAAGCACTTCAGGCGGGGAGGTATGCTCGTGATAACTGGCAACAATGAGCGCCAGGGGGATATCCAGCACATCGCCTCTTTCAAACATATCCAGCGATTCGCTGCAAAAAGTCACCAGATCGACATAGCCTTTGTGGTCGCTGGAAAGAATGCTGGAGTAGGCCAGATCGAAGTTTTGCTTGATCTTGCGGGCGTAAGTCTGTCCTGCGAGCATCTCCCACAAGAGAGGCAGTTGCTGCTTTGCAACCTGTTGATGAATAATGAGATTTGCCCCGAAACGCAGCAGCAGCAACTCATTGAGATAACGCAGGGAAAAACCGGATTCCCTGATAACAATTCTCAGTCTGTTGCCCCGGTTCAGTCGCAGGTAGTGCACGATCTTGGCGATCTGCTTCAGTTCGGTCGTGTTGTCCAGCGAGATGACCACGGTTGCCCGGGCGGCATCACGGCTTAAGTGCACCAGATCGATAAAATTTTGTGCCTGCTTCCATTCGCCGGTGTGATGGATGGCCGCGGAGAATGCTTCAAAGTCAGGGCCAAAATAGAAAACGGCGTTATGATCGTCGGCGTTACTCTCGGTCTGGTAGGCTTCGATGCTCGCCTCGGGCAAGGAATGATCTATCCTGATGAGACCGCTGGTATCGAGAGAAACCGGGAATGCTTTTGCGGCAATTGCGCCTTCCTGTGAATACCAGAAATCGATCAGCAGTTCGAGACCTACTTTGCTTTGATTAATCCGCGCGACGCCGTTGAAACAGCTTAAAATCGACTGAGATCTTTTTTCACCCTTGAAGGGAAAAAGAAAAAGTGAGGTGTTGCCGGTGGACTTCATCCAGTCACGGTAATCCATCGCCTGCGTTTGGGCCATGTGCTGATCGCTCATGGTAAACAGGTCGCCTGCGTCATCAAACAGGAAAAAACTCCCCACCGGAACACGGAAATAGTCGAACTCCTGCAAAAACCGCCTGATGCCGTGGCGAAATATATTGGTCGTGTAATCGCCTTCCTGAGCAAACAGATAGAGTCGGCTTTGTGTGATGTCATCGTTGAAATCGACCCCCGAGGCTTTTGCCCTGGACAGAAAAACGCCGGGGGTCATTTTGGTGACCAGCACGCAGGTGTTGCCGCCGGCGAGGTTGGCCTTGAGCGCCTGAATGATGATGCTCAGATGTGCCGGAACACTGTCTACGATGGCAGCGTAAATCGAACCCTTCAATAAAACGTTAATGGACGGCGGAACGCCCGGGATGCCCAGGTATTTCAAGGTTAGCATCAGCGAGTTGTTGTTCATGGTTTTCAGTGCAACACGTTTCGCAGGCGAGCATTGCCCGGTTTGGCCGCCTTATGGTTGAGTATTGCCGGTGATGGAATAAGCGCATCGCAAATGTCGATTTCCGTTTGGCATCTGCGCCAACAGCCTTGAAGCAGGTGCGGCGACCCGTGCTGTCCGGTGCTGGAATGAGGGAGGAGAACCGTCATCGTTTTGTCCTTAAGGGGATTCCTATGTTGATGGTATTATGCCTTATAAAATTTGGCAGTCATAGGCGCATGTCGAGAAATTTTTTACAGGTGCGACCGTTCAATTTAATTTGCAAAGGGCGGCTTGCATCATTTGCATCGACGCAGCAACGATGCGTTATATCGGCACGTTCTGTCTCAACTTGAATGAAATTTTCCTGACTAGCGTCTGTAGGATAACGAACCCGGGGCTATAATCGGCGTTTACTATTTTGCCGGCAAACTATGCGCGCCACTTCAACACCCGAACACGACACGCGCGGCGGCTGGCAGACGCTGCGTTCGCTGATCCCCTATCTGATGGAGTTCAAGGTGCGTGTGGTTTTGGCGATGAGTTTGTTGATCATGGCCAAGCTTGCCAATGTTTCTGTTCCGCTGATTCTCAAAAAAATCATCGACGCGCTGAATCCATCTCATGCCGTGTTGATGGTGCCGGTGTCGCTGATCGCAGCGTATGGCCTGTTGCGTTTGATGAGCACGCTGTTCGGCGAATTGCGCGACGCGGTGTTTGCCAAGGTGACGCAACGCGCAATCCGTCGGGTGGCCTTGCAGGTATTCGAGCATTTGCACAGCCTGAGCCTGCGCTTTCACCTGGACAGGCAGACCGGCGGGGTGTCGCGCGACATTGATCGCGGCACGCGCGGCATCGGGTTTCTGCTCAATTTCATGCTTTTCAATATATTGCCGACACTGCTGGAGATCGCGCTGGTAGCGGGGATACTGTTGAAAAAATACAGCCCCTGGTTTGCCGGAATTACCTTCGTCACGCTGGTTTTTTACATCGGCTTTACCCTGTTTGTCACCGAATGGCGGATGGTGATGCGGCGCACCATGAATGATCTGGATTCCCGTGCGAACAGCCGCGCCATCGACAGCCTGATCAATTACGAAACGGTGAAATATTTCGGCAATGAGCAGTATGAGGCGAACCGCTATGACCACAGTATGGAACACTGGGAAACGGCAGCGGTGCGCAATCAGGTTTCGATGGCATTTTTGAACGGCGGTCAAAGCGTCATCATTGCAATCGGCATCACGGCACTGATGTGGCTGGCCGCCGATGAAGTGGTAAAGGGAACGATGACTGTGGGCGATCTGGTACTGGTCAATGTGTTCATGTTGCAGTTGTATATGCCGTTGCATTTTCTGGGTTTCGTGTATCGCGAGATACGCCACGCCCTGGCGGATATGGAAAAAATGTTCTGTTTGCTCAAGGAGGACAGGGAAGTTGCGGATGCGCCTGCGGCACCCGCCTTGCAGCCCGGCCAGGCGTGCGTGCAGTTTGATCATGTCAGCTTTGGCTATAACCCGGACCGCCGTATCCTGTATAACGTGGATTTCACGATTCCTGCCGGGGCGACCGTGGCTGTCGTGGGGTCGAGCGGGGCAGGTAAGTCCACCTTGTCGCGTCTGCTGTTCCGTTTTTACGATGTGCAAGACGGGTGTCTGCGCATCAACGGGCAGGATATACGTGGCGTGACACAGAGCAGCCTGAGAGCGGCGATAGGCATTGTGCCGCAAGACACGGTACTGTTTAACGATACGATCTATTACAATATCGCCTATGGCAGGCCGCAGGCCAGCTACGGTGAGGTTATCGCTGCGGCTCAGGCGGCTCATATACACGCGTTCATCGAATCGCTGCCGCAGGGTTACGATACGCAGGTGGGTGAGCGCGGCCTGAAACTGTCAGGCGGCGAGAAGCAGCGCGTGGCGATTGCGCGCGCGATTCTGAAAAATCCGGCGATACTGATTTTTGATGAGGCGACCTCGGCGCTGGACTCGAAATCCGAGAAGGCAATTCAGGCAGAATTGCGCAGCATCGCGAAAAATCGCACCACTTTAATCATCGCGCACCGCCTGTCTACCGTGGTGGATGCCGATCAGATACTGGTGATGGACAAGGGCCGCATTGTCGAACGCGGCACGCATGGCGAACTGCTGATGCGCGGTGGAGTATATGAGCAGATGTGGGATCTTCAGAAAAGGGTAGAGCAGGAATTGCCTGTCTTTTGATTTGTATTGATTTATTTTTTTTTTGGGGTATTCTTTTGTCCGTCGGGTTTTGAGTGAGCATAAAATGAAAAAAATACTGTTGATCTGCGTGCTGGCCGGTAGTGCCATGGTTGCGCAGGCAGGTGAAAACGATGGAAATGATGTCGTTAAACATCATGCCAGACATGTCCATCATGTTAAACACCATACAAAACGCGTCACTGTACGTTACGACAGGCATGCCGTTCATCATCGAGTTGCCGCAGTTAAAAACACCGTTGAGCCGCTTGCCGGTGGTGTCGCGGCGAAGTTCGATACCGAACTGGCGTCATTTCATCCTGCTTCGAGCCCAAGGCTGCTGTCGTCCATTGCCCTGATTTATGATGAACAAACGCAAAGTCCGCTTTATACAAAAAATCCTGATGCCGTCACACCGATCGCTTCGATCACCAAGCTGATGACGGCGATGGTGGTGCTCGATTCCAACCCGGATCTGAATGAAGAAATCAGCGTGGCGGAAGCGGATCAGGATACGTTGAAGGGCACGCACTCACGTTTGGGCGTAGGGACGACCTTCGTTCGCAGCGAGATGCTCAAGCTCGCGCTGATGTCATCGGAAAATCGTGCCGCATCGGCACTGGCGCGCAGTTATCCGGGCGGAACCGCGGCGGCCGTGGCGGCGATGAATGCCAAGGCGCGCGAGTTGGGCATGCTGCACACCACCTTTCGCGATCCTACCGGTTTGAATAGCGCCAATGTTTCAACTGCCCGCGATCTGGTCAAGATGGTTACCGCCGCACGAAATTACAAGTTGATACACCAGTTTACAACCACGGCTACGCATTCTGTTGAGGGACAGCGCGGGCGGGAGTTGCGCTTCAACAATACCAACCCGCTGGTGAAAAATGCTTCATGGGAAATCGGTCTCTCCAAGACGGGTTTTATCAACGAGGCGGGCCGTTGCCTGGTCATGCAGGTGCAAATTCGCCAGCGTCCGGTCATCATCGTGTTGCTTGATTCAGTGGGAAAAAGCACCCGTATAGGCGATGCGAATCGCGTCAAGAAATGGATGGAAAGCACCAATGCGCAAGGACGTCTCGCGCGACGCGGTTAAATTATGCGGTGGTCGATTACCGCCCTTCGTTTTTTTGCGAGATTTTTGAGCGCCGGATGTGGCAAGGGCGTGCAACAATATTCTATGCACGATAGAAATAAACTGGAACAGCTTTTATGGCGAAGAGATTAAGCAAATTGAAGGTGCTGGTTGTCGAAGACAGCAAAGTGGCGCTCAAGGCGATTTCCGGTTACATAGAAGAGCTTGGCGTCCATCCGTTGCTTGCCGAAAATGGTCATGATGCAATCGATATCTATAACCGTGAGCGGCCCGACATTGTACTGCTCGACATTATTTTGCCTGACACTGACGGTTATGAAGTCGCCAAGGAAATTCGCAGGTTGCAGGGCAAGGATGAATGGACGGCGATCATCTTTCTCTCCGTCATGTCCAAGGATGAAGATCTGGTGCGGGGTATCGAGGTAGGCGGGGATGACTACATCATGAAGCCGGTAGGCTCGGTGGTCGTTCAAGCCAAGGTGCGTGCGATGTATCGCCTGGTGCAGATGCAGCGTGCGCTGGTTAAACTGGCAGGACAGTTGAATGATGCAAATCTGGAGTTGCAGCGGCTCTCGATGATGGACGGGCTGACCGGGATTGCCAATCGCCGCATGTTCGATATGTCGCTGGCGCGGGAATGGCGGCGCTGCATGCGGCTCAAGAAACCGCTCTCTGTCGTGATGCTGGATGTGGATTATTTCAAGAAATACAATGACCGCTATGGGCATCAGGAGGGGGATGACTGTTTGAAAGCGGTGGCCCAGGCGGTGCAGCACTCGGCGCCGCGTCCCGGCGATCTGGTGGCACGCTATGGCGGCGAGGAATTCGTCATGATACTCAGCGACACGGACGAAGTCGGCGCAAACTGGGTGGCCAACCGCATCCGCCAGCAGGTATCCGCGCTGAACTTGCTGCATGCAGATGCCGCGCATGGTCATGTGACCGTGAGTTGCGGTGTTTCCAGTGTGATACCCAGCCAGGAGCTGACCGTTGAAATGCTGGTCAAGTCGGCGGATAACGCGCTTTATCTTTCCAAAAATCAGGGGCGCAATACCGTCACCTTTCTGAATTACGGACAGATATAGCCGCGTGGGCAGTGGCGCACTTTTTACGGGTGAACCGCGCGCTATGTATTGCTAAAACAGCTCGATTCTTATCCCAGTCCTTCAATTTAACCCGAGGTCTGCGCCCGAACCCGCTGCTTGATTCAATAATCTCGTAGACCAACCGTCCAGGCTCAAGGTCAAACATTTTGCGCTGCCGCCAGACTTCATAAATTCAGACAGCGGTGTTTGCAAAACCGAAAAACCGACATCGACCAATATTGTTTTCAGGCGGGGTGTCGTCTGATTCAAAATGATCACTTTGTCTACACAAACCGCATTTGCGCAGAATTGCAGCCCCTCTTCCGGCGTCAATGAAATCAGTTTGTCGCCGAAGCTGTGCGCGATGAGTTGACAGGAATCTTCATCGAAGGCTGTCGGCAGGAAAAGCGCGTACCCATCCGGCAGCGGACAGAAGCAGGTATCCAGATGATAAAATTTGGGATCAACCAGCTTGAGCGGGAGTATGGGCGTCGCAATGTATTGTGCAAGATGCGCCTTTATCGTATCGTCCGAACGTGGGCCGTAGCCAACCCAGAGCCGTCCGGAAGAGTCGAACAGTGCATCGCCGGCACCTTCAAAAATTGCACCTTCAGGCAAGTCAATACAGACCCAACCTGCATCTTCGAACCAGGCACGATTGATGATCTTTTCGCCCTGCCGCTGCGGATGTTTGAAGCTGGAAAGAATGAATTTCTTTTCCCTTGTCAAGGGCAGGCCTGCATTCGCGGTAAAAACGAGATCCGGCCATAACGGGCTGCCGTGCATCAGCTTAATCTCTGCCAAAGAGGAGAGCAAGTCAAAAAGTCTGCGCCATTGCGCCACTGCCAACTCAATTGATATGCGCCCTGTTTGATGCCGCATCCAGGGATTGATTTCGTAATTGATCGAGAAGGTTTCAGGCGTGCACATCAGCAGTGTTTCTGACATCAGTAATCCTTGTGGGTAGTCGCTTGCCTGTTGTCGGGGTGTCGGCATTGTGCGGAAGGGGGTGTGCTTCAACGGGCTCTTTTTTCCAAAAAGTCTCGCTTTGCAAGACAGCTCGCCAGCGGGTTTGATACCTGTGCTTCTGTTTGCTGCAGGTCGCGCAGTGATTGGGGTGCGAACTTGCCGCGCGGGAAAGAGCTAAGCGAGAGTTGGATGGTTGAAACAGGAAAATAATCCTCTCATACGTCTGGGATTTTCATCAGAATGCGGATTTCCTGATCTGAATTTTTTACATGCTACCGTCGATCCCCGTTTTCTCCTCCACGGTCACCGCCATGGCCGCCCCCTCGATAGTCGTCACCGCCCCGGCCACCCCCTCGGTAGTCGCCACCACCCCATCCTTCACCAGGGAAAACACAGCCTGATAGTAAGATCATCAGTATAGAAATCGTTGCTACCGAAAACTTAAATGAATTTTTCATTGTACAGCTCCTTTTAGTTTGAGTTGCCTATCGTTTTTGCCATACCCGTTCGGGACACCGATCGGTAATACTGAACGTTCGCGCAATGCGCCTCTGTTCGTTACCGCACTTAGATCTGTCTATGGATGTGCCATGGAGAACTGAGTAATGTTCTCAAGAGTTTTGACTGTTTGAGTCTGGCGGGTGCCGCCTCTGGTGTCGCCCGACTTGCCGGAATGATGGGCTGTCGCGACGATATTCATGCCTAAAAATACGCTCGCACGTTGTTGATGGTGGTTTGCGACCATTCTTTGCTGCCCGGATTAATGTTGTGAAACCGCTTGGTCGAGCCGACCCTGCACGAGAATTTTTTGTAGTTGCAGCCATCGAGCACAACAAACTGATAGGTAAGTGCTGGTGGGTTTCTGTCATCCTCAAAATAATTTTCGGGCACCGATACAGTCACTTCGTTGCTCCGGTCATAGGTTATTATCACCTGTTGTATGCCGTATTCAGACGCTGTCTGCCCGGCGATTGCGATGCATCGCGAGGAATCGATATGCTGAAAAACGCTTCCGGCACCCGCAAACCGCATGTACGGATTGATATTGTAGCGCCCCTGCTTGCGCTCAGTTTCGCCAAGAACCATCGGGTCAATCTCGTGCTTTTGATTGTTTGTATCGATGATGATCAGGCTGCATGTCATGGAAAAGCTGGCGGCTTTACCCAAAAGCACCGGCAATTTCAGAACCAGCCCGTCGGCTGGAGATGCGAAAACATGGGCAGATATAGCTAAGGCTGCGGCAACCAGCGGCATGGTTACAAGAGCACGTCTGTTCATGATCTTCCCCTTTTTTTCGCTTACCAGGCAGGCAGCTTATGATTTTTTTGTGGTATTCATGGTCTGCACTTTTTTTAAGTGCATCCTGAAATGCAAATCATCTTACAGTCTTTTAAAAGTATCTGTTTGCTAGCGCACATAGTGCAAGCCGAGATGCCTGTGATCCCGATTGTCAATTTGTGCGGTAACGCACTGATAACAGCATGTTGAGTCGCGTATATTTCTGTCGGAATCAATTGGGAATTCAACAACCACAGACAATTTCAGCCTCATGGATAGCGAAACAACATGCTTATCACAGCCGGTGGCGGGACTGATTCAACTGGGTTTACGCATCACAGATATTTGGAGAATTAAATGTTGAATGAATATAAAAGATCCGGCGCCGCGTTGTTTATTCGAAAGATCATGCTGAACATGAAGATAATGAAGGTTGAGTTGAACGAGCACCGATATTATCTTGAGAGAAATGTCGAGCAGAGAACCGAGCATTTGTTGAAGCATATAGCAGTGCTGGAATCCTGTAATGCTGCGTTGTGCGACAAGCTTGCCCTGGTTCAAAGGGATCATGCCGCACTACAGCCAGCATTGCCCGGGAAAGATGCAGAGCCAAAAGATCGTAGGCTTAAGTTATATGTGATGAATAATCAATCACAAGAACTGATCGGTTCGAGCGTGCAAGACATCCTGGATACGCAAGCTGCTGCAGCCTGAACTGTGGCGCCAACAGGCGATCAGCCATGAACGGCAGGGCCAGCGGCACGACCCACTTGCCGAAGCCGAAGGCCTGTAACGCATCGCCGAGCAGAAGCCAGGCATACGTTGATATGCCAGTCATTCGGGCGATCCTTTCAATCCGTGAACAGGATGTGTGACGGGGTCTGCGCCCGGCGTGGAATTAACCGGCGCGCTAATTTTGGCGATTTGTTAATTTAAAAAACAAGGTGACGCGACCGGTTCGGCGGCGGGTTAGAAGCGGAATTTTCAAGGCGTTCGGCTAGCCACACCTTGATAATTGACTGTCGGGTAATGCCGAGTTTTCCGGCTTCTCTATCCAGAGATTCAACCATCCAGGCAGGAAAATCGACATTGACGCGTTTTGGATTCAGCAATACTCGTTTTGCTTTGGTTAAGTCCAATGATGCGGTAATGTCTGCACCTTCATCAAATTGATTGTCGAATGTTTTAGCTTTCATATAGTGTTACCTCCTCAGCTTGTGATCGGCGAACAGAAATAAGCCGTATATTTTCACCCCGGTAGGTGAGAACGGCGGACCAGTGCTTCCCGTTGATAAGTCCGATTACCAGAAAACGTGGCTCGTCTTCGGTTTTTGCCGGGCCAGCTTGTTCGCTGTAAAAATCCAGAGCATTGGCAATATCATGCTCCGCTCCAGGGTGGAGCGAGTAGGTCATCGCGCAAGTCTTGCTCGAAGTCGGGCGATGGCTTTCTGCCCTGAAACTGCCGAGACTGAACCGGATTCCAGTTCGGATTCCCTGCGATCAGCTTCTCGCTCCCACGCTTCCTCGACTTCGGGGTCTGAATCAAAGCTGGCGATCAGCCTTTCAAGCAGATGTGGTCGTTCGAGAGGAGGTAGCTGTAGGACTTCAGCTTCCAAGACTTCCAGATTTATGCTCATACTGACCTCCGGTACGGTAGACGCTCAATAATTTGCAATCTACCACAACGAGTGGCTGTTTCTTCGGTGTGTCCTTGATGTAGGACACCTATTACGATGCCCAACGTGTTGTTCTGCGGCGGGCCACGATGACGGCCGCACTGGCACCAGGCTGGCGGCCCGTCCGCAGCAACAAAGGGTTAGGCGCCATCACGGTTGCGTGACGAGCAGGTAAACGGCGAGCGCCACGCCTAGCGCGCCCACGAAAAGGGAGAGCACGACTGCAAAGACTCTGGAGTAAGCGCGCGGCAGATCGGTTTGAGGCAACGTGGCAACAAAGCGTTGGTGCTGGACAGCAGCCAGGACAATTGCCAAGGTACCGGCGATGACAAATGCGACTCCTAGAGCAGCCGACAAGGAGGAGTGAGGCGGAGGCAGGGACGTTTGCGATTGGATGGCGAGCAGCCGAACGAACAACCCAAAGCGCGACACGACGAAGCCAAGCGCAATGAGCGTTAGGCCCGTACGAAGCCACGCAAGAAGAGTGCGCTCAGCGGCGAAGAACACCCGTGGATCGGAGTCGGATATGGGCACGGTTTTGTGTTGCCTAACGTATATTCGATGGCGAAAACGCCGTATAATACGGCGAAGTCTGCCGCATAATGCCTGTGATTGATAAATAGCTCATTGTTTTTTAATAGTATTGGATTAAAAATTATGGCGCAAATTATTTCAAATACGGCACTGCCGCCCTAACTACCTCATTTGCTTGATGAGGTCCGTGCCAAGTTGCGAATTTTTCACTACAGTAAACGTACGGAACAATCCTATGTGGGCTGGATTAAACGCTATATTTTCTTCCATGGCAAGCGTCATCCGAAAGAGATGGGCGCGCCGGAAGTTGAGGCATTCCTGAGCAGTCTGGCGGTTTCGTTCTGGGTCGGCAGCTACACGGAATCATGCACGCTTCACGCATTTACTGGAGAGCGGCTACGACATTCGCACGGTGCATGAGCTGCTGGGTCACTCCGATGTTTTTCCCACAATGGTCTATACTCGCGTCTTGAGCAACGAGCGGGCGAGCTGTGCAAAGCGAGTCCTGGGCCGCGGGGTCATCAACCCTCTGGACAGGTAAAGATAATGAGCGAAATATTAGAAGACAGCCAGAACAAGGCGAGCGCATGAGCTTGCTAAAAGTTGAAAATCTGGTCACGGGGCTGAATTCCGGCGCCGCCATCGTGGACGGCATCTCGTTCGAGATTGCGGCGGGCGAGACCTTCGCGCTGCTGGGTGAATCCGGCTGCGGCAAGTCCATGACGGCGCTGTCCCTGATGCGGCTATTGCCCGACGGCGTGGCGAATCATTCGGGCTCCGTGAGGCTGGGCGATACACGGCTGTTCGAGTTGCCGGAGCGCGAGATGCGGGGCGTGCGAGGCGGCCGGATGGCGATGATCTTTCAGGAACCGGGGCTGAGTCTCAATCCGGTAATGACGGTGGGCGAACAGATCGCCGAGGTGCTGGAGTTGCATCATAAAACACCCTCTCCTCCGCCCCCTCTCCCGCCAGCGGGAGAGGGGAGAAATACAATTGAGCAGCGCTGTATCGAACTGCTGGATCAGGTCGGCATTCCCGATGCGGCGCGGCGTGCGGGCGAATATCCGTTCCAGTTATCCGGCGGCATGAAGCAGCGCGTGATGATCGCGATGGCGCTGGCAGGGGAGCCTGCGTTGCTGGTTGCCGATGAGCCGACCACGGCGCTGGATGTGACGATACAGGCGCAGGTGCTGCAACTGCTGCGCGACACGCAAGGCAAGAGCGGCATGGCGATGCTGTTGATCACCCACGATCTCGGGGTGGTGGCGGAGAATGCGCATCGCGTCGCCGTGATGTACGCGGGGCAGATTGTCGAGCAGGCCAGCCGCGAAAATTTGTTTGAAAAACCGTTGCATCCCTATACGCAGAAACTGTTCGCCGCCTTGCCGCGTGCGGGCGAAGAGACGCTCGCTGCAATAGCGGGCAGCGTGCCGCCGCTGGGCAGTGTCGTACAGGGTTGCCGCTTCGCGCCGCGTTGCGATCAGGCGTGGGCGCTATGCAGAGAACAGACGCCGGAATGGACAGTAGTGGCGGCAGGGGCCGAAGAATTTTTGGCCGGGCACCCGCAGGGGGTGAGGTGCCATTTGTACGGCAGGATCGAGGATCGAGGATCAGGGAGCGAGAAGCGGGAAGAGCGAAGAGAGACAGGCCGGATAAAGGAGCTGAGTGAAAAGCACCTGCTATCCGATCCTCGATCCTCGATCCTCGATCCTGAATTATCAATCCTCGCTCCTCACCCCTCGCTCCTGCAAGTCTCCGACTTGCGCGTTCACTTTCCGATCCGCAAAGGCATCCTGCAGCGCGTGGTGGGGCAGGTGAAGGCGGTGGACGGCGTATCGCTTGAAATAGCAAAAGGGCGCACGCTGGCGCTGGTGGGCGAGTCCGGCTGCGGCAAGACCACGCTGGGCAAGGCCTTGCTGCAACTGATTACGCCTACCGGCGGGAGCGTGCAATTCGACGGGCGCGAATTGACGGGCGCGTCTCGCAGTCGGCGCGCTTCGATGCAGATGGTGTTTCAGGACCCGTATGCTTCGCTGAACCCGAAGATGCGCGTGGCGGAAATACTCGAAGAAGGCATGAGCGCACTAAAGATTCCCTCACCCCAACCCTCTCCCGGTGGGCGAGGGCGCCAGCAAAGTGGCTCTGCGGTACGTCAGGCTCACATCGATACTTTGCTGGATAAGGTGGGCCTGGCGCGTGCCGCCAAGTGGCGCTATCCGCATGAGTTTTCCGGCGGACAACGGCAACGCATCGCGATTGCGCGTGCGCTGGCCGTATCGCCGCAGTTGCTGATCTGTGACGAGCCGACCAGCGCGCTGGATGTGTCGGTACAGGCGCAGATTCTGAATCTGCTCAAGTCGCTGCAACAGGAATTGAACCTCTCCTATCTGTTCATCACGCACAACCTTGCGGTGGTGGAATATCTGGCGCACGAGGTATGTGTGATGTATCTGGGACGTATCGTCGAGCGCGGCACGAGCGAGGAAGTGCTGCGTAAACCGGCTCATCCCTATACCCGTGCCTTGCTGTCTGCTGTGCCGCGCATAGACGGACAGCAACGCGAGTATATCCGCCTGGCGGGCATGGACTTGATGTCTCAACAGCAGCTGCAATTCGCCATGCCCGCCTCCCTCACCCAAACCCTCTCCCAAGGGGAGAGGGGACAAACGAATCGCTATGCGAATTTCACGTTAAAGGGCGATTTGCCGTCCCCCTCCAATCCGCCTCAGGGCTGCCATTTTTCGCCGCGTTGCAGCGAGGCCATTGCAGTTTGCAGCGCCAGTTATCCGGTAGCTGCAAAAATTTCGGCAACCCACCTTGTGCACTGTCATTTGTCGGCAACGAATACAGGTTGACGGGACGCCCTCATTCGATTAAAAAGACCATATTGGTTTCGAAGCACTTTTGTTTTTAGTTAACCTTACAAGGAGAACATCATGAGTAACAGTTCAGCGAGCGTACAAGGCGATGTCAGCAAGGAAAAGCTGATGCAGGATTTGCAACTGGTGGTGTCGGACGCCGAGGAATTGCTCAGAGCGACCGCCGGTCAGGCAGGCGATAAGGTGGTGGTTGCACGCGAGCGCATCCAGGACAGTCTGGCTGCTGCAAAGGCGCGTCTGGACGTAGCTCAGGAAGCAATGCTGGAGAAGACAAAACAGGCTGCGCGCGCGACGGACGATTATGTACATGATAATCCATGGCAGGCGGTTGGCATCGCCGCCGGAGTGGGTCTGCTCGTCGGCATGCTGATCGCGCGCGACCGTTAAGCGATGGCGGAGGCGGGTTTGCTGAGTTCGGTCAGGCGATTGCTGTCCACGCTGGCTTCGGTAGCAGTCACCCGGCTGGAACTGCTGGCCAACGAGTTGCACGAGGAGCGTCTGCATGTGGAGCAGATGCTCCTTTATTTTTTCGCCACACTGTTCTGCTTTGGCATGACCATCATGCTGCTGACCGTGTTTATCGTGGTGCTGTTCTGGGACGATCATCGCCTGTCTGTGCTGGCGGGGCTGGGCGCGGTGTTCCTGGTGATTGGCATCATGCTGACAAGGCGTTTGCAGCAAATTGCCCAGGTCAAATCAAAACTGTTTTCAGCGAGTCTTGCAGAATTGGCTCGTGATCGCGAACAACTGGATGGCCGCGATGAGTAAGCGCAGACAGGCGGTAATGCAGCGCCGCCAGATGCTGTTGGCGAAAATAGCGGATCAACGGGTACAGATTGCCGAATGGGGCGAGCGCTGGAAAACCCCGTTGCGTATGGTCGATCAGGCGTGGGTTGCGGTGCGATTTGTTCGGGCGCATCCGGGGTTGGTAGCAGGATTTGCAAGTCTGGCGGTGCTGCAAAGACGCGGTGTGAGAGCGCTGGCGAAGGGTGCCTGGCGTATATGGAAGACTTATCGCCTCTTCAATGCCACTTACGGAAAAATCACGACTCGCCGGTAGTTGTCGTGGTTTGACCGGTCGCTGCTAAAAATACAGTCGGGCATTATCGGTCCTGGCGGGCGAGATGGGCGTGCGCCGTTCTCGATGCATGTTTCCGGGAAGAATGGTGTTGTGCGATGTTTCCGGATTTTGAGTGCGAAGAATGCCGCTTCGTCTCGGTTGTATGGTGTTTTGATCGGGCAAGGGCGAGTCTTTGCCCGGCCTTGATGTGTTTCCATTGGACATTCCAGTTTCTCAAGTCGGCGACGCTGACGTGATAGCGCCTTGCCAGCTTGTCCAGCGTATCGCCTTCGCGGACGGTGTATTTGAGCGAGGCGGTGTCGTCACGACTCGCAGGATGCAGATGCATGTTGAAAGTCTCGAATTCGCCTTCATTCCCAGCGGATTCACCATTGAGCGGAACCAGCAGCGTTTCATCCGAACTTACCTGTGTGCGCGCAGACAGTCCGTTGACCGATCTCAGCCTTTCCAGGGAAAGGCCGAAACGGGGGGCCAGATGGTCAAGTCGCTCACCTTTCCTGGCGTGATAGGCCTGCCAGCTGACCAGCGGCTTGTCGTAGTTTGCCAGATTGGTCTGAAAGGTCTCGACCTTATCGACCGGCAGCAAGATGAAGTCGCTGTTGTCGTGCAAAATGACCGGGCGGTTATGGGCCGGATTGAGAGCGATGAACTCTTCGCTGGAAATGTCAGCCAGCTGTGCGACCAGTTCCACGTCGATGTGTTTGCTGGTCGGAACCTCGGCGAAATAAGGCTTGTTGGGAATGTGCGATAAAGTCAGGCCAAAGTCGGCCGGATGGTCAACGATATTTTTGATCGCCAACAGTTTCGGGACATAATTGCGCGTTTCATCCGGCAACTTCAGGCTTGCATAATCCACGGGCAGCCCCAGTCTGCGGTTTTTTTGCTGTGCGCGTTGAACCGCACCTTCTCCCCAGTTATAGGCCGCCAGCGCCAATTCCCAGTCACCGAACATCTCATGCAATTTTTCCAGGTAATCCAGTGCGCTTGTGGTCGCCCCGATGATGTCGCGTCTGCCGTCATACCACCAGTTTTGCCGCAGCCCGAAATTGCGACCGGTGGACGGCATGAATTGCCAGATGCCGGAGGCATTGCTGGTCGAGCGTGCGCCCGGATTGAAACCGCTCTCTATCATGGGCAGCAGCGCAATTTCGCTGGGCATGCCGCGGCGTTCCACTTCGCTGGTAATGTAATAAAGGTAGCGGCTCGCCCTGTCCATCATGCGCACAACGTAGTCGGGGCGACTGGCATACCATTGCTCGTGTTTGGCGACCAGCGGGCTGTTTATATCCTGCAGCGTGAAGCCACTGCGCAGACGTTGCCAGAGACCGCCCTTGTTCAGTTCATCGTCAGAAATGATACGAAGTTGAACGTTATGCGCATTGGTGAGGGTGGGCGGCGTGTCGGCTAATGAAGTGCTCAGGGTGAGTGCTTCTTCGGCGTGTGCTGCAAGCGTGCATGTTGCAAGCACAAGCGAAAAAAACAGTTTGATCAAGGGGGCGGCACCGGAAGATGAAAATCATTTCAAGGTTAGCCGAGTTGGCCGGTTCAGGTCAATCTAAATTCAGGAATCAGGATTGATGCTGCAGGGGCATTCCCACGAAACAACGGAGCTAAAGCTCCGGTTTCTGAGTGAAGGATTGAGACGCGTCGTCGGATGAGTGCCACTGCTTCGTTTTTAACTCAATCCACGATCCCCAATCCTGATTTGCCTATTTCACCGCGTTCTTCAACTGTTCCAGAATCGCGGGGTTTTGACTACGCCGAAACCCAGCCATTATCTAACTGCATTTTTTAGTTGATCAAGTATGGCTGGATTTTGGCTGCGCCGAAACCCCGCGATTTCCTATTTCACCGCGTTCTTCAACTGTTCCAGAATCGCGGGGTTTTCCAGCGTGGAGACATCCTGAGTGATTTCTTCGCCACGGGCGATAGCGCGCAGCAGACGACGCATGATCTTGCCCGAGCGTGTCTTGGGCAGGTTTTCACCTAAGCGGATTTCGTCCGGTTTGGCGATTGCACCGATTTCCGTGCCTACCCAGTTGCGCAGTGTTTCGGCGATTTCACGGGCTTTTTCAGGGTCGTCGGGACGCGGGCCCTTGAGCACCACGAAGGCGACCACGGCTTCTCCCTTGATTTCGTGCGGACGTCCGACCACTGCGGCTTCGGCAACCAGTGGGTTTGCGGCCAGGGCCGATTCGATTTCCATGGTGCCCAGACGGTGGCCCGAGACATTCAGCACATCGTCGATGCGCCCCATGATCCAGAAATAGCCGTCTTCATCGCGGCGCGCGGAATCGCCTGCCAGATATAAGCCGTGCATTTCTTCCGGGAAGTAGCTCTTCCTGTAACGCTCTTCATCTCCCCAGATGTTGCGGATCTGCGACGGGAATGGGCGCTTGATGACCAGAAAACCGCCATGCTGGTCATGTACCTCTTCACCCGCTTCATTGACGATGGCTGCCTGTATTCCGGGCAGCGGCAATGTGCAGGTGCCGGGTTTGATCGACATGGCGCCGGGCAGGGGCGCGATCATATGGCAGCCGGTTTCGGTCTGCCACCAGGTATCCACGATCGGACATCTGCCGCCGCCCACCGTGTTGTAATACCACATCCAGGCCTCCGGGTTGATGGGTTCACCTACCGAGCCCAGCAGGCGCAGACTGGACAGGTCATATTGTTTCGGCAACTCGCCGCCCAGTTTGATCAGCGAACGGATGGCGGTAGGTGCGGTGTAGAAAGTGGTGACTTTGTGCTGCTGGATCATTTTCCAGAAGCGCCCCGCGTCGGGATAGGTGGGTATTCCCTCGAATATGACCTGTGTTGCGCCCATTGCCAGCGGGCCATAGGCCACATAGCTGTGGCCGGTGATCCAGCCCACGTCGGCGGTGCACCAGAAAATATCATCAGCCTTGTAGTCGAACACCCATTGCATGGACAGCATGACGCCCAGCAGGTAGCCTGCGCTTGAATGTTGTACGCCCTTGGGTTTGCCGGTGGAGCCCGAGGTGTAAAGAATGAACAGCGGATGCTCAGCTTCTACCCATTCGGGTTCGCACTCGCTGCTCTGATTCGCTATCAGATCATGCCACCAGATGTTGTTGTCGTTCCATGCAGTGTCGCAGGCGGCGCGTCTGTAAACGATGACGCTGTGTACGGTATCGCAGCATCCCAGCGATAAGGCTTCATCCACCGCCGATTTCAATGGCATCACGCGACCGCCGCGCAGTTGCGCATCGGCGGTAATCACGGCGCAGGCCTGCGCATCGGTGATGCGTTCATACAGACTCTTGGAAGAAAAGCCGCCGAATACCACAGAATGGATCGCCCCTATGCGTGCGCAGCCCTGCATTGCAATCACGGCTTCTATACTCATCGGCATGTAGATAATGACGCGGTCGCCCTTCTTGATGCCGCGCGATTTCAGGCCGTTGGCGAACTGGCAAACCCTCGCGTGCAAATCGCGGTAATTGATTTTTGTGACTTTCCCGTCGTCCGCCTCGAAAATGAGCGCGATTTTGTCGGCCTCGGTGGCAAGATGCGTATCAAGACAGTTATATGATACATTCAGTTTGCCATCTTCAAACCACTTGTAAAATGGCGCGCGGCTCTCGTCCAGAATTTTTGTGAACGGTTTCTTCCAGTGCAGTGTTTCCCGCGCCAGGCGTGCCCAAAAGCCGGTGTAATCCCGGGCGGCTTCCTGACATAAGGCCTGATAAGCCGCCATACCGGACACATTAGCCTGTGCGACAAATTCTTCGGAAGGATTAAACACGCGGTTTTCATGCATGACGGACTGAATGTTGGACATGAGGGCTCCTGGGATGGCTACGCAAGTGAAAAGCGATGTTAGTTTTTTTCGGGTCTGCCTGTCAATTAATACTGCGGGTGGATTGCCGTCGAACGGGCTTTGCAGGTTAGGGTCTGTCCGAGCCGGTTTTTTTATGTCGTTTGGCAAAATCTGCCGGGATGAATTTTGAGAGCAGGGGGATTTGCGGTATCATCGCGCCCTACGAAAAACATTTGATAAAACCACTAGCCATTCCGCCAGGCTGTCAAACCCGCAATGCCGTAGGGGCATTCACACGAAATATAGGTGGAAAACCCGCCTTATTTCTGAATGAAGGGAGCTTCCTCTGAAAATAGATGAGCCAAAGCTCATTATTTTGAGTGGAAGAACGACAGCCAGGCGGCTGGTTATGTTCGGGCACCCGCATGACCAAGTATGTTTTCATTACCGGCGGCGTCGTCTCTTCCCTTGGGAAGGGGATAGCCGCAGCCTCTCTTGCGGCGATCCTTGAATCACGTGGCCTGCGGGTCACGATGCTCAAGCTCGACCCTTATATCAACGTCGATCCCGGCACGATGAGTCCGTTTCAGCACGGCGAGGTCTTCGTCACGGAAGACGGCGCGGAAACCGATCTGGATCTGGGGCATTACGAGCGGTTTATTTCCGCCAAGATGCGCAAAGCCAACAATTTCACCACCGGGCAGATCTATGAAAGCGTGATTCGCAAGGAACGACGCGGCGAATATCTGGGCAAGACGGTACAGGTGATTCCGCATATTACCAATGAAATTCAGGCCTTTGTCGAACGCGGGGCTGCGGCTTATCACGGTGACAAGGCCGATGTGGCCATCGTCGAAATCGGCGGTACGGTAGGCGACATCGAGTCGCTGCCTTTTCTGGAGGCCGCGCGCCAGATGGGCTTGCGCATGGGGCGAAATCAAGTCGCTTATGTGCATCTCACGCTGGTGCCCTACATTGCCACCGCAGGCGAATTGAAGACCAAGCCGACCCAGCACAGCGTGCAGAAATTGCGTGAAATCGGTATTTTCCCGACCTGTTTGTTGTGTCGCGCAGACAGGCCGATCCCGGACGAGGAGCGCGCCAAGATTTCGCTGTTTGCCAATGTGCGCGAAGAGGCGGTGATTTCGATGTGGGATGCGGACAGCATCTACATGATTCCGAAAATGCTCAACGATCAGGGGCTGGACCGCATCGTCTGCGAAGAATTAAAGCTGGATTTGCCGCCTGCCGACCTGTCGGTCTGGGCGAATTTGGTTCATGCGCTGGAAAATCCGCAACACGAAATCACCATCGGCATGGTCGGTAAGTATGTGGATCTGACCGAATCCTACAAGTCGCTGATCGAAGCCTTGCGCCACGCCGGTATACACACGGCAACAAGGGTGAACATCGAATACGTCGATTCCGAAGCGCTCGAATCCGCCGGCACGGAAGGACTTGCGCACTTCGATGCGATACTGGTGCCGGGCGGTTTCGGCGCGCGCGGTACGGAAGGTAAAATTGCCGCAATCCGCTATGCTCGTGAAAACATGGTGCCGTATCTGGGTATCTGTTTAGGCATGCAGTTGGCGGTGATCGAATATGCACGCCATGTTGCAGGCATGAAGGACGCGAACAGCACCGAATTTAATCCTGAAACCGAACACCCGGTAGTTGCCCTGATTACCGAATGGCGCGACCGCGATGGACGGGTGGAAATTCGCAGCAACGACTCGGATATGGGCGGCACCATGCGGCTGGGCTCGCAGCGTTGCCCGGTGACCGCAGGCACACTGGCAGAGCGAATCTACGGTGCGGAGGTGAATGAACGGCATCGTCATCGCTATGAAGTGAACAATCATTACGTGCCACAGCTGGAAAAAACCGGCCTGGTCATCTCGGCTCGTACTCCGACTGAAAATCTTCCTGAAATCATGGAATTGCCTCAGCATCCCTGGTTTGTCGGTGTGCAGTTTCACCCCGAATTTACCTCCTCGCCGCGCGCCGGACATCCCCTGTTCAAAGCGTTTGTCGAGGCTGCCTTGCAACGTAAGAATCAATTGAAAATTGATAAAAAGGTGTTCGCATGAGGCTATGTAACTTTGAAGTTGGCCTGAACCGTCCGTTGTTCCTGATTGCGGGCCCCTGTGTAATCGAGTCGCAGCAGATGGCGATGGATACGGCAGGTGCCTTGCAGGAAATTTGCCGTGAACTGAACTTACCCTTTATTTACAAGTCCTCGTACGACAAGGCCAATCGCAGTTCGGGCAAATCGTTTCGCGGCTTCGGCATGGATGCCGGATTGAAAATACTGAGTGAAGTCAAGGCGCAGTTGGGCGTGCCGGTGCTGACCGATGTGCACAGTATCGAAGAGATCGAACCTGTCGCGTCTGTTGTTGATGTGTTGCAGACGCCGGCATTCCTGTGCCGACAGACCGATTTTATTCATGCCGTGGCAAGTTCCGGCAAGCCCGTGAATATCAAGAAGGGGCAATTTTTGTCGCCCTGGGATATGCAGAATGTGGTTGAAAAGGCAAGGGAGGCGAGCAGTCAGGACAATATCAT
>JAJXTL010000150.1 GCA_021783855.1 Pseudomonadota bacterium
CAATTTTTTTCATGATTTGTTCCTCAATAGGTTATATACGGTTAAAGCGTCAGTAAGAGGGGCCGTTTCAAAAAAAGTTCCGCAAACCAATTTGCATTAAAAATATTCTTAATTGAACTTTTTTTTCATTGCCAACACTTACACAAAGCTTACATCAAAAAAACTGACGAACAATACGACCATTCGACTGTCTACCATTTTTAACCGATCGGACAGCATTACTGATAACAACATGACTAAAAAAACCATTTCCGATCGAAACGCATTGAACTGCCCCTATACCGTACACTTCTCCAAACGAGATACAGCCGACAGGGCCGAGGTCGAGCAATTCATTCGCGACATCTTTTATCAGACTTGCCGCGCAAAAGTCAGGTTTTTCCTGCCCACCTTGATGAGCCTGCGTGATCGGGAAGGTAAGCTGATCGCTGCCTGCGGCATACGCAACGCAGGGACAGAGCGCTTGTTTCTGGAAAACTATACGGATAAACCCATTGAACAGTTGCTATCCGAGCGGGCTGGCGTTAAAGTCCTGCGCAGCGACATCGTTGAAATAGGCAATTATTCGGTAGCTGAAATGGGCCTGTCCCGCTTACTGATATGCGCTATTTTTAACCAGTTGCATGCTACCTCCAAACAGTGGGCGGTTTTCACTGCCATACATTTGGTGCGCAATGCATTGATCAAACAGAATATCTTTCCAAAAATTTTATGCGATGCGGATATCGATCGCCTGCCGCCCGAAGAACGGAGCGAATGGGGCAGTTATTATGAGCAAAACCCGCAGGTCATGGCGATAAGACGCATGGAACGACGCCATGAAACTCGCGTATAAGGAGTAAGCATGCAGCCTTCCATTATCACGGCCCTCGCCCGGCAGTGCGAAAAGCAGCCCGATGCGCCCGCCCTGACGGGTGAGAATGACTCGCTCACCTATCAGGATCTGAGTTATGCCATCGAACAAATCGGCACACTGCTGCGCTCATTCCCGTCCAAAACACTGGGCCTGGCGCTAGACAACTCGCCGCTATGGACGATACTTGATCTAGCAGGTTTGGCGACAGGCAAAATCGTTATTCCGTTGCCATTTTTTTTCTCTGCCGAACAAATCGTGCACAGCATTACCGACGCGGGTATCGGCTGCATCCTCACCGACCAGCCCGATCTGTACCAGACCATACTGGCAGATTCCGGCATTACAGCGACCTATACACATATCATCAGCGGACATGAAATAACCGAGATTTGCCTGGGCAACCTGCCCGCGAAGCCCTTGCCATCCGGCACGGTCAAAGTCACTTATACCTCCGGCACCACCGGCCATCCAAAAGGCGTATGCCTTTCCGCCGATGCGCTCTATCAGGTGGCAAACTCCCTGCTGGCCGCCACCGGGGGGGAACCTTCCGACAAGCATGTCAGCGTGCTGCCGCTGTCTACCCTGCTGGAAAATCTGGCAGGGGTCTATGTACCCTTGCTGGCGGGAGCCAGCTGTCATCTGTTTTCTCTGGCGACAGTGGGGCTTTCCGGCTCCATCGGACTGGATGTGCAAAAAATGCTGGGCGTATTGATAAAGTATCATGCAACGACCACGATTCTGACGCCGCAATTGCTGCACGCAGCTGTAGCCGCGATTGAAGCCGGCCACCCCGAACCCGCACATTTACGTTTCTGTGCAATAGGCGGCGCATCCGTCTCGGAGCGCCTCCTGCTGCGCGCCGAAAAACTGGGCGTTCCCGTCTTTGAGGGCTATGGCCTGTCCGAGTGCGCGTCGGTCGTATCGCTCAATACCGAAACTTGTCGTCGTATCGGCAGCGTGGGCAAGCCCTTGCCGCATACAAGACTGAAATTCAACCCGGACGGCGAAATTCTGGTCGCGGGTGCAACGCTGCTGAGCTACACCGATTGCCAGCCTGTACCGGAATTCTGGCCGACTGGCGACATCGGTCACCTTGACGACGAAGGTTTTCTGCACCTGACAGGGCGCAAGAAGAACATTTTCATCACCTCGTTCGGACGCAATGTATCGCCGGAATGGGTGGAACGCGAACTGACGCTGCATCCCGCCATCGCCCAGGCGGCAGTATTCGGCGAAGCGCGCCCGTGGAACGTCGCCGTGATCGTGCCGCGCGGCAACGCATCGCCGGCAGCAATCGATCAGGCCATCGCCGACGCAAATCTGGTACTGCCCGACTATGCTCAGGTAAAATGCTGGCTGCCCGCTAAAGTGCCGTTTCTGCCGCAAAACGGTCAGCTGACCGCCAATGGCCGGTTGAAACGCGAGGCAATCTGGGCGCAATATCAAACCGAAATAAAACAGCTTTATAGTTAACCGGAAGGAAGCCCATGACCATCTATCAGCAACTGCTGGCGGCCACCGAAGCCGAACGGCGCGAACTGCAAAGCCTGCCCATCATACGCGCCGCCGCGATGGGGCAGGTCAGCCTGGAAGCCTACATCGCGTTCCTGACCGAGGCCTACCATCACGTCAAGCACACCACGCCGCTGTTAATGTCCTGCGGCGGGCGTCTGCCTGGAAAGTACGAGTGGCTGAGAACCGCAGTGGCCGAATATATCGAGGAAGAAGTCGGTCATCAGGAATGGATATTGAACGACATCAGGGGCTGCGGCAGCGATGCGGAGGCGGTACGCAACGGCACGCCGCGCATCGCCACCGAACTGATGGTCGCCTATGCCTATGACACAATTGCCCGAGTCAATCCGGTTGGTTTTTTCGGCATGGTACTGGTGCTCGAAGGCACCAGCGTGGCCCTTGCGACTCACGCAGGACAGGCAATTCAGAACAGTCTGGGGCTTGGCAATGATGCGTTTTCCTACCTGACTTCGCACGGCTCGCTGGATGTCGATCATGTGGACTTTTACGAATCGCTGATCAACAGGATAAAGGATACCGACGATCAGGCCTGTCTGATTCATGCGGCAAAAATATTCTACAAGCTGTATGGCGACATTTTTCGCGATCTGGGCGAACGCTTTCTACCAAAGGAGTCGACATGAATCTGTCCGGTAAACGCATCATCCTGACCGGCGCTGCCGGTGGCATCGGTTACCGACTGGCGTTGTTGCTGGCTGCCAGGGGCGCGCGCCTGGCCCTGGTGGAACGCAACGCACCGCGACTTGCCGAAATCTGCGCTGAAATCAAGCAAAGCGGCGGTACTGCCGTCGCCATCGAGCTGGATATGACTTCCGAGGGTGCCGCAGACAAGGTCGTCGCTGCAACCTTGCAGTCACTGGGCGGCATCGACATCGTCATCAACAATGCCGGCATCATGGATTTCACCCTGTATGACAGACAGTCGCCCGAACGCATCGCTCAGGTCATCAATGTCAATGTGATCGCGCCCATGCTGCTGGCGCGCGCAGTGCTGCCGCATCTGCTGGCACAGAACAACGGGCGCATCGTCAACATCGGTTCGGCATTCGGTTCGATCGGTTTTGCCCATTTCGCTACCTATTGCACCAGCAAATTCGCGATGCGCGGATTTTCCGAAGCCCTGCGGCGGGAACTGGTGGACAGCCAGGTGGGAGTCACTTATGTTTCGCCGCGCGCCGCCAAAACAGCGCTCAACGACGAGATCACCACACAGATGCTGGTCGAGACCAGAACCAACATGGATGAACCTGACTATGTCGCCGAGCAGATCGTGCGATCCATCGAGCAGGAGGCGAAAGAATATTTCATCGGCCAGCCTGAATCCTTCTTTGCCAGATTGAACGGCATGTTCCCGCGTCTGGTAGACGGGGGGCTGTTGAAAAACACGCGTATTGCCCGCAAATACGCTTGCCAAAAAAATAACCCGCCCACTACACCAAGGAGTTCCAGATGAAAATATACGCCTGCCTGCTCGCCCTCGCTCTAAGTTTTAATGTATCTGCCGCCACGATGGATGCATCCATCGCCCAGTTGCAACACGAATGGGCAACCGCCAACTACCAGATACCCGAAAAAGACCGTCAAGCTGCGCTCGAAAAGCTGGTCAAGGAAGCGCATCAGGTGACACTTGCCAATCCCGGTCGCGCAGAGCCCTTAATCTGGGAAGGCATTATCACCAGCACGCTGGCCAAATATCAGTCGCTGTTTTCAGCGGGCGGCACCGCCAAGGCGGCGCGCGATCTGTTGCTGGCAGCCGAAAAAATCAACCCTGACGCGCTGGAAGGTTCCGCGCTGACATCGCTGGGCAGCCTGTACTACAAGGTGCCGCGCTTCGGTTCTTTCGGTGATTATGACAAGGCGCGCGACTATCTGGAACGCGCTTTGAAAGTCAATCCGAACGGCATAGACCAGAACTATTTTTATGCGGACTTTTTACTCGAACGCGGGGAATATGCCAAGTCGCTCGAATACTTCAGGAAGGCCCTGAATGCCCCTGCCCGCCCCGGTCGCGAAGATGCGGATGCCGGTCGCCGCGCCGACATCAAGATCGGCATCCAGAAGGCCGAGAAAAAACTGCAAAATTAGGACGGGATAATTCCATTCTCGGCTGTTAGACTATCATTCCGGCGCAAGCCGGAATGACGCATTCTTTCTGATGAACTCGTTGAATATAACCGAACCCTATGGCCTACCAGACGGAACCCAACTATAAACATGGCACACCCGAGAAGACCGGCATTCTGCTGGTCAATCTCGGCACACCGGAAGCGCCCACCGCCGGAGCTGTGCGCCCCTATCTCAAACAGTTTCTGGGCGACCCGCGCGTGGTGGAAATCCCCAAAGCCGTCTGGTGGCTGATACTCAACGGCATCATTTTAAACGTCCGCCCGAAGAAATCGGCGGAAAAATATGCAAGTGTCTGGTTACCGGAGGGTTCGCCGCTGCGCGTCTACACCGAAAAACAGGCTATCCTGCTCAAGGGTTTTCTGGGTGAGCGCACCCGCGCACCGTTCGTCGTCGATTTCGCAATGAGTTACGGCAATCCGTCCATACCCGACGTGCTGCACCGTTTGAAAGAGCTGAACTGTCAGCGCATCCTGATCGTGCCTATGTTTCCGCAATATGCAGCCAGCGCGACAGCCCCCGTGTTTGATCAGGTGTACAGCGCGATGCAGCAGATGCGCAATCAGCCGGCACTGCGCACCATCAAAAACTTTCACGACCATGCGGGCTACATCAGTGCGCTGGCTGCCAATATCGACGACTACTGGACAAAGCACGGTCGCCCTGAAAAACTGCTGATGAGTTTTCATGGCGTGCCGCAATACACGCTGGATAAAGGCGACCCTTACCACTGCGAATGCCACAAGACCGGGCGCTTGCTGGCACAGACGCTGGGCCTGACAGATGAACAATATACCGTGAGTTTCCAGTCGCGCTTCGGTCGTGCCGAATGGATCAAACCCTACACTACCGCCACCCTCAAGGAGCTCGGGCGTCAGAAGACCCGCCGCGTGGATGTGGTCTGCCCCGGCTTTGTCGCGGATTGTCTGGAAACGCTGGAAGAAATCGCCATGGAAGGGCGGGAAGACTTTCAGCACGCGGGCGGCGGTGAATACCACTACATTCCCTGTCTCAATGACAAAAAAGACTGGATACATGCGCTGGCGGATCTGGTGATGGACAACCTGCAAGGCTGGCTGTCCGAACCTGATGCCACCGAGCTGGAACAGGGCCGGTTGCGCGCACTGGAGATGGGCGCAAAGCAGTAGCTGTCATGTCTCATGCTATAAACAACCATTCGCGTATTACTGTGCCGACGATTTATAACCCATTGGAGAATACACAGATGAGCCAGTTTCCTGAAGACATCTATACCGAACCGTCGAATATCGATGTGGATACGCTGAACAATCTCGGCCCCCTGCGCGGCATGGCGGGAATCTGGCGGGGCAATCGGGGACTGGATGTCAAACCGAAAGCCGAGGGGCCGAAAAAGCAGGTTTTCGTCGAACAGATCGAGCTGCAACCAATCGACCCGCAGACCAACGGCCCCCAGTTGCTCTACGGGCTGCGCTATCACACCCATGTCGTCAAACCGGATCAGGTCAAGACCTATCACGATCAGGTGGGTTACTGGTTATGGGAACCCGCCACCAATACGGTGATCCACACCCTGACGATTCCGCGCGCGCAAACCGTCATGGCTGCCGGTCACGCCGCCCCGGATGCGAGGGAATTCGAGCTGATCGCCAGCAAGGATTCGGCAAACTTCGGCATCTGCTCTTCGCCGTTTCTCGACCATGCCTTCAAGACGGTCGAATTCCGCATCAAAGTCACTATCAATTCAGACGACACCTGGTCGTACGAGGAGGACACGGTACTGATGATCAAGGGCAAAACCGAGCCTTTTCACCATACCGACCACAACACCCTGACCCGGATCGCGGCTCCCACGCCTAACGATTAAGGTTAGGTCGTGATCGCGGAGCGAGCCACGACCTGAACCGTTTGTTGGACGAGCCCGGCTCAGGCTCACAAACACTATGCAAATATCTCCTCAATCCAGCCTCGCATAAACGG
>JAJXTL010000151.1 GCA_021783855.1 Pseudomonadota bacterium
CGACTTTTTTAAGATAATTCAGGTGGCGAGCCGCGTTAAAATCAGCGCCGCTTAAACGACCATGCAACCGGAGCGCGGATGAAGAACCCACGCCGCGCATCACAGGATCGCCGCCTTGATGAAAACCCGCCGTTGACAGCCCGACAGCTTACCCCTGCTTGCTGCCCTGCCCTGTCTTATCCGAATCCAGACTGCCGGCGCTGGACGATCCATACATATTGACCATGTACCAGACGAACGCACCTGCCGCCGCGATATACACCAGTGAACCCAAAAATCCCGGGTCCTTTACCCAATCACGCCAGTTCACCACCACACCCGGACGCAGCCCCCAGAATGGGAAACTCAAGCCCACACCCACCAGCAACACGATCGCCACCACCGCCCAGAACCAGTACGGAACCTTAAGCTGCGATTCCGGAATCTTCTCGACCAGTTCCCAATCTTCCATGCCTCGCTTTTCCAGGCGCTCTTCATTCGATGCGTAACCGAAATTATCACGGCGAAGTTCACCCCAGGTCGAGGGCTCTTTCTCCAATTCCACTGCCTTTACTTGCTGCTCCATCATAGTTCTCCCTTATTCGACAAAATGTTGAAGATTGAAGCGACCGATCCAGCCATCGTTGGAACGTACCACTACCACAAAAGGATGGATCCCGTGTTGCAACTTTTGCGACACCGTCAGGAATACCGATGAGCGCCCTACCGATGCCAGATTCACCCTGCTGCTGTTCAGTGTGTAACCATCCTGTGGCAACCCTTCCACCGACACGCTCAATTGTGCCGGACGATAACGCTTGTTGGAAACTTCGATGCGGTAATCGCGCGCAGACTGATTATGCGCCGTTTTCAAATACCCTACGGATAGGTGATAGGGCTGGTACGACCAGATTCCCCATGAAAACATCACAATGCCCAGCAATGCGATGGGTGCAGTCCAGCGCATTCTGGACAACAACAGGATGGAATTGTCGCGAAAGGTTTTCGCGCGCGTCTGCGCACGCTGGCCGAACTCAAACCGCAACAAGCCTGCCTTGCCTTTTTTGGACTGCAAGGTGTTGCAGGCATCGATGCAGTCGCCGCAATTAATGCAGCTGTCATAAATCTGCGTCTTGCGCGGATCAAGATCGATAAAGCAGGTCGTCACGCAATAATTGCATTTCGCGCACTCATCAGACCGGCTGGCATCGTATAACACATGCAAGGTTTCCTTGGTCTTGAAGGAATGTTGCCAGACCTTGTACACACAGGCAAAACGACACCAGAAATGCCTCAGCACAGAAATATCCAGCAGGATCATCAGCACCCACACAAAATAAATCCAGTACAGGGAACCGGCCAGCCTGGTATCCGGCCTGAAAATGATAAATGACCACACCACATCCGGCGGATAAAAATACAACAAGGGCAGCAGCGCAAAAAACATCGACGCACCTACAAACGAGAGTCCCAGCAGCGACCAGTTCAAAACCGTGTTCTTGGCAGCCGCCACCTTGGGCGCCTCGCCGTTCAAACTGACTTCGGCGCGCTTGCCCAGCAGCTTGTGTGTCATGTGATTGGCCCACTCCGCCAGCGTATTTTGCGGGCATGCCCAACCGCAGACTACGGTTCCCGCCAGCGAATATAGCGCGACCAATGCGCTGGCAATCATAATCCACAGGCCGGATATCAGAAAGAAATCGGCAAACCATATCTGCCAGCCCAGCACCACCAGCGCGCCATTTTCCGGATCGATGCGGAACAGCCCCGATACCGGAATGATCACCAGCAGGATCAGGATAGCAATCTGAACGGTACGCCGTTTTAATTTAAAATTGCTCGACTTTGCCCCGGTATTGACGACTTTGACCGGTATGGAGGACAGCGTTTTATTGATAACAGATGACATGTTTACCTTAAAATCCTCACTCGATGAACTCATGAAGCGCCATTCGCTTCACGGTCCAGCGGGGATACGCCAAGCAGGCGTAAACGATAGTGTTCCGCCTCCTGCATATTGCCCGCAGACCGCTCCAGATGCCACAGTGCGCGCAATGCGCTCACATGGTCGGGATTGATTTTCAGAATGCGCTGCAATGCCTCGCGCGCGCTCAGACCCTGCCCGCCCGCCGCTGACCGCGACTGCATCATACTATCAGCAAGTGCATTGGCAATCCAGCGATCCGCTGGATTCGCCTGATAGGCCAGCCAGATCAATTTGACCGATTTGGCTTCATCGTCCTGGATGGATGCGATCCACGCGCGCACAGTCAGCTCGGTTGCCACATAAGCACGGCCGAAGCGACTCTTTTCATCGGCACCTATGCCCAATATGTTCATGGCCGCTCTGGCATCAGGATGAAGCTGCAACAACCACATCATCAGATCAGCCAGGTTGACACTCCCGTCGTAACGCGCTCGCGGTAAATTGTATTCGATAAAGGGCAGCCACTCGTCCTGAACAGGGCCGCTGCTGTCGGGAATCGGCCCCCAATAACGTCCCAGCCAGGTCCACACCCCTTCGCCACCGGTAGCCAGACTTTGCCCCTGCACTGTCATACGCTGTAGATTCTCCTGCATCACACTGGCCACAGACAGGGCATGCCGGGGGCCTACCAGCGCCAGATGCATGCCATCCATAAACAATTGCGCATCCGGAAATATGCGCCTGAAGCTGCGCAGCACCACCTGCAGCGATTGAATATCGAACTGGTTGAGCGCAAGCCACTGGATGAACACCCCGTCATCATTCAAATGGTTACGCGCCCTTTGAAATTGTTGCACGGACAACAAAGAACCCATGCCGGCGAGATCGGGATGAAACAAGTCACCGATGATCACGTCGTAACTGCGCCCGGTGGTATTGAGATAGTGTCTGGCATCGTCCCGATGTATTTGCGCCCGATCCGTGCTATGGCCGTTTACCTCTGAAAACCAATGCCCGGCTGCAAAAATAGAACCCTGAGAAAGTTCCACCGCACTGCGCTGCAAATCCGGGAAAGGAATCGCTCCCGCCATCGAAATTCCGGTTCCCAGCCCGAGAAACAGCACGCTGTGCGGCGCAGGATGCAGTAGCAGTGCCAGCCTTGCCTGATCCATCTGAATCTGGACCGCAGCGGGATCAGTGGAAGCATCCATGCGCTGCAAATCGCTCAGCAGGATACGCTGACCATCCTGATGCTGCACCACATGCGTCAGTGAAATCGCATCTTCGTACAGGTAAAGATCCCGGCTTCCCGATTCGACTTTCGGCAACAACTCATGTACAGGCGGCATATTGCGCAGCGGCCATGCAAACAATACCATGACAGCAAAACCCGGCCAGACCCATCGCGACCTGACAAAAATCAAGCCAAAAGCCGCAATGACCAGTCCTGCAATGGCGACCAGCGCCGCGCTGCCGAACAGGGGAATAACAAGCAGGCAGGCAAGTCCGGCGCCGAGCCCCCCGCCCAGGCAGTTGGCGCCGTATAGCCATACGCCGCTCGCCTCCGCATCGTCATGGCGATGGGCCAACAAGGGCAGCCAGGCGCCCAGAACCAGCGTGACCGGCAGCGTAAACAGCCCGACCATCAGCGCTTGCGACCAGATTGCGCCAAAGAACGACTGGAACTGGCTCTCCTCCACCCAGGCGGATGCGACAGGCAGCAGCCACAATCCCAGCAGCACCCCGCCGCCCGCCAGAAACGGCATCAGATACATCAGGAATTTTTTCGTGCGCGGCAACAACAGGCTGCCCAGCGCGATGCCCAGCAGAAAAACAGCAAGGATCACGCCGAGCACATACTCGGTGCGCAGCATGATCATGCCGTACAGCCGCACCCAGCCGATTTCCAGCATGATACTGCCGGCGCCGATACCCCCATAAATCATCAGCGCGGATAAGGGCGGGCGCAGCGCTCCTGCAGGAGCTGCCCGAGAGGATGCGTCCTGAGAGAAACGGGCAAATTTAGATGAAAAAAGCGCCGCGCCACCGACCACGAAGCCCAGCACTGCAACAATTTTCACAGAAGCTATCCAGCCCAATGCCGGCAGGCTCCACAACGGAAAAAGCGCGCCCGCCGCACCGCCTATCGTGTTCAAGCCGTACAGCTTCCCCAGTGACAGCGGCGTGCGGCCAACCACCTTCAGCACCAGTGCAAACCCCACGCCCATTGCGAAGGCCGGCATCAGCAGCAAACCCAGCGCCTCGGCGCCTTGCAGCAGATACCACTGAGTCAATGACAGATGGACCGAAATACTTTCCAGCCAGACGCTCATCCGGTGTAGCAAACCTGGCAACAGCAAGGCGTAGAACGCGATTGCCATCTCAAGCACGGCAAATAGAACCAATGGTTGTTTGTTTTGCCTGGCCCATCTCACGCCCGCAAGACTGCCAAGCCCCAGACCGATCATGAACGCGGCAACCGTGAGCACAACGCCGAAGATGCTGACGCCGAATTGCATGGATAACATGCGCGACCAGAGCACTTCCAGTGCCAAACTGGTAAACCCGGAAAGACCGTAAAAAAATACCACCACCCACCACCACGAAGCCTGGCTGGGAACGCCTGAATTCAGTCCGGGTGTCTGGGCTTGTGGCATAGAAGATATTGGCGAATTAAAGCGTGAAAGCATAATGGATTTTCGCCAGATACAGATTGGGGTCTGTTATGGGAAACAATGGCAGCCTGCCTGAAACCCACCGGTTATATGCAACGGTTACAGGCTGCTAAAAAGGATAAAACCACACCAGACCGACAATCGCATGGGCGATCGCCATCGTGACACTCAGGCCGGCAAACAGCATGTGCGGCACAAACACCTGCTTTCCGTACAACCCCATGGCAAGTCCCAAGCCGCCGGTAATCAAAACCAGAATAAAAAGCACAACCCCCATCAAAAACATGATGCGTTGTTTTTCCTTATCGGTAATTGACTTCGCATGCTCGGCTTCTCTGTGCTGCTTGTTGAACTGCTGCAATATCTGCGCGCTTTCGCCTTCCTGCGACATATCGACAGCTTGAGCCGTGCTCAACAACGAAAGCGAAACTATCAGCACGACGCCGAAATAACGTAAAAACGAAGATTTATTAAAAAAAATCAGTAATTGCAGCATAGATTTTCTACTTTACAGAAGTATTGTGAGCGGCATCGGATATTTCCCTGGCCGATTTACTGATGGCAACGCGCCAGGCCAACACGGCCATTAAAACAAAAGGAGCAAACACCCCCATCAACAAAAATATGAAAATATACCAGGGGGTAGCGATGGTAACGTGTGCGAAACGGTAGCTGTCAACTGCTGCCTGAGCGGATGAAACAACAGTAAAGCTTAACAGCAAAATTTTAAACAAATATTTGTACATCATATACTCCCGTCAAAACTTTTAATTCGCAACACTGGAAGCACAGCGAAAACCATAAAAATCGGATGCGTAATTTGACCACGAATAATCTCTATGATAGGTAGCGGTAGAAAAAGGGTCACCCTTCCACGAGCCGCCCCGTAAAACCTTGTATTGGCGATTGACAGGGACCAGATCGACTACTTTCATGGCTTCATCCTGAGCGTTTTGAACCTTTGCAATCTTGCCCTGAAAAACATCCGCCTGCGCATCCGTTCCTTTATAAGGCAGAAAATCACTGTCGACCCACTCATCCACATTGCCGGCCATGTCGTAAACACCATAGGGACTGACACCGTTGGCATAAGTCGTCACGAGACTGGCCGACCCGACGTTGTAATAAGTGTTCAGGCGGGAAGGATCCATTTCGTTGCCCCAGGGCCAGCGCCTGCCGTCCGTCCCGCGCGCTGCCTTCTCCCATTCCGCTTCGGTTGGCAATCGCTTACCTGCCCATTTAGCATAGGCTGTCGCGTCATACCAGTTAACCATGGTAACCGGCAGCAGCAGGGTGCCTTCCTGCGCCTTGCCATTTTTCCAATCAGCAGGCGGGCGATGACCCGTCGCGGCAATAAACCTTGCATATTGCGCATTGGTTACCAGATATTTGTCGATGCGATACGCCTTCAAGTCAACCACGTGCTGAGGGCGGGAAGCCGCATCGGCATTTGGCAAATCCGTACCCATGGCAAATTTTCCGGCAGGTATGAGAACCATTTCATCCAGTTGTTTCCACTGCTCCTTCGGTAACAGCGCATCCGCCTGCGCTACCGTATAACCGACGATTTCATCCTTCCTGCTTTCGTTCTCGGCGTGAAGTGCGATATCTTCACCCGCGGCACGAATTCGGGTGGATTCCTCTTTAAGATTATAGGTGGCAAGACCACGCATTTCACCCATACGGAGTGAGCCTAGACTGACCACATGCAGGCTGCCGCCTATCATACCCAGAGCAATGCAGGTGATTAGTGTCGCTGACAAGAAGCGTTTTCTTCTTAGCCGCTCTGTCTCACTCAGCACGACATGCTTTTTCACATCCGGCATTACGATTCCTTTTTCAATAAATCTTCCTGGCTGTTGCTCGATGCAACAA
>JAJXTL010000152.1 GCA_021783855.1 Pseudomonadota bacterium
GCCGATGTTCGACCAATCGGGAAGATATACCGGCTACCGTGGCGTCGGCAAGGATGTGACCGACACGCTGCCTGTGCAGCCTGTGTTATCCAGCGCACGGAAGAAGGGATGAGCATTGTCATATGATGCATACATCAAACCGCTACAGGCTCATCTAGCAGACTGTCGGACTTGTCTTGTAACTCATTGATTTCATTAATGTGCGTATAAATTAAGCAAATATTTAATTCTTAAAAATCAATAGGTTGCATAGAATAAAAATTGAAGTCCGACAGTCTGCTAGCCGTCTTTAAGAATCGCCCGGAATTCATTTCAGGAATAGGCACGATCATGAAACAAATCAACCCGCATGCCGATCAATTAAGGCATAAAGCCGAAGCGCAAGTGAATCGCAAAATACCGTCATTTGTGCAGCCACTTCCAGGTGAGAACCTGCTGCATGAACTGATGCATGAACTCAGCGTTCAGCAGATCGAACTGGAGATGCAGAACGAAGCATTGCGACAGTCGCAAATTGAACTGGAAATTTCCCGTGACCGCTATGTCGATTTCTATGATTTCGCGCCGGTAGGGTACCTGACGCTTAGCAATGACGCGACGATCGAAGACATCAATCTTCCCGGCGCCGAACTGCTCGGCGTAGAGCGAAAAAAACTGATGCGCCGCCGCTTCGCCGCTTTCGTTGTACCGGCAGATCAGGATTCCTGGCACCGTTTTTTTCTTTCCGTGCAAAAAAACGACCGAAAACGCAATTGCAAACTAGCCATCCGGAAAGGCGACGGAACCCTCGTCAACGTCATGCTGATTTGCCAGCGACTGGAAAAACCGGATGTAAATGCGGTGGTGCGCATCGTGCTGACCGATATCTGCGAACACGAATAATTGTAAACGGCACGCCGGACAATAACGCAACAAATCGGGCCGATCTGCATTGTTCAAGCTCTTACGGCCTGCCCTCCAACAGTCAGACGCCATACTGGCCGATTGTGTGCGTTACTACGAATTCCAGTTTTAATTGCTATAATCAGACTTGTCAGCGAAAATCAACCGTAAACTTTGCATGCAGACGAATCGGCTTTTTTAACTGCAACATACAGGATCTTAAAGCATGAAAATACCCTCTTTTTCAAAAATTCGCGGCTTTACCCTGATTGAAGTGATGGTCGTCATCGTCATCATTGCCGTGCTCGCCGCGTTGATTGTACCCAAGGTAATGAGCCGCCCCGACGAGGCGCGCGTTGCAGCGGCAAGGCAGGACATCGGTGCCATCATGCAGGCGCTTAAACTCTATAAACTGGATAACATGCGTTTCCCCACCACCGAACAGGGTTTGCAGGCACTGGTCAAAAAACCTGCCACTGCGCCCGTGCCGGAAAACTGGAAAGGCGACGGTTATCTGGAAAAATTGCCGAAAGACCCCTGGGGCACTCCTTACCAATACCTGCAACCCGGTCTGCACGGAGAGGTGGATGTAATGAGCTTTGGCGCGAACCGCGAAGCGGGCGGTGAAGGCAACGATGCGGACATCGGTTCGTGGGAATTATAAATTTTCTGCGGAATGAACTTTAAAAAAGGAACTGTCTGCAGATTATGCGGATTCACGAAGACTTTACGCTATTGCTGATGAATCCGGCGACTCAATCCTTGATCCTGACTTCTCGATCCTCGATCCTCAGTCCTCGATCCTCGACCCTAGATCCCGAGTCAGGCTTCACCCTCGTCGAACTCATGGTTGTACTGGTGATCATCGGCATCACCCTGGGCATGACCATGCTGCAATTGATGCCTGATAACCGCGCCGTGCTGCGCCAGGAAACCGAACGTCTGGCGCTGTTGCTGGAAAATGCCGCGCTGGAAGCGCAAGCGAGCGGACAAACGCTGGCCTGGTCAGGCGAGGCGTCTCATTACCGTTTCTGGAAAAAAAACGAATACAACGACTGGGTGAGCATCGAGAACGACAGGATGTTTCGTCCGCGAGAGCTGCCTGGGGAAATACGCATCGGCCAGATTACCGTTGAAAACCAGATAATCAAACCCGGTGACAAGTTATCGATGAGCGCCTACGGCTTTGCGCTGCCGTTTCGCATAAATATCGGCAATCAATACGGCAACGCCAGCGTCATCGGCAAAAGCACCGGTGAAGTAAGCGCGTCCATGGACGGCCAGACGGCTAAAACATCCCCATGACGGTACCTCGTTTGCAAAGCGGCTTTACCCTGCTCGAATCGCTGATCGCCCTGGCAATGCTGGCGATCGCCCTGGCAGCGGTGATGCGCGCAACCAGTGCCGGCACCAACCATGTCGATGCCTTGCGCTGGCGACTGATGGCCGACTGGGTGGCGCAAAATCGTCTCGCGCTGCATGCCGGGCGCGGCGACTGGCTGCCGGTCGGTACGCAGCAAGGAAAAGATACACAGGCGGGAATAGATTTCATCTGGTATGAAAAAATCAGTTCGACCCCCAATCCGGCGTTTCGCCGCATTGACGTTGACGTCGCATCGACCGCTGCGCCGCAACAGATGTTGCGCCACCTGAGCGGCTACCTGGTGCAATTCCCGCGCCAATGACTATCTTTACCACTCCATTGAAACCTCCATCCTCAATCCTCGATCCTCGATCCTGCCAAACGGGCTTCACCCTGATCGAGTTGCTGGTCTCGCTGATCATTCTGGCGTTGCTGTCAATAGCAGGCTACCGGGGCCTGGATGCGGTATTGCAATCTCGCGAACGGGTTGCCGCCGAGACGCACAAATGGCAACACCTGACGTTTTTCTTTTCGCGCCTTGAGCTGGACATCGCACAGGCTGTACATCGCAGTATTCGCGACTCAAGCGGTCAATTGCAACCTGAATGGCTGGGTCACGCCGTTGTCGTAGGCGAAGACGACGCCGAGCTGATCTTTACCCGCGCCGGCATGACGGATCAGGGATTCGCCTTGAGATCGCCGCAGCGCATTGCCTATCGTCTGGAACAAGGCAAGATCGTACTGCTGCGCTGGCAAGCCCTGGATCAGGCGCCATCGATAAGGCCGTTGCGTTATACGCTGCTGGAAGGCGTCAGCGACTTCAAGTTACGCTATCTGGACATCAATGGAAACTGGCAGTTGCAATGGCCTGTGGCAGTCAACATGCCAGGATTGCCGCAGGCGGCTGAAGTTACGCTGACTCTGTCCAACGGCGACAAACTTACCCGTATTTTCGCACTGCAATGAGGCTGGACAATCCATTAGCGTGTTATTCCCGCGCAGGCGGAAATCCAGCAAGAATAAACGTCCCGCGTAGCGGACAAAACTGCAACGCTGCCCCGTCTCGCGGGAAACTTTTCAATCATCTGGATTTCCGCCTGCGCGGGAATGACGCTGTTTATCATCGCCAAAACGGTGTTGCGATCATCATGGTTCTGCTCATCGTGGCGCTGGCGACTGTGCTGGCAACCTATCTGGCGCAGCAACAACAATTGTGGCAACGCCAGGTTGAAAGTCAGTTCGACCGCGCACAGGCACGTCGCCTGGGCATTGCGGGCATCGATTGGGCACGGGCTGTGCTGTCTGATGATGCCCGTGCAAACAGCACGGACTACGATGGCGAAATGTGGACACTGCGCCTGCCTGCGATGCCCGTGGACAACGGCGACGTAATCGGTGTAATCGAGGACAGGCAAGGACTGTTCAATTTGAACAATCTGGTGCGCAATGGACTAAGCAGTGCACCCGATATTGCGCAATTCCAGCGTCTGCTGAATCTGCTCGGTCTGCCCGGCGAACTGGCGCTTGCCCTGGCCGACTGGATGGACATCGACAGCGAGGTGCAATATCCGGGCGGCGCCGAAGACGGTTATTACCTGTCTTTGCCGCAGCCTTACCGGACTGCAAATCGCCCCATTGTGGAACTGGGCGAGCTGTCGCGCGTAAAAGGATTTGACGAGTACAGCATCGAGCGACTGCGGCCCTTCGTCAGCGTACTGCCGCTCTCGTTGCCGATCAATGTCAATTTCGCGCCAGCCGAAGTGCTGTCGGCCATGATACCCGACCTGAGTTTGTCGGAGGCGCTCGCGCTGGTACAGCAACGTCGCGGCAAGCCATTCAACGATGTGACCGATTTCAGACAACGCCTGCCCCGAGCCGGCATGCAGATGAATGATATGGACTTTTCCGTCACAACCGAGTTTTTCTGGGTAACCGGACGAGCCCGCATCAATAATTCGCAGGTCACTACTCAGGCGCTGTTGCAGCGCACGGTCGCTTGGCCTACAGTCATATGGCAGAGCATACAATGAAAAAACACGCTGAAAAAACACCCGCCATGCATACGCCCATCATGCGCGATGCCGCGCCGCCACGCTATCCGGCAATTGACGCGTTGCGCGGTTTCGCGATTCTGCTGATGATTGCCTATCACTTCAGTTTTGATCTGAATTATCACGGATGGATACATCAGAATTTTAATAATGCACCTTTCTGGCTGACAGCACGGGCATGCATCGTGTCTTTATTCCTGCTGCTGGTGGGTATCAGTCTGGTGCTTAATGCACAACGCGCGGATTCAACCACCTTCTGGCGCAGACAAATCCGGCTGCTGGCCGCCTGCCTTGCGGTATCGCTGGGCAGTTATATGATGTTTCCGCAAAGCTTCATATTCTTTGGCATATTGCATTTTATTCTGTTAGCCAGCCTGCTCGGGCGCATCTTTGTAAAGTTCTACTACGCCAATCTGTTGGCATCACTGCTGGTCTTGCTGGCGGGAACAGCCTATTCCAACCCTTTATTCAATACCCCTTGGCTGCAATGGCTGGGTTTTATGACCTACAAGCCTTACACCGAAGATTACGTGCCGTTTTTCCCGTGGATGGGCGTGGTGCTGGCAGGCATTTTTCTGGGCAAGTTGATGGTTAAAAACCCCGACTGGCTGAAAATCAAGCTGCCAGCTTCGCGGCAGCTGGCGCTGGCCGGTCGTCATAGTCTTGCCATCTATTTACTGCATCAACCTATCCTGCTGGGTATTTTATTTTTGGTGGCCTCATCTTGAACACTTTACGTATTTACTTTTCAGCTCAATGGCGTGACAGCAGCAGCCCCTGCCCCTGGGCTTTATGCGATGAATCGGGCTCGGTATTGCAACAAGGCTTATCGCCGCTGTCTGCCATGCCTGCGACCCGTGACTGTATCGGCATCGTGTCCGCCGACCGCGTTCTGATTTTCACCACAGCAAAGCCTCCGGGCAACAAACGTCGCTTGCAGGCCGCCCTGCCCTTCATTGCCGAGGAGTACACGCTGACCGACCCCGACGATATTCACGCTGTTCCCATGACCTGTTCGGAACCCGGCACGATAGCGGTGTCTGTCATGACAAAGTCCTGGCTGAAACAAATCGTTACCGCAACCACTGCGGCGGGCCTGCCGCTGCGCCGTCTGGTTGCAGAAACTCTGATACCCGTTTTGCCAGGCGACTCATGGACGCTCATCCGGGATGGCCAGAACGGATTTTTGCGCACCTCACTCACTACCGGACTGGCGCTCGACAGCGGCACGCAGGAAACCCCGCCGCTGGCATTGATGCTCAGCCTGACTGCCGCAGGCATATACCTGCCACGTCAGATTGAGTTGCGTTGTGTCGGGCCGGAAACCTCTCTTCCTTCATGGAGTTTACCCGTCCCGCTGGTGTCGGGCGCACCCTGGGATTGGCAGCGTGCGCCGATAAGCGATGCGATACCCAACTTGCTGTGGGGCGACTTCACGCCGCCAACGCGCCTGTTTGACGGGCTGTCCAGGCTGCGTCCCGCCCTGTTCATTCTGCTTGCAGCCCTGGCTATAGAGGTAATCGGGACGCATATCGAGTGGTTCATGTTGGCCCGTGAAAAACACGCGCTGACGCAAAATATGGAACATATTTTTCGCAGCACCTTCGGCGATGACAGCACTCTGGTCGATGCGCCATTGCAAATGCAGCGCAATCGCGCCGCTTTACGCCATGCTGCAGGCGTGGCTGACAATGCCGATTTTCTTTCCATGCTGGATATGGCAACGCCATCACTGGGCACAGCGGTAAGCAGTTTGAACTATGAGTCGGACAGACTTGAACTCGACATTCGACTGGCCAAGGCGGCCGACTTCGATAAACTTGAGAAAAATTTGCGCAGCAGCGGCTTAACGGTTCGCACCAGCGACAGGCACGATCTGGGCAATGGCACACAGGCAAAACTGACACTCTCACTGGAAGGCATCCGATGAACGCACATCTGAAAACGCTGCGCCTGCAACACTGGGATGCGCGCCCGCTGCATGAACGCCGCGCCATTATGATCGGCGCATCTTTTGTTCTGCCCCTGCTGGCCTATTTCCTGCTGTGGCAACCCGCTCATGACGCGATTGACAAACTGCGTAAAACGCTTCCCCAGCTCCGTATGCAAGCCGAACAAATGCATCGCG
>JAJXTL010000025.1 GCA_021783855.1 Pseudomonadota bacterium
TACATCGCTCACCATAACGCCAAACCCAAACCGTTTATCTGGACTAAAAGCGCTCGCGATATTCTGCAAAAGGTCATCCGCGCCAACAGTCGTTTAAGCTCCAAACAGAATGCAACACTACACTAGCGGCTTAGGCGTAGCCTTAGCCCGATACTTAGGGAACCGCTGATTTATTGTCATTTCGAGCAAAGATAGAAATATAACTATTTGATTTATAAGGGTTTTTCTCTTCATTCGGAATGACAAACGAGAATAAATCAGTGCTACCTTAGTCGTTTTACCAGTAGTTTCACCAATGACGAACATTTGAAAGTGCATCATGACTCACTCTGAATATATAGACCTTCCCCCTTTGATGTCCGCGCGCGGCACGGTTGTGCTGCCAGGTTCCAAGAGCATTTCCAACCGCGTGCTGCTGCTGGCCGCATTGGCGGATGGTGTCACTGAGGTGCGTGATCTGCTGCATTCGGATGATACCGAGCGCATGCTGGATGCACTTCACATACTGGGAATCAAGATTGAATCGCTGGGCGACAATGTCCTTCGACAAGGCTCAGGACAGGCCTATCGCATCACCGGATGCGGCGGGAATTTTCCAAATAAGGAAGCTGAATTATTTTTAGGCAATGCAGGAACAGCCTTCCGCCCGCTGACCGCAGCGCTGGCGCTGACGGGCGGCAGCTATAAATTGTCCGGCGTGCCTCGCATGCACGAGCGCCCGATCGGCGATCTGGTGGATGCGCTACGCCAGCTGGGTGCAAATATCCGCTATCTGGGAAATGAAGGTTTTCCGCCGTTGCAGATTTCTCCTCCCTCACCTCCGTCCCCTGATGGAACTCCCAGCCATTCGACTAAGCCTGCAAGCAGGCAAGTCGCTGGTTGTCTCCCGGGGGGCGAGGGAAGGGTAGAGGTGCGCGGCGATGTGTCCAGCCAGTTCTTGACGGGTCTTCTGATGGCGCTGCCACTGATCGGTCAGACCGTTAAGGTTGAAGTGGTGGGCGAGCTGATCTCCAAACCGTACATTGAGATCACGCTGGCGATGATGGCAAGGTTCGGTGTCGATGTGGTGAAACAGGATGAGCAGAATTTCTTTGTGTTTGGCGGGAGCTGCTATAAGAGTCCGGGCGTCATTCATGTGGAGGGGGATGCCTCAAGCGCGTCGTATTTTCTCGCAGCGGGCGCAATTGGCGGCGGGCCGGTGCGCGTGGTGGGTGTCGGTAAAACTAGTGTGCAGGGCGATGTGCGCTTTGCGGATGCACTGGCGCTGATGGGCGCGCAGCTCAGCATGGGGGATAACTGGATCGAGGCCGCAGCGCCAGTCAATGGCAAGTTGCAAGCAATTGAATTGGACTGCAACCACATTCCCGATGCGGCGATGACGCTGGGAGTCGCTGCCTTGTATGCCGAAGGCACAACTGTGTTGCGCAATATTGCCAGCTGGCGCGTCAAGGAAACCGACCGCATCGCAGCGATGGCGACCGAGCTGCGCAAGGTTGGCGCGACGGTAGAAGAGGGTGCCGATTACATTAAAATTTCAGGATTGGGGAGTGAGGAGCGAGGAATGAGTGAAAACCGCAGTTCTGCTTCAATCCTCAATCCTCAATCCTTCACGCAACAACTTGGGGCGGAGCCCCTTGGTTGTGCGGGGAAGACCCTTGCGGTCTCGATCCTCAATCCTGTCATAGACACTTACGACGATCATCGCATGGCGATGTGTTTTTCGCTGGCGGCCTTTGGGAGTGGCATACGCATCAACGATCCCGGATGCGTTGCGAAAACCTTTCCAAATTATTTTTCCGCTTTTGCCGGGGTGACCAAAGCCGTTCCGGTGATCGCCATCGACGGTCCTTCCGCATCGGGTAAAGGGACCGTGGCGCAGCTTGTGGCCGCTCAACTCGGTTTTCACTATCTGGACAGCGGCGCCTTGTACAGGGTGCTTGCGATGGCGGCTGAACGCGACGGTGTGGCGCTCGATGACGAGGCTGCGCTGGCTGCACTGGCTGAACGCATGAATGTCGAGTTCAAGGGTGAACAAATCCGGCTCGACGGGGTGCTCGCAGGGGATGAGTTGCGAGGAGAACAATGTGCGGCAGAGGCCTCCATCGTTGCGGCATTGCCGCGGGTAAGGGTTGCCTTGCTCAATAAACAGCGCGCTTTCAGGCGCAGTCCGGGCCTGGTGACGGATGGGCGCGATATGGCATCGGTGGTGTTTCCCGACGCGACTTTGAAGATTTTTTTGACGGCTTCCGCCGAGGCGCGTGCAGAACGTCGTTATAAGCAGTTGAAAGAAAAAGATATGGGTGCTAGTATTGCAACCCTTTTGCAGGATATCAGGGCGCGCGACGAGCGAGACATGCAGCGCAGCGCAGCTCCCCTGCAACAGTTTCCGGATGCCAGTCTGCTGGATACCACGGCGCTTACCATAGAGCAGGCGGTCGATGTGGTGCTGACAGGCTACCGGGAAAAATGTGTGGCCCCCTAGGACTCTCCGTTCTTCGGGTTTTTAACTAACCTTCTGTTTAATCAGAAAAATCTTTAGGTGTATTCGATGAACGCAACCGCTGACGCAGTATTAAACCCCGATAGTTTCGCCGCAATGTTTGAAGAAAGTTTGACGCGCAAAGAAATGCGTGCAGGCGAACTGATTACCGCACAAGTTGTGCGTATCGACCACAACGTGGTGGTCGTGAATGCCGGACTCAAGTCCGAAAGCTGGATTCCTGTCGAGGAATTTCTGAACGACAAGGGCGAAATGGAAGTTGCCGCAGGGGACTTCGTCACCGTTGCAATCGAATCGCTGGAAAACGGCTATGGTGAAACCAAGCTGTCGCGTGAAAAAGCAAAACGTCTGGCTGCATGGCACGATCTTGAGATCGCCATGGAAGAAGGCAAAATCGTTGAAGGTTTCGTTAGTGGCAAGGTCAAGGGTGGTCTCACTGCCATGGTTAACGGTATCCGCGCATTCCTGCCGGGCTCGCTGGTGGACATCCGTCCGGTCAAGGACACCACACCGTACGAAAACAAGACCATGGAATTCAAGGTCATCAAGCTGGATCGTCGCCGCAACAACGTGGTGGTATCCCGCCGCGCCGTTCTGGAAGCCACGATGGGCGCTGATCGCGAATCCGTGATGGAAAACCTGAAAGAAGGCGCAATCGTCAAAGGCGTGGTCAAGAACATCACCGATTACGGCGCGTTCGTTGATCTGGGCGGTATCGATGGTCTGCTGCATATCACCGACCTGGCATGGCGTCGCGTGAAGCATCCTTCCGAAGTGTTGACGGTTGGCGACGAAATCGAAGCCAAGATCCTCAAATTCGATCAGGAAAAGAATCGCGTGTCCCTCGGCATCAAGCAAATGGGCGATGATCCGTGGAATGGTCTGGCACGTCGCTACCCGCAGGGTACGCGTCTGTTCGGCAAGGTCACCAATCTGACCGACTACGGTTCATTCGTTGAAATCGAACAGGGCATTGAAGGTCTGGTACACGTATCCGAAATGGATTGGACCAACAAGAACGTTCATCCTTCCAAGGTTGTGCAGGTAGGCGACGAAGTTGAAGTAATGATTCTGGAAATCGACGAACAGCGTCGTCGTATTTCACTGGGTATGAAGCAGTGCCACTCCAACCCTTGGGATGATTTTGCGATCAACCACAAGAAGGGTGACAAAGTCCGCGGTCAGATCAAGTCGATCACTGACTTCGGCGTGTTCATCGGTCTGGATGGCGATATCGACGGTCTGGTGCATTTGTCCGATCTGTCATGGTCTCAGCCTGGCGAAGAAATGGTACGCAACTTCAAGAAGGGCGATGAAGTTGAGGCGGTGGTTCTGGCCATCGACGTGGAGCGCGAGCGCATTTCTCTGGGCATCAAGCAAATGGAAGGTGATCCGTTCGGCGGGTTTGCCGCCACCAATGAAAAGGGCGCCATCGTCAATGGCGTCGTTAAATCGGTGGATGCGAAGGGTGCCGTCGTAACGCTGGATGGCGATGTGGAAGCCTATCTGAAAGCATCCGAACTGTCGGTTGATCGCGTAGAAGATATACGCACACACCTGAAAGAAGGCGATACCATCAAGGCGATGATCATCAGTGTAGACCGCAAGAATCGTGGCATCAGCTTGTCTGTCAAGGCATTGAGCAAGGCGGAAGATTCTGCTGCCATGCAGAAGTTGGCAGCCGACAGCAGCACCAGTGCGGGAACAACCAATCTGGGTGCATTGCTCAAGGCTAAAATGAGCGGAAGCAAGACTGAAGCCTAAGTTCGGAGGATCGCATGACACGTTCTGATTTGATCGCACGGTTGGCCGAATTGCATCCGCAGTTGCTGGCCAAGGATGCCGAGATGGCTGTTAAAGTGATTCTGGATGCGCTGTCTTCCACGCTGTCGCGCGGAGGGCGTGTCGAGATTCGCGGTTTCGGCAGTTTTGGTCTGAATTACCGTCCGCCGCGTCAGGGGCGCAATCCCAAGACCGGCGACAAAGTAAAAGTGCCGGCTAAATACGTGCCTCATTTTAAGGCAGGTAAGGATCTCAGAGAACGGGTAGGAAACGACGCGTCCTGAGCGGTGGTTTGTAACAGTGGTATGTAAAATGGCGGTGATATTGAAAGATATCGCCGCCTTTTTTATTGAGCCCCGCCAGGGCGAGCTTGCGCTGGATGACCTCTGCGGAAGGATGCGGCGCAGATAGGTGCGACAAGCCGAGGGGTAGTGTGCTGACGAAATTTTGCCCGGAGGATAGCCTGTTTCGCGTCTATGCGGGATAAACCGCACCCAGTATGCATCGGTGTTTTGCGCCAGTGACCAGCGGCAGGTTGGCCGGATGCCCAGACAGGTTCTGTTGTGCCAGCCAGGCGAAGGCGATCGCTTCCAGATAATCGCCGTCAACGCCCAGTTCGTTGGTGGTCTGCACGCTGCAGCCGGGTAGCAGGGCGGCTAAACGATTGCGCAGGGTGCCGTTATGCGCGCCGCCACCGCACAGGAAGATTTGTTGTGCGCCGCTGCACCGTTGTCGAATGGCCTCGGCAATGGTTGTGCCGGTCAGTTCGAGCAGCGTAGCCTGCACATCTTCGGGAGCTTCGCCTCCCTGCAAGTGACCCTGTAACCACTTCATGTTGAACAGGTCGCGCCCGCTGCTCTTGGGTGGCGGCAATGCAAAATACGCTTCGCTCAGCATGCTTGACAGAAGTGCCGGCTGCACTTGTCCGGTCGCAGCCCAGGCGCCATCTGCATCGAAGGGTTTTTCAAGGTGTTGCATGCACCAGGCGTCCATCAGCAGATTGCCGGGGCCGCAGTCAAAGCCGGAGGTGGCAAGGCCGGGCGGCAAGCTGGTCAGGTTGCTGATTCCGCCGATGTTGACGATTACGCGGTGAATATCAGGATGGCGCAGCAGCGTGTCATGGAAGGCGGGAACCAGCGGCGCTCCCTGTCCGCCGGCAGCGATGTCGCGGCTGCGAAAATCGCCCACTACCGTGATGCCGGTCAATTCGGCAAGCAGCGCGGCGTTGCCGATTTGCAGCGTATAGCCGTGTTCCGGGCAATGGCGGATAGTCTGGCCGTGGCAGCCGGTTGCGCGTATCTGTCGAGCTGTGTAGCCGGTTTGGGTGAGCAGCGTGTTCACGGCAATGGCGTACTGTGCGGCCAGGCGATTGCCGATCAGCTGCGTACGATGCAGCTCGTTGTAGCTTGGCTGGTGCAGATCCAGAATGGCCTGTTTCAGCGCGTCGTTAAACGGCAGGAAGAATTTTCCGATGAGTTTGACATGATCGTTAGGGTCACGCTGGTCGAGATTCACCAGAACGGCATCAATGCCGTCCAGGCTGGTTCCCGACATCAGCCCGATGTATAGCCGATTCAAGCTGTGCGATCAGTCAAGTTTCGCGAGGTTGGTGTTGCGCAATTGAACCAGGCTGGCTATAAATTTATCGGCCAGCGATTTGAAGGCGACTTTGTTGGCGCCACTGATAGGCAACGCATTGGGAAGCGCAACGCTCATCGGGTCGTGCTGCTGTCCGTTGACCCTGAATTCATAGTGCAGATGCGGGCCGGTGGCCATGCCCGTCATGCCGACATAGCCGATCACATCGCCTTGTCTGACACGTTCTCCCTTGTGCAGACCCTTTGCGAAATGTGACAGATGCCCGTAAACCGTGGAAAGGCTGCCCTGATGGTTCAGTATCACGACGTTGCCATAACCGCTTTGCACGCCCTCGAAGGCGACCAGCCCGTCCGCCGTCGCCTTGGCGGGGGTGCCCATGGGGGCTGCAAAATCAACGCCCTTGTGGGCGCGCCATTTATTCAGTATCGGATGGAAACGTGCCATGGTGAAGCCGGAGCTGACGCGTGAAAAAGCGATAGGCGAACGCAAAAATGCCTTCTTCAGGCTGCGGCCTTCGGGTGTGTAGTAATCGCTGTGTGTGGCGTCGGTCTGGAACAGCACCGCACGGTAAGCGTGTCCCTGGTTGATGAACTCGGCAGCCTGGATCTGACCGGTCTTGACCAGTGCGCCATTGCTGTAGGTCATTTCATACACGGCGGTAAATTTGTCGCCGCGCTTCAAGTCATGATGAAAATCGATGTCGCCGTTGAAAATCTGTGTCAGTTGGTTTGCGGCAGCTTCAGGCATGCCGGCGGCATCCGTTGCGGCGTACAGACTGGTCTTGATTTCTCCGGTGCGTACGAACAGTCGTTTTTCGAGTTGTGCGGCAGCGGTGCTGGTGGTGAACTTATCATCTTGTTTTTTAATGATAAATTTCGCACCTTGCTCGTTCAGAAAGCTTAGGGAGATCAGTGCTCCGGCGGCATCTGTTTCAGCCTGTACCTCGTGGCCCACGGCCAGTTTGCGGAAGGTGCGTGTGTCAGCGCTGTTGCGTAAATAGCTGCTGGCGGCGGCATCCTTGATGTTCAGTCGCTGCATCAATTCGGCGACGGTGTCGCCGGGTTGCAGGCGCTCGGTGTGCCAGAAGGAGGTGGTGTTGGCAGCTACGGGTGCCGGGCTGGGCAGGGTAAGCTGTTCGATGGAGATTTTTCCGCTATCTAAACCCAGGTTGCCGGAAGGCACCAATCCGAAAGCTGTCAATACGCCCAGCAGAGGCATGGTGGACAGTGTGACAAACCAGCGCAATTTGTTTTTGCGTTCTTTGCTGAGCATGTTTTGCGTTAACATTCGTGTCTCCGGGAACTGCCTGATGATGTCGGTGGCGGCTATACTATTATCGATAGTCGCGAACTCTAACAGAAACGCGCTATCACTTAAAGGGCAAACTGACAATTGGCAATAAAAATTGCGAAAATCGGCGTCTGATCGACGGTTGGCTTAAAAACCCGGATGAACGGTGGAAAATTTTGAATACAGGTACGGATGAAATGACACAAGCACTGGAAACCATTAAACGCGGTTCGGATGAACTGCTGATAGAAGCGGAGTTAAAGCAGAAGCTGGCACTGGGCAGACCTTTGCGCATCAAGGCCGGTTTTGACCCTACCGCGCCGGATTTGCATCTCGGTCATACCGTTTTGCTCAATAAAATGCGCCAGTTGCAGAATCTTGGTCACCATGCACTGTTTTTGATCGGTGATTTTACCGGCATGATAGGCGACCCGACCGGCAAGAATACGACTCGCCCGCCTTTGTCGCGTGAGCAAGTGCTGGACAATGCTCAGTCTTACCGTGAGCAGGTTTTCAAGGTGCTGGACCCTGAGAAGACCGAGATCGTATTCAATTCCACCTGGATGGATAAATTCAGCGCGGTGGATCTGATACGCCTGGCCGCCACCCATACGGTGGCGCAAATGCTCGAACGCGACGATTTTTCCAAGCGATACAAGAGCAGTCAGCCGATAGCGATACACGAATTCATCTACCCGCTGGTGCAGGGCTATGATTCTGTCGCGTTAAAGGCGGATGTCGAATTAGGGGGGACGGATCAGAAGTTTAACCTGTTGATGGGCCGCGAGATGCAAAGGTATTACGGACAGCCTGCGCAATGCATATTGACCATGCCGCTTCTGGAAGGTCTGGACGGCGTGAACAAGATGTCCAAGTCGCTCGGCAATTACGTGGGGATTACCGATAAGCCGCAGGATATGTTCGGCAAGTTGATGTCGATTTCGGATGACCTGATGTGGCGCTATCTGGAGTTGTTGTCTTTCCGGGAGTTGAGCGAAATCTCAATCTGGCGCGATGAGGTGGAAGGCGGTCGCAATCCGCGCGACATCAAGGTGTTGCTGGCCCAGGAAATTGTTGCGCGTTTTCATACGCAGCGGGATGCAGAAACGGCGCTCGACGAGTTTGAGGCGCGTTTTCGACGCGGCGTGCTGCCGGACGATATGCCGGAAGTCGATGTTACAGCGATCGATGGCCGCGTCGGCGTGCCGCAGTTGCTGAAATCAGCCTCTCTGGTGGGCAGTACATCGGAAGCGATACGCATGATTGCCCAGGGTGCCGTCAAGCTCGATGGCGAGCGGGTGAACGATAAGGCCGATATGGTCAGTGCCGGTCGGGTAGTGGTGGCGCAGGTAGGCAAGCGCAAGTTCGCCAGAATCACCGTGCGGTGAGTTAAATCGGTTTTATTTGTGCTCAAGTTGAAATATGAGTTGTTATGCGCGGGCGGTTTTGCTAGAATCGCGCCCTCAAATTTTTGGTAGAAGGTAGTTCGTAGATGACAACCGTACGTGTTAAAGAAAATGAACCGTTTGAAGTCGCAATGCGCCGTTTTAAGCGCTCTGTAGAAAAAACCGGCCTGCTCACCGATTTGCGTGCTCGCGAATTTTACGAGAAGCCGACTGCTGAACGTAAGCGCAAGCTGGCGGCGGCAGTCAAGCGTCACTACAAGCGTCTGCGCAGTCAAACTCTGCCGCCAAAGCTCTACTAGGTTCTGACTGCCACGCGCAGGCGAGGCAGACGATATGAATCTAAGGCAACAGATTACCGAAGACATGAAAGCCGCGATGCGTGCCAAGGATACGGCGCGTCTTTCGGCTATTCGTCTATTGCTCGCCGCCATCAAGCAGCGTGAGGTAGACGAGCGCATCGAACTGTCGGATGCGGACGTGGTGACTATCATCGAAAAGATGAATAAACAGCGTCGCGATTCCATCAGTCAGTACGAAGCGGCCGGCCGTCAGGATCTGGCGGATGTCGAAAAGTTTGAAATGAGCGTGTTGGCGGGATATATGCCGCAACAGATGAGCGAAGCGGAAGTGCTGGCTGCCGTGATTGAAGCGATTGCGGCTGTTGGTGCGTCAGGCCCTCAGGATATGGGTAAAGTCATGGCTTATCTCAAGCCGCGGCTGGCAGGTGTTGCCGACATGGGAAAAGTGTCGGCGCTGATAAAAGTGCAATTGTCCAGTTAGTTTCCGGGCTTGCCCGCGTTGCCATTCCTCGCCGGGCAGTGCTCGGGTTGTCAACAAGTTTGGATGAAGAGGCTACACGAGCATGATTCCACATAGTTTCATACAGGATCTGCTCAATCGCCTTGACATCGTTGACGTGATAGAGCGTTACGTTCCTCTTAAAAAAGCAGGCGGTAATTACGTTGCCTGCTGCCCGTTTCATAACGAAAAGTCCCCTTCATTTACCGTCAGTCAGGCCAAGCAGTTTTATCATTGCTTCGGCTGCGGGGTGCATGGAACGGCGATCAGTTTCGTCATGGAGCATATGGGGTTGGGTTTTGTCGAGGCCGTCGAAGAGCTGGCGCAAAGTGTGGGTATGGATGTCCCGCAGGAACGCTCGACGGGCGCTGCGGATTATCGGAAAGTGGCGCCCGATCTGTATGAGGTGATGCAGGTTGCCACGCGCTATTACCGGGATCAGTTGAAAATATCCGTTCGGGCTATTGATTATCTGAAAGGGCGGGGCTTAAGCGGCGAGATTGCACTGAAATTTGCCATAGGGTATGCGCCGGATGGCTGGCAGAATCTGTCTGCCGCTTTTCCTGATTATCATAGCGCTACGCTGATTGAAACCGGTCTGGTCATCGCGGGTGAAGAGGGTAAGCGTTACGACAGGTTTCGTGACCGCGTTATGTTTCCCATCATCAATGTGCGCGGCCAGGTTATCGGATTTGGCGGGCGGGTACTGGATAAAGGTGAGCCTAAATATCTCAATTCACCCGAAACGCCGCTGTTTGAAAAAGGCCGCGAGTTGTATGGCCTGTTCCAGGCGCAAAAAGCGATACGCGCAGGGCAAAGAGTGCTGGTCGTGGAAGGTTACATGGATGTGGTGGCGCTGGCGCAACACGGCGTCGAGTATGCTGTCGCGACGCTGGGCACGGCTACCACCCCGTATCACATCCAGAAGTTATTGCGTCTGAGCGAGCAGATCGTATTCTGTTTTGACGGGGATAAGGCGGGTCAGAAAGCGGCATGGCGCGCGCTGGAAAATGCGCTGCCGCATCTGCAGGACGGTAAGCTGGTCAGTTTCCTGTTTCTGCCGGTCGAGCACGACCCGGACAGCTTTATCCGGGAATTCGGCAAGGAGGTTTTTGAGCGGCAGGTGGCGGATGCGATGCCCCTGTCGGGATATTTGTTGCGTGAAATCAGCAGCGATCTGGATTTGAAGAGTCAGGAGGGGCGCAATCAGTTGCTGCACCGTGCGCGCCCCCTGTTGTCCGCGATTGCCTCTCCGGTTACCTCATTGCTGTTGCGCAAGGAAGTGGCGGCACTCTCCGGTATCAGTCAGGCGGAACTGGAGGCGCTGTTCGAGATCAAACCGATCGCTAATGCGCCGCGACCGGCCTTGAAAAAGGCCATACGCACCCCATTTCCGGTGCAGCGTTTGTTGTTGCAATGCCTGATTGCACAGCCTGAACTGGCGGCGAAGGTGCCGTCAGACTGGCATGGCGAGGGCGCGGATGCCGAGGCGATTGCGGCTGTGTTGGCCGCGTTGCGTGAAGCGGAGTTCGCGATGAGCAGCCCGGCGCTGATGCAGATGTTCGAAGGGACAAGTTACGCGCAGGCGCTTGCCCGGGCCGAGGCCGATATGCTGGCGTGGGGAGAGTCCTTCGACGTGGCTGCGGAATTCGCGGGACTCGTCAGTCGGCTTGATGAAGGGCAGCGTCGCGAACAGTTCCAGACTTTGCAGGGAAAATCGGCGCAAGGCGGTTTGTCCGGTCTGAGTCTCGATGAGCGTGAACAGTATTTACGCTTGCTGCAACGCTAACGGACGAAATGGTCAGTTAACCAGTGTATTGGTGTCGTCCGTTCCCTTTCTCCTGCTCTCCCTCTCGGGGGAGGGTGGTAAGGAATCGACAAGCGATGTTTGTCACTAAGCGTCCACAAAGGTTAATAAAAATTTAGGTTTTTCGGGTATAATGGTGCGCTTTTCTGCGACGCTAATGTAGGTCTTACGCAATTGGAAACAGAATATGGTAACGATTAAAAAAAGCAAGAAGAAACAGGATAAAAAAGCGGAAGACATTATTGCGCTGCCCTTGGCCGAGTTGCAGCAGGATATTGACGCGCGTCGTACCAGCCTGAAGGCGTTGATCGTATTGGGTAAGGAGCGCGGCTACCTGACCTACGCCGAGATCAACGACCATTTGCCGGATATGCTCGAAGTCGAGCAGATTGAAAGCGTTGCGAGCATGATCAACGATATGGGTATCCGGGTATGCGATGTCGCGCCCGATGCCGAAGCGCTGATCATGACCGATGCGGCACCCACAGCGGCGGATGACGATGCGGCCGAAGAGGCGGAGGCGGCGCTGTCGACAGTGGACTCCGAGTTTGGACGTACCACGGATCCTGTGCGCATGTATATGCGCGAAATGGGCACGGTCGATTTGCTGACCCGCGAAAAAGAAATCGAAATTGCCAAGCGCATCGAAGAAGGTCAGCGCAACATGATACAGGCGATTTCCGCCTGTCCCGTGACTATTGCGGAAATTCTCTCGCTGGCGGCAAAGATCGAAACCGATGAGATTCGAGTCAATGAACTGATTGACGGCTTTGTCGAGGTTGAACTTGAGGGTGAGTCTGAACTGGGCGATGGCGAGGATCAGGATCAGGACGGAGAAGATGAAGGCGACGAAGCCGCAGATGACGATGCGGGTGCGGATGACGAAGAAGATGACGAGGATGAAGAGGCCGCTGCCGCAGCGACAGCCGCCGCCGCCGCCGCAGATTTGGCACAGTTAAAGGCCGATGCGCTGGCTCGCTTTGCCGTGATTGCCGACCTGTTCAACAAGATGGGCCGTGCCTTTGAAAAATACGGCTATCTCAGTACGCAATACAATACCCATCAGGCCGGCATCACTGAAGAACTGATGGCTTTTCGCTTTACCGCCAAACAGGTGGACGCCTTGTGCAACACCATGCGCGGGCTGGTTGAGGAAATCCGCAACAACGAGCGCGGCATCCAGGAAATCTGCGTGACCAAGAGCAAAATGCCGCGCCCGCATTTTATCAAGAGTTTTATCGGTCATGAAGTCGATATGGACTGGCTGGCACAGGAAATCAAGACCGCCAAGCCTTACAGCGAATTGTTGCAGCGTTACCAGCACGCGATCATCGAAAAGCAGCAGAACCTGGTCAACATGCAGAAACGCGTGGGGCTGCCGATCACCGATCTTAAGGAAATCAACCGCCGCATGACCAACGGCGAAGCCCGTTCACACCGCGCCAAGCGCGACATGATCGAGGCCAACCTGCGCCTGGTGATTTCCATCGCCAAGAAATATACCAATCGCGGTTTACAGTTCCTTGATTTGATTCAGGAAGGTAATATCGGTCTGATGAAGGCGGTCGATAAATTCGAATACCGTCGCGGTTACAAGTTTTCGACTTATGCGACCTGGTGGATACGTCAGGCGATCACGCGTTCCATCGCCGATCAGGCGCGCACCATCCGCATTCCGGTGCATATGATCGAGACCATCAACAAGATGAACCGCATCTCGCGCCAGATTTTGCAGGAAACAGGGCAGGAGGCGGACGCGGCGACGCTGGCCGCCAAGATGGAAATGTCGGAAGACAAGATCCATAAAATCCTGAAGATTGCCAAGGAGCCGATCTCCATGGAAACGCCGGTCGGCGATGATGACGATTCGCATCTGGGCGACTTTATCGAGGACTCGAACACCACCGTGCCTATCGATGCGGCGGTTTACGAGAGTCTGCGCAGTGCGACGTCGGATATACTGGACAGTCTGACGCAGCGCGAAGCGAAAGTGTTGCGCATGCGTTTCGGCATCGAAATGAACACCGACCACACGCTTGAAGAAGTGGGCAAACAGTTCGATGTAACGCGTGAGCGTATCCGTCAGATCGAAGCCAAGGCGTTGCGCAAGTTGCGTCATCCCTCGCGTTCCGAGAAGCTGAAAAGCTTCCTCGACAGCGAAAGTTAACAGTTTACGGGTCGTTAGCTCAGTTGGTTAGAGCAGAGGACTCATAATCCTTTGGTCCACGGTTCAAGTCCGTGACGACCCACCATATAGAATAAGGCTTGCAGCGATGCAGGCCTTTTTTTCAGGCAGATTTGGCCAAGTCGTAACCGGCAAATAGCAAACTCAGTCGAGCCGTTGCATTTATAGCTTTTCAGGTACACCGAGATTTTTTATCGGCGGCAGCGCGCTTTAGCGCAGTCCCGCTTGGTTCAGCTTATACAATTTCCGGATTTCATACGATCTCCCGGCGGTGTTGGTCGGGGTTTTGAAAACCTGCGTAATGTACGAGTCTTGCAAGAGGAAAATCGATTAAGCTCACCCGTGTCTTGAAGGGGCGTCGGCTGGCGCGACTGGTTGTACGTCATTCGCATCTTGTTTATCGAGAATGACCAGCGCAATTCCACCGAGAATAGCTATGGACGCCAATACTAAACGCAGGGTTATGGCCTCTCCCAGAAAAACGATGCCACCCAGGGCTGCAATGACCGGTACACTGAGTTGGATTGTTGCGGCATGGGTGGCTTTCAATGCAGGTAATGCCGTGTACCAAATGGCATAACCTACTCCGGAAGTCAGTGCGCCCGACGAAACAGCGTAGCAGATTCCGGCAGTATTCAGAGAAGAACCGTTCAACATTAATACGCTCAGAGCTACTGAGAAAGGAACCGCGCGCAGGAAGTTCCCGGCAGTGACCACGGTGGGGTCACCCGCACTATTCCCGCGCAAGGAATAGATGCCCCATGCCACTCCGGCGCCCAACATCAATACGGAACCATACAGTGGTGGTGCCGAGAGTCCCGGCAGCAGTAGACCGGTCAATCCTCCGAGTGCGAGTATGAGACCGGCGAGTTGGAGTTTTTGCAGTCGTTCTCCCGCATAAATAGCATAGCCGATCATTGTTGCCTGGACGGCACCAAACAGCAGCAGTGCACCGGTTGCTGCCGATAAGCTCACATAGGCCAAGGAAAAGCCGGCGGCATAAAGAAACAACGCGAAAGCCGACGGCCAGTTGCCCTTGCTGCGATGTGTGCCGCGCCTCATTCGTACGACCAGCCCAAGCATCACTGCACCGGAGATCAATCGAATCGTCGTGAAGCTGGCTGCATCAATGCTGGTATGTTTGAGGGCGATCCGGCAGAGCAGTGAATTACCGGCAAAAGCAATCATGGACAGCGACGTCAGCGCGATTATGCGAGTATATGACATTGCATGTTTTCCTAAGGCCGCCAGCCAGGGTGCTCAACGACGCTGTGGAAAAACCCGATTTTCACACAAAATATCGTTGTAACCTGTTGATCTGTATATATTTTAATTTTGTGTTTCGAAAATAACAATCCTGTGCAGGCTGAATTAAACGCTTTATTTTGTTTCATGGCAAGCGTCATCCTAAGGATTCTGGTGCGGTTGAGGTGGAGGGTTTTTAAAGGGTGTGTTGCTGTGCGACAAGCGTGGTATTCGCTATTCAGCCAGCGCGATCAGAGTGGTCAGGGTTGAATGGTCACTTTTGCTTTGCCGCAGGGCGTTCAACTTTGAACCAGACGGCATATAAAGCCGGCAGGTAGAACAGGGTCAGCAGGGTCGCGATCAGCAATCCGCCCATGATGACAATGGCCATCGGCCCCCAGAAGACGCTTTGCGTCAATGGAATCATCGCCAGTATCGCGGCGGCGGCGGTCAGCATGATGGGGCGGAAACGGCGTATGGTGGACTCGACGATGGCATCCCAGCGATGCATCCCCGAGGCGATGTCCTGGCTGATCTGATCGAGCAGAATGACCGAGTTGCGCATGATCATGCCGGACAGGGAAATCATGCCCAGCATGGCGACAAAGCCGAACGGCACCTTAAACAGGAGAAGGGAGGCGGTTACGCCTATGATGCCCAGCGGTGCGGTCAGCAAGGCCATTATGACCTGTTTGTAGCGCTTTAGCTGCAGCATCAGCAAAGTGACAATGAGAAAGCCCATCAGCGGCAGAATTTGTATGATCGAATTCTGAGCCTTGCCGCTGTCTTCCATTGCGCCGCCCACTTCGATGCGATACCCTTCAGGCAGTTTGGCGCGGATGGAGGCAAGCTGCCGGTCGATCGCCATGCTCACATCCGGTGCGCGCACGTTGTCAGGGACATCGGCGCGTACAGTAACCACAGGCGTGCGGTTCATGCGCCAGATGATGCCGTCCTCTTCGTCCTCGCTGATCCTGGCAATCCGGCTGAGCGGCACCGATTTTCCGTGTTCGGTATAGATGTTTAATTGGCTCAATGTTTCGGGATCGTCGCGTTCCGCAGCGTCGGCGCGCGCGATGACTTCGATGCGCTTTTGCCCTTCCCGCAGGCTGGTGATGGATAAACCGGATAAAAATGCCTGCAGGTTTCTGGAAATCAGCTGGGAGGACAGGCCAAACTCACGTCCTTTTTCCTGATCGACGTTTATGTTAATCGTGCGTATTTTTTCGTTGGAATCCAGGCTCACGTTCTTGGTGTTGTGATTCTGTCTGACCACCGTGGCGACCTCCAAAGCGATGCGGCTGAGCTTCTCAGGATCGTCACCGAGCACTCTGAACTGCACCGGATAGCCGACTGGAGGGCCGTTTTCCAGTCTTGCAATGCGGATTCCCATCGGGGCGTAATCCTGATCCAGCATGTTGCGGATGCGTTTGAGCACCGCTTCGCGCGCTCCGTCACGGGTGTTGATGACGATTTGTGCGTAATTGACCATAGGCAGCTGCAGATCCAGCGGCAGGTAAAATCTCGGCGTGCCGCCGCCGATGTAGCTGGTATAGTTTGCGATGCCCGGATCGTTTTTCAGCCTTCCTTCAAGACCGGTTGTCACCCTCTCTGTCGTAGAAAAACTGGAGCCTTCGGGCAGCCAGACATCCATCAGCAGTTCCGCTCGGTCCGATGGCGGAAAGAACTCCTGCTCGACTTTGCCAAAGCCTGCCAGTGCCAGTATAAAGGCGGCCAGAGTGAGGGTGAGCACACTTTTTCGGTGATCCAGACACCACTCCAGCATCCGTCTGAATCGCAAGTAAAAGCCCCGCTGGTAGTAATCGTCGTTAGCTTGAAATTCGCGTAGCGATTCGTTTGTTCGGCTTCGCCCCCCTCGCTGCGCTCTCCCCTCCGGGATAACCAGCGACTTGCCCGCTTGCGGGCTTAGTCGAATGGCTAGTCGTTCCATCAGGGTTGGGGAGAGGGCTCGGTTGTGCAGACCATTTACCTGCAACAGACGTACGCCGATGAACGGGGTAAAGATTACCGCGACCAGCCAGGAAACCAACAGGGCAATGGTCACCACGGCGCAGATGGAAAATGTGTATTCTCCCGCCGAAGACTTGGCAAGTCCCACCGGCAGAAAAGCCGCAGCGGTGATCAGTGTGCCTGTCAGCATGGGAAAGGCGGTGCTGGTATAGGCAAAGGTGGCGGCATGCAGCTTGCTATGGCCCTGTTCCAGTTTTACTTTCATCATTTCCACCGCGATCATCGCATCGTCAACCAGCAGGCCGAGCGCGATGATCAGCGCACCTAAAGAGACGCGTTGCAGATCGATGCCGAACAGATACATCAGCAGGAATGTTCCTGCCAACACCAGCGGGATGGATAAAGCGACCACCAGACCTGCACGCAGGCCTAAGCTGATGAAACTTACCATCAGCACGATGGCGAGCGCTTCGAGCAGGGCGCTCATGAATTGGTTGATGGATTTTTTAACTACCGCAGGTTGATTGGAAACCTGATGGATTTCAATTCCCGGCGGCAGCTGTTTCTTGATGCGCACGAATTCGCGATCCAGATCTTTACCAAGTTGGCTGACGTTTCCATCGGGGGATATTGAAATGGCCAGCCCGATGGCTTCCTGCCCCATGGTGTGCATCTTGAAGACAGCGGGATCGGCATATGAACGGTAGATATGGCACAGATCGCCCAGGCGATGAATCTTGCCGCCGGCCTTGATGCCGATGTCCTGTATGCTTTTGACAGAGTTGAAATCACCGCTCACACGCAGACGAGTGATGTCCAGATAAGAGATTATTTCACCGGCCGGCTCCATTTCGTTCTGTGCTTTCAAGGCGGAGGCGATCTGTAACGGGTCGATGCCGAGTTCCGCCATTTTTCTGCTGGAAAAATCGATGTAGATTTTTTCGTGCTGCACACCGATCAGGCTGACATAACTGACATTTTCTATCGTCAGCAATTCATCGCGTACCAGGCTGGCCTGTTGTGCCAGCTCGGCATTGTTGAAAGTGCTTGAGGTGAATGCATAGATCGAACCGAAGGTGTCGCCAAATTTATCGTTGATAACGGGGTCAGGCACGCCCTCGGGCAGGTTTTGGCGTATGTCGGACAGCTCTTTCCTGACCTGATTCCAGGCGTGCTCCAGCTGGTCAGGCGGCATGGAGTCTTTGAGGGTGATGAAAATCACGGCCTCGCCCGCCTTGGAATAGCTGCTGACGTTATCCAGCCAGGGGGTTTCCTGTAGTTTTCGTTCAACCCGGTCGGTAACCTGTTGTTCAATTTCGCGCGCGCTGGCGCCTGGCCACATCAGTTTGATGGTCATCACCTTGAAGGTGAAGTCCGGGTCTTCCTTTTGCGGCAGTTGCAGGTATGAAAAGATACCAGCAAGCAGCAGGGTGCACAGCGCGTAGAACACCAGAGCGCGGTGTTTGATTGCCCAACCGGAAAGATTGAATTCCCTCATATGCATGATCGGAATCGTGTTGAATAGTGGCGGGAGCTAGTCCACAAAACGACGGGCGATCAACACCGCATTGGTGCCGCCGAACGCAAACGAGTTGGACATTACGGCTTCCAGCGGTACGCTTGTTCTGCCCAGATTCGGCACATAATCCAGATCGCATTCCGGATCGGCTTGATGCAAATTGATGGTGGGCGGGATGGACTGATGTTGCAGTGCCAGTACCGCTGCCATGAATTCGACCGCACCGGTCGCGCCCATCAGATGTCCGTGCATGGACTTTGTCGAACTGACCGGGATGTTGTGGGCATCAGCGCCAAAAACCTGCTTGATGGCGCGGGTTTCCTCGATGTCACCCGCCTGTGTTGCGGTGCCGTGCGCGTTGATGTAACCGATGTCCTGTGCTTGCAATCCGGCATCCTTTAATGCGTTTTGCATGGTGCGGGTTTGTCCTGCCGAGTCGGGCTTGGTGATGTGACTTGAATCCGACGAACAATCATAGCCGGTCAGTTCCGCATAAATCTTTGCCCCGCGTTGCATTGCGCGCTCGGCATCTTCCAGCACCAGTACGGCTGCCCCTTCACCCAGCACCAGACCGCTGCGGTCCCTGGAAAAAGGCTTGCAGGATGCGCCGGGGTCGACCGGATCTTCATGCGCCAGGGTGCGCAAGGCTTCCCAGGCTTTCATCGCGCCGAGTGTCAGCATAGCCTCGGAGCCGCCCGCCAGCATTACATCGGTGTAACCGTGTTTGATCTGGCGATAGGCTTCACCCAGTGCAATTGCCGACGATGCGCAGGCGGTGGAGTAGGTGATGTTGGGGCCCTGCAAATGGTATTTGATGGACAGGTGCGAGGCGGCGGCATTGTTCATGCTGAGCAGCACGCTGAGCGGTTTGATGCGCGGATTGTCGCGCTTGAATACTTCGATATAGCCGTCTTCCAGCGTGCCGGCGCCACCCAGGCAGGAGCCCATGTACACGCCGGCCCGGCTGTATTCGGATTCTTTCAATGTCAGCTGCGCATCCTGTACGGCTTGTTCGGCGGCAACCAGTGCAAACTGGCTGAAGCGTTCGATGCCGGTAAGTTGTATTTTGGAGAAATGCGCAGCAGGATTGAAATCTTCTACGGCTGCGGCGATGCGTATGGCGAGCTGCTCAACGAAGTCTTTTTTCAGGCGTTTGATTCCCGAGTGTCCCTGCATCAGACTGCTGAAAAACTGCCCGGGAGACGAGCCCAGCGGTGAGACGATTCCCAGGCCTGTGATGACTACGCGTCTGGACATGCAGCTTGATTACGCCGATTGCTCGGCGACTATCCGGTCGACCAGATCGGTGACATCCTGCAGGGTCTTGATTTCAACCCTTTCGTCAGGCAACTTGATTTTGAGTTCGTCTTCAAGATTGAACATGAACTCGATCACTGAGAGGGAGTCCAGACCCAGGCTTTCCAGCGTCGCATCGGGTGTCAGATCTTCTAGTTTCAGGTCGAATTGATCGACCATCATGCGCTGTATGATTGGTAGTGAACTCATGGTAACGGGTATTAAATGATTATTCGATACGGATTATAACCGAATCCGCGCCTGAACGATGCGCTTTGTGGACATTGGACTTGCCAATTTTTTCGTGGGTTCATTATTCCTGTTGTTCGTCCTGATGAGGTGGCAGGTTTATTCCTGATAAATGGCATCGAAAAAGCGTATGGTTTCACTTGCTACCTGCTCCCGGTCGTTGTCTACCGTAATCATGTGATAGCTGTTGTGCAACATGACGCGCTCTACCTGCTTTGAACCGATATGCTCGGCGACGAAGCGCGCGTTGCGCGGCGAGGCAATTTCATCCTCGATGGCGTGGATGATGATGGCAGGGGCGGTGATACGCTGCATGGACTTCTTAACCGTTGCTATCATGCGTTCGGCTTCCTGTATCGCCGGCAGATTCAGTTTGCTGGCGCCGACGATGGAGGAATCCTTGTGGCTCATCTCTCGCGCAATCCATTTGCGCAATTGTTTGTTCTTCAGACCGAACGGTTCGCGTTCGCGGTAGCTGTAGAGATAACGTACCGGCGAGTAATAGCCGATGTGGCGCAAAAATCGATACCAGGGAATACCCCAGCCGTCATACCACAGGGTGGTTGACAGCAGCGTCAGGGCGGACACTTCATCGCCCAGTTCTGCCGCGATGCTCATGGAGAGTGTCGAGCCTATACACAAGCCACCTACTGCCACCGTGCTGTGCTGTTGTTTGAGGGCGCGAAATTCGGCCAGTGCACAGGCATGCCAGTCTTGCCAGTGGGTAACCGAACGCGGCGTGTCGCCGTGCATGAAGCCGTATCCCTTGATATGCGGCGCATGTACCGTATAGCCTGCCTGATTGAGTCGCTTGGCAAGCGGCTGGAGTTCGGCGGGGCTGCTTTGCAGGCCGTGCAATAACAGCACGGCATGTTCGCCCCCTTTTAACGTGATTGCATCCATCTGCTTACCTGATAAATAATATGCCTGTGACGCGAGTTGCCCGGGAAATCGCGGTTTGTCCGCGATCCTTGTGGCGCAACCGCGGAATTATAAGTCATTCAGACCAACAAGCCCAATTGTCGGTGCACGTCTTTGTACTGGGAGCGTGCCGCATTTCAATAAATGAACCGTTCGCGTAACGATTCCAGATTCAATTCGCTCAGGATATATTCCAGACGCAGTCGTATATCCTTGCGCGGATTGCCGGTATGGCGAGCCACAATCAGTTCGTTTTTCATCGAGTGTTCCCAGCCGACCAGTTCTGTGACGGTTACCTGATAACCGTTCGATTCGAGCAACAGGCAACGCAGTACATTGGTCAGATGGCTGCCGAATTCGCGGGTATGGATGGGATGACGCCAGATTTCCGACAACGGGGTCTTGCCGAAAGACTGATTCTTGTATTTGTTCAATTCAGCGGCGACTTCGGCCTGACAGCAGGGAACCAGCACGATGTGTTTCGCCTGTTTTTGCAGGGCGAATTTGATCGCATCATCGGTGGCGGTGTTGCAGGCATGCAGCGCCGTGACGATGTCGATCTGTGCAGGCAGTTGCGTGGTGTGGGTGGATTCCTCAACCGACAGATTCAGAAATGACATCCTCGGAAATTCCAGCCCGGTCGCCAGTTTCTGCGATTTTGCAACCAGATCCTCGCGCGTCTCGATGCCGTAGATATGCCCGCTTTCACGAGTCTTCAGAAACAAGTCGTAAATGATGAAACCCAGATAGGACTTGCCCGCCCCGTGATCCGCCAAGGTGTAGTCAGGCTTGCTTGCCATCATCTCTTCGAGCAGCGGTTCGATGAAATGAAACAGATGGTAGACTTGCTTGAGTTTGCGCCTGCTGTCCTGATTGAGTTTGCCGTCGCGCGTCAGGATGTGCAGCTCTTTGAGCAGTTCGACGGATTGTTCGGGTTTTATTTCGGAAGTCATTGATAAATTTAAAATGGGTTAAGCGGCGCATTATAGATGCGGGTTGGGCAGTCAGGATGGTGAAAGGTTCCCGGGAATTAAAGTCGCTGAAGATCGTCCGGTCTGTCGATGTCGGCAAAAATGCCCTTGTCGTTGATTTCAACCTGGGCAAGTCTGGCAATATCGTGCTCCAGTAAACACCTGGCTCCGGTATCGCCTTTCAGGTTCAGCAAGGCTGCACGGTAAACAGCTGCAAATCCCACTGGATGCCCGCGCCTGTTATCGCAGAAGGGGGCGGCCAATTCCGCCCCGGCCAGCAGGGCGTCTAGCACGCCCGCAATCGCAGTTGAGGGAATGGCGGGCATATCGGCCAGCCCGATCAGCCAGCCGGCAGCGTCAGGGTTGGCACGCACGCCGGCGGCGAGGCTGGCAGCCATGCCCTGTCCGGCATCCGCACAGATGATCCAGCGTATCGCAGTTGAGGCGCCCAGCGCAGTTTCGATTGCCGTGCAGAATGCTTGCGTGCCGGATCTGACGACCACTGTGGTCACGCTGAACGTCTCAAGCCAGGGCAGCAGGCTGTGCGCGGCAAGCGGCAGTGTCATACCATTGAGAGTCAACGGATGCAGCAACTTGTCCGAGCCGAAGCGGCGCGAGGCACCTGCCGCCAGCACGATGGCGCTGATTTCATCCGGATCAGGCAAAACTTTCCTTATCGAACGGCATGCGGCGCAGACGTTTTCCGGTAAGCGCAAACAGCGCGTTGGCAACCGCCGGTGCAATTGGCGGTGTGCCCGGTTCGCCGATACCGGTGGGCGAATGATCGTTTTGCACGATATGGACTTCGACTTGTGGCATTTCAGAAAAGCGCAGCGGCATGTAGTCGTGAAAATTTGATTGCATTACGCGGCCTTTTTGTAGCGTGATTTCCCCATGCAAGGCGGCAGAGAGCCCGAAAACAATGGCGCTTTCGATCTGCTGCGCTACGCCGTCAGGGTTAACTACCATGCCGCAATCTACCGCAGCAATTACGCGATGCACTCGAATTTTGCTATTTGCCAGCGAAACTTCGGCAATTTCGGTCACGTAACTTCCAAAAGACTGGTGCACCGCCACACCGTAGGCATGATTTTCCGGTAATTTGACTTTACCCCAGCCGGCCTTTTTTGCGGCCAGTTGCAATACGCTTCGGTAACGGGAGTCGGCAGGCAAGTTCTCCAGCCGGTAGGCAATGGGATCGCGGCCTGCGAGATGAGCCAGTTCGTCTATCATGGTTTCGACCACGAAAGCCGTATGCGAGTGGCCGACCGAGCGCCACCACTGGACAGGTACGGGTTTTTTCGGGCTGTGCAATTCGACTTGCAGGTTGGGAATCAGGTAGGGCAATGTCGCTGCGCCCTCCACCGAGGTGGCGTCGATACCGTTATGGGTCATGAATCCTTCGAAAGGCGTATCGGCAACGATGGACTGACCGACGATGGTATGCTTCCAGGCCAGCGGTTTGCCGTCTTTTGCAATACCGGCTTCGATAGCATCGCTCCACATCGGCCGGTAGTAGCCGCCGTGCATGTCATCCTCGCGAGTCCAGACCACTTTGACCGGTTTGCCGACTGCCATGGCGACCTGCACCGCCTCGATGACGAAGTCGGATTTTGGATTGGCGCGCCTGCCAAATCCGCCGCCCAGAAATGTCGTATGAATTTGCACCTGTTCAGGTTTGAGTCCGGCCGTTTTCGCGGCCATGTTGCGATCCATAGTCTGCGCCTGAGTGCCGGTCCAGATGGTGCAGTGATCGGATGCCAAGTCCACCACCACGTTGAGCGGCTCCATCGCGGCGTGCGCAAGATACGGCACTTCATATTCGGCAGTCACTAATCTGTGTGCGGTTTTGAAACCTTGTTCGGTATCTCCGTCACGGCGCGCCACGGCGCCCGGGGTTTTCGCCAGATCAAGATATTGAGCGCGCATCCCGGGGGTGGAAAGCTCGGCACCGGCCCCTTCATCCCATTCGATGTTCAGCAGATCGCGCGCGGTCTTGGCAGGCCAGAAACCGGATGCTGCCACCGCAATGCCGCTGGGTACCTGATAGATACCCTGAACGCCGGGCAGTTTGCGCGCCTCGGTGGCGTCATAGCGGCGCACTTTGCCGCCGAATACCGGACTGCGCGCGATCAGCACCGTCAGCATGCCGGGCAGATAAACGTCGATGCCGAACTGTGCGCTGCCGTTGATCTTTTCCGGCGTATCAAGACGTTTGACGGATTTTCCGATCAGCTTGAAGTCCGTGCGATCCTTGAGTTCGACGTGATCCGGCAGCGGGAGCCTGGCGGCAGCCTCAGCCAGTTTTCCGTAACTCGACTCTCTGCCGCTTTTGGCATGGATCACCTGACTGTTTTCGGCATGACATTCGCTCTCCGGCACGCCCCATTGATTGGCCGCAGCGCGGATCAGTAATATTCTGGCGCTGGCGCCCACTCGCCGCAACTGCTCCCACGACGAGGGGATGCTGGAACTGCCGCCGGTCATTTGCATGCCGAAACCGGTGTGGTTATAAACGGCGGCGACCGGGGCCGACTCGACGCGGATACGGCTCCAGTCTGCTTCCAGTTCCTCTGCGATCAGCATCGGCAGCGAGGTATAGACGCCTTGTCCCATCTCGGACTTGTTGACGACGATGGTGATGCTGTCGTCCGTCGCGATGCGGATAAAGGCGTTGGGCGGATATACCTGTTCGGGCGGCGCTTCGGCGGCGAAGGCGCGTCCGCCTTTGTTCGGCAGATAGAAGCCGATCACCAGTCCGCCCATCAAGGCGGAGGCCTCCTTGAGGAACTGACGGCGGGATAAATTTTGTCCTGTGGTGGTTTTCATTTGACGCCTCCTTTTGCAGCTAGCTGAATCGCTGTGCGGATGCGGTTGTAGGTGCCGCAACGGCACAGGATGCCATCCATCGCGGCAGATATCTGGGATTCGCCGGGATGCGGATGCTCATTCAATAAGGCGGCTGCCGCCATGATCTGGCCGGACTGGCAGTATCCGCACTGCGGCACATCCACTTCCTGCCAGGCTGATTGCACTGTTTTTCCAAGTGGCGTTTCCGACAGGCCTTCGATGGTAGTGATTTGCCTGCCGCTTGCCGTGGATACCGGCGTTACGCAAGAACGGACAGCCCTGCCATCCAGATGCACGGTGCAGGCGCCGCACTGCGCGATGCCGCAACCGTACTTGGTTCCTGTCAGTTGCAGATGGTCACGCAGCACCCATAACAAGGGCGTGTTGGGGTCGGCATCCACCTGGGTCTGTGTACCGTTGAGATTGAATGAAATCATGAACATATCTCCTATTTTAGGGTGCGATGGGTTGCCATCTGGTTTCTGACGCTGATCAGATGGGCGAGGATGGACACGGCGATTTCAGGCGGGGTGCGGCTGCCGATGTTCAGGCCCACCGGGCCGTGCAAGCGGGCGATTTCCTGATGACTGAGATCGAACAACGCCAACCGCTCGCGGCGCTTTGCATTGCTGGCTTCAGAACCCAGCGCGCCGACATAAAATGCGGGTGATTTGAGCGCTTCCAGCAATGCCATGTCATCGAGTTTGGGGTCATGCGAAAGGGCAATGATGGCGGTGCAGCTGTCGACTTCCAGTGCCAGCACTGTGTCGTCCGGCATCTCGCCGGTCAGAGTCGTATCAGCCACATCCCAGGTCTGGCGCATCTCCTCGCGCGGATCGCAGACGATGATCTGATAATCCAGCGCTTGCGCCATGCGGGCAAGATAGTCGGAGGTCTGTCCGGCGCCTATGATCAGCAAACGCCAGAGCGGGCCGTGCACGGTGGTCAGTGTTTTTCCGTCAAAGGAAAAACAGTCGGTGCGGAGGGCGTCGTCCAGCGTGACCTTCAATGTGTTGAGGTGCAAGGTGCGTCTGACCAGATGATGTGCCTGTATCCGTTGCAGGATTTGTTCAACCCAGTGCGTGCTTTGTAGCGGTTCAATGACGAGGCGCATGGCGCCCCCGCATGGCAGGCCAAAATACCGCGCCTCGTCAGCCGTCACGCCATAAGTGAGCACTTCGCAGTGTTCGACCGACAATTGGCCCTGTTGCGCCCGCCGTATCAGGTCGTCTTCGATGCAGCCCCCCGATACGGAGCCCACAGCCAGCCCGTCGCCGCGCAATACCAGCATGGAACCCTGCGGGCGCGGGCTGGAGCCGAAGGTTTCAACCACCGTCACCAGCCACAGTGTTTCTGTTTCCCAGCTTTTCAGTGTTCTGAGCACAGTAAGATCAATGCTGTTCATCGTAGTGTTCCGGTTATTTCACGATAATTTGGTAATGGCTGTACGAGTTCAACAGATCGCGCGGCGCAGGTTGCACCAATCCCCTGCCAAGGTCAATATGCCGAATGATCTATGCCTGACAGCGGAAGCGCTAACGGTGAGCAGCACAAACCGGCGAGTGTCGTCAGCCAAACTTCAGCTTCATCAGTAGCACTGTGCCTGCCAGTATCAGGGTGATGCTGTTTGCGATGATGATGGGCCAGGCGACCAGCAGGATGCCGTAACCCAGCCACAGGGCGACGCCCATCGTAAACATGGCGTACATGCCCAGCGAGATGTCGGCGGTATGGCGCGTGCGCCACACTTGCCAGGCCTGCGGGAAGAAGGCGGTGGTGGTCAGTGTGGCAGCAAAGCTGCCGATGATGTCCGCGCTAATCATGATGCTGATCATCGATGGGCGCCCACAGCAGGTGTGCATCCAGCATCAAGCGGTAGCGCGCTTCGTTGGTTTCCAGTTGGGCGAGATTTTCCGCGAGCGTGGCCTCTTGTGCGATGCGCCGCGCCGACAGGCTGTCGGACAGACTACTCTCGCCCAAGCGATAAGCCTTGCCTATCAGCTCCGCATTCTCCCGTATCGCAACCGCCGCTTCATGCGCCTGCAGATAAGTATCATAACTGCGCACGGCATGGTAGTAAGCCGCGTAAATATCGTTCTGCAAACGGTGCTTCACGAACTCCGCCTGATCTGCCGCGATATTGGCCTGTTGCTCCGCGCCTTGAGCGGTGGCGCTGCGCGCGCCGGATGGGATCGGTACGGTGAGATACACGCCGGTGACTATTTCACTGCCGCC
>JAJXTL010000153.1 GCA_021783855.1 Pseudomonadota bacterium
ACGGTCTCTACCTGCTGTGTCGCCGGATCAAGCAGGTGCAACGGCGGCAAGGGGGAGTCCGGCATATCGTCGAACAGCGTGATCTGCTTTTCCTCGGCAACACGCGCCGACTTGACCACTTCCGCGACCGGCATCTCAATGTGTATCGGCTGATGCACCTCGACGCGCTTCTTCTCCACCTCGACCACCGCACTGCGCTGACTGGTTGCCTGAAGACCGATGCGTCTGTCCTGACGTGTCTGCCGGAATTGCCGTATCCAGCAGTAGGCTGCCTCCAGCTGCGCGCCCAGCCAGTCCATGAAACGCAGCCACGACAGGCCGCTGAACAGGCTGAAACTGGCCGCCATCAGGGCCAGCAGCAACAAGGTGGCGCCGGTAAAACCCAGCCAGCGCGCCAATGTATTGCCGATCAGCATGCCGAACATGCCGCCGGGGGCGAGCGGCAAAGGCACTTTAAGCGTGTGCAAACGGATCGCTTCGAGTGCGCTGCTGGACAGCAGCAGCAAGACAAAACCGATGACGGCAACCAGGAGCGTTCTTTTGCAAAAAACGCTGTCAACGCGCAACCTGCGATAACCTGCCCATACTTGCTGCAGCATGAACAGCACCAGCCACCAGGCAGACACACCAAACAGATAAAACAACAGGTCGGACAAATAAGCGCCCAGCACACCCGCCGGATTGCCGGTCTGTGTACCCGCGCTGCTGTGCGACCACGCTGAATCGGCCGGATGGTAGCCATACAGCGCCACCGTGAAATACAGCGCCAGCGCCGCCAGCAACAGCCAGCGCGATTCACGCACCAGGCCGAACAACTTGCTTCCCGGCAAATCGTCTGCTGCTTCAGCCATTTGATGCCCCAATTAATGTAAAGCTCGCATTGCGATTCGTTCGTCTCCTCTCCCACCGGGAGAGGGTTTGAGTGAGGGAAACAGGCATGGCAAGTTTCATTATCATAGGTGATTACTTGCCGTGCCTGTTAGCCCCAGATGCTCGGCCACCCGCACCGCCTCCAGGCGGCTATTGACTTTGAGCGTCTGATACACCGCCGCCACGTGAATTTTAACGGTTCCTTCAGCCAGATGAATGACAGACGCAATTTCCTTGTTGCTCATACCGGTGCAGAGATGCTGCAAAACTTCCATCTGACGCGGCGTCAACCCGTAGCTGTTGGTGTGCATGCTGCGCTTGTCCGGATGTCCGGTATCCAGCGCATGGTAGCGCAGAATTTCCGGCGGCACATATACCCCGCCGGACAGCACCAGATTCAGGGCATCCAGCATGGTCTGCGTGTTGGAACTTTTGCTGACAAAACCCGACGCCCCGTAGTTCATTACCTTTTCCATATTTGAACTGGCTTCCTCTCCCGACACGACCACCACCGGAATATGCGGATAACGCTGATGAAAATAACTGACCGACTTTGGCCCGTCGCTGCCCGGCATGTGCAAATCCAGCAGCGCCAGTTCCAGCTCGGGATGCATCTCGGCCAGCTTTAACGCATCCTGAAAATTAGCCGCCTCCAATATTTCCACATCGTCCGACAACTGTCGCAACACATAGCACATTCCTTCTCTGAACAACGCATGGTCATCGGCAAACAAAATCTTCATACTTTCCCCCCGGATAAGCAGCTTTGCACAGGCTTGTGCTTATCATAACATCCGGGGCTGTGAAAACCCATGATGACATAGCAGCTGTACAGCCTGCGTCATCATGCGTCAAGCTTGCTCCAGCAACTGCAAATCCAGTTTCTTCGCCACCTCATGCGCATCGGGTGCCTGATAACAGGGCAGCACCCCCAACAACGGCGCAGCTATGCGCTGCCGTAGAGCGGCGATATTCTCATTCAGCATAGGCATGTTTTCATCCTGACAATTGGCCACCCACCCGGCCAGCCTTAAACCACTGGCTTTGATGGATGCCACTGTAAGCAGCGCATGATTGATGCAACCCAGCCGCATGCCCACCGCCAGAATGACCGGCAGATTCAGCCTTGCCGCCAGATCTGCCATGTCCTGATGATCGTTCAGCGGCACGCAAAAACCGCCTGCCCCTTCCACAATCACCACATCAGCCTGTGCCGCCAGTTCGCAATAGGATTGCACGATCCGCTCCAGGTTGATGTTAACTCCAACGAATTTTGCCGCCAGATGCGGTGCTACCGCCTGTGCGAAGCAATAAGGATTGATCTGACCATAGCTGGCCTGCACGTTGCCCGCAGCACGCAAACGCACGGCATCTTCGTTGTGCTCGCTGTCGTCGCATCCGGAAGCGACCGGCTTGAACCCGGCCGCGCGATGCCCCTGAGCTGCAAATGCATGCAGCAGCGCACAGCTGATCAGTGTCTTGCCGACGCCGGTATCGGTTCCTGTCACAAAAAAATTCATTTTTCTGGCGAATCGCTATGTCGCGTGCTCGCTCTCTCCTCGTCTATCCATTTGATATGCCTCGTCACTCGCTGCGCGGCTCCGTGCGCTTCATCCAGAAAAATTTAATTTTTGATGGCCTTTTCATCTTACTCTGAACGATGTCTTGATGATCGCAGCGCCATCGCCTGTAAAACGTGGGGTTGGTTTCCAGGCGTGACCGTAGACGATTTCATAGGTCGCCGGCAGCTTGCCGTCCCGCCGCAGTTTTTCATAATTTTCCAGCAGACGGCCATACGCGCTCTTGCCCATCAGCCCCTGAGCGCGCCCCTGCGTGGTGTTATGCGCGCCGATGGCTTTCAAATCCTGCAACACCCCGCGCACATCGCCATAGGTCAGCGTCATGTATTCCATATCCATCACCGGTTCGGAAAAACCCGCCTGCATCAACATGTCGCCGACGTCGTGCATGTCCGCAAAACGGTTCAAATGGTTATTGTCGTCCACGCCGTTGAACGCCTGCCGCAGCTCCTTCAGGGTATCCGGACCGAAGGTGCTGAACATCAGCAGTCCCTCTGTCTTCAGCACGCGGTGCAACTCGACGAAGGTCGCCGGCAAATCGTTGCACCACTGCACGGCCAGATTCGACCACACCATCTCAATACTGGCAGGTGGCAAAGGTAACGCTTCCACATCCGCACACACCGCCATCTGGCGGCCGCCGAACAATTTCTGCCACCAGCTTGAGCGGCTTTGTGCGGTCTGCAACATGCCGATGGCGATATCCAGCGAGATGAGCTGCGCATCGGGGTATTTTTCAGCCAGCTGCCGTCCGCCCCAGCCCGTACCGCAGCCCGCATCGAGCAGCCGCGCGGGTTTGAGCTTGATGTAGTCGAGCCGCTCCAGCATGCGCGTGCACACTTCACGCTGTAACACAGCCGATGCGTCATAGCCCGCTGCCGCGCGTGAAAAAGCGCGGCGCATCATCTTCTTATCGATTTCAAATTCATTCATGCACAAATTCCGCAACGTATTTTACGAACACTTCAGGGTGAGACAAAAAAGGCGCATGCGCCGCGCCGGCTATCGTTGCCAGCCGCACGCGGGGCATCTGGGCCGCCATATATTGCGAGGCTGCCGGCGGCGTCAAGGTATCGCGATGTCCCGCAATCAGCAGGGTTGGCTGCATAATCTCAGGCAAAACTGCGCATAAATCGACATCACGCAGGATTGCAAGTCCGGCCTGCAAGGCCGCCGGATCAGGCTCGCCGCGACTCCTCAGACTCTGGCGCAGCGCCAGCAATAGTTCGCGTTCCTGTTCGCTGCCCCGCACTTGCAGCGCCAGAAAACGGCGCAGGGTCGATGCATAGTCCTGCTGCAGTGCGGCAGAAAAATCCGCCAGCGTTTCAGTTGCCATCGCGCAGGGCCAGTGGGCCCGCTGCACAAAACAGGGTGTGGACGACACCAATATCAGTTTTTCTACCTGCTCCGAATGCCGCTGCGCCCAGCGCAATGCGATCTGCCCGCCCAGCGACCAGCCGCACACGGTCAGCGGCCCGGAAAACTGTATAGATAATTTATCAACAATTACATCAAGCGATTCTGCCTCAATCCTCAATCCGCGATCCTCAATCCTGTTGCTAAACCCGTGCCCCGGCAAATCCACTGCCATCACCTGAAAATTTTCCGCCAGTTTTTCAAGGACTCCACCCCACATCCCGCCGTGCATGCCCCAGCCGTGGATGAACAGCAACGGCGCGCCCCGCCCGTAATGATCAACGTGCAAGCTCATGCAGCGCCTCAGTCAGACATTTAACATCTGCAGCCGTGTGAGCCGACGACAGGGTGATGCGCAGTCGCGCCGTGCCGGCAGGCACGGTGGGCGGGCGTATCGCCGCAACCCAGATACCCCGATCGCGCAACGCGTGGCTTAAATCGAGCGCTGCCTGATTATCGCCTATCACTAACGGCTGTATTGCCGTACTTGACTCCATCAACGTCCACGGCAAACCGTGCAGACCTTTACGCAACTGTACGATCAGCTTCTGCAAATGAGTACGCAACGCGTCGCCACCGGTTATCAGTCGCAAACTCTCCAGCAGCGCAACCGACAGGGCAGGCGGGGTCGCCGTGGTGTATACATAACTGCGCGCGTTGTTGATCAGCGTATCGATCACCACCTGTTCCGCAGCCACAAACGCGCCGGACACCCCGGCCGCCTTGCCCAGCGTCGCCATGTAAATGATGCGCTTCCCCCACCCCAGCCCCTCCCCCGAAGGGAGAGGGGCTTGAGCGAACAGCGAGCCGCGCCCCTGCTCACCCGACACGCCGAAGCCATGCGCATCGTCCACCAGCAGCCAGGCGTCGTATTGCTCGCACAAAGCCAGTAACGCCGCTAACGGCGCCCTGTCGCCATCCATGCTGAATACCGCGTCGGTCAGAATCAGTTTGCGTCCGCGTTTTGTTTCTATCAACATGGCTGCCAGCTGTTCCATGTCGTTATGGCGGTAGCGCCTGACCGTTGCACGCGACAACAGCATCGCATCGTTCAGTGAGGCGTGATTGAGCTTGTCGGCGAAAACCGTATCGCCTCTGCCTGTCAGCGCCTGCACCACACCGAGGTTAGCCATATAGCCCGTGGAAAACAGCAGTGCTGCGGGTTTATCCACAAAAGCCGCCAGTTCATTTTCCAGCTGTTCGTGCGCCTCAAAGTGACCGCTGACCAGGTGCGCCGCCCCCGCACCAACGCCATAGCGCTCCGCACCCAGCTTTAATGCCTCAACCAGTTGAGGATGGCTGGCCAGCCCCAGATAATCGTTGCTGCAAAAAGACAAATACGGCTTGCCGTCCACCACCAGCTGCGTGCCTTGCGGACCTGAGATCGTACGGCGCGAGCGCAGCAAACCAAGGGCCGCACGCTCATCGAGTTGGGATTGGAGTTCAGAAAAAATCATTATTTATCAGCATATTACGCAGATAAAACCTGTACATACTGCGAACCGAACTTTAGTGTTTCTCGGCAAACGGGTACATGCCCAGTTTATCCATCAGTGCCCGGTCACGCTCGACCTCCGGGTTGCCGGTGGTCAATAACTGCTCTCCGTAAAAAATCGAATTCGCGCCGGCCAGAAAACATAATGCCTGCACCGCATCGGACATCGCTTGCCGTCCGGCTGACAACCTCACGCGAGCGGTCGGCATGGTGATGCGCGCCACCGCGATGGTGCGCACGAAATCCAGCGGATCGAGATCGGCCACATCGGCCAGCGGCGTGCCTTCCACCTTGACCAGATTGTTGATCGGTACGCTTTCCGGATAGGGTTCCATATTCGCCAGCTGTGCAATGAGACCTGCGCGTTGCGCAAGATTTTCACCCATGCCGACGATGCCGCCGCTGCACACATGCATGCCGGCGCGGCGCACCCGCGCCAAAGTGTCCAGCCTGTCCTGATAGTCGCGGGTGCTGATGATGTCACCGTAAAATTCGGGCGATGTATCCAGATTGTGGTTGTAGTAATCAAGACCCGCCTCTTTCAACTGGTCTGTCTGCTCGTCGTTGAGCATTCCCAGCGTAGCGCAGGTCTCCATGCCGAGGCCTCGCACCGCCTTAACCATTTCTACCACACTCAGCATGTCCGCCTCGGAAGGCTCACGCCAGGCAGCCCCCATGCAGAAGCGGTCGGCGCCCGCCTGTTGCGCAGCACGGGCCGCTGTCAGCACTTCATCCAGCCCCAGCATTTTACGGTCTTCCACGCCCGTCGAATGGAACGCGGATTGCGGACAATAGCCGCAGTCTTCCGAACAACCGCCAGTCTTGATGGACAACAACGTCGAGAGTTGCACCTGATTCGGATCGAAATGTTCGCGGTGCACCTGCTGCGCACGGTACAGCAAATCAGCAAACGGCAACCTGAACAAGGCTTCCACCTCATCGTTGCTCCAGCGCTGCGGGCCCATGGTTTTTTTAACGGGGGTGTGAAAC
>JAJXTL010000026.1 GCA_021783855.1 Pseudomonadota bacterium
AAGGCGACCAAGGTCGATGGAATTTATACCGCAGATCCGAAAAAGGATCCGCACGCCGTTCGCTATCAGTCTCTGAGTTTTGATGAGGCGATCAGCAAAAATTTACAGGTGATGGATGCTACGGCGCTGACGCTGTGCCGTGATCAGAAGTTGCCGATTATCGTATTCAGTATCTTCAAGCCGGGCGCGTTGAAACGCGTGGTGCTGGGCGAGGGTGAAGGTACGCTGGTAAGAATTGAATAAGAGCCGGGCGGTTTTTTGGCACCCGCCAATGAGGAGACAATCATGATTGCAGAGATCAGAAAAGATACCGAACAAAGAATGCGCAAGTCGATGGAGGCATTGCGCGCCGATTTAGGTAAAATCCGCACCGGCCGTGCACATACCGGCCTGCTGGATCATGTGATGGTGGATTATTACGGCAGTCCCACGCTGGTGACGCAGGTGGCGAATATCACGCTGGTTGATGCGCGTACCATCGGCGTGCAGCCTTATGAAAAGAATATGGTGGGCAAGGTCGAGCGCGCGATACGCGATGCGGATCTGGGTCTGAATCCTGCTACTAACGGTGAACTGATCCGCGTTCCGATGCCGATGTTAACCGAAGAGCGCCGTCGCGACCTGATCAAGCTGGTTAAATCCGAGGGTGAAGACGCCAAGATTGCCGTGCGCAATATTCGCCGGGATGCGAACCATGGTCTGAAAGAATTGCTCAAGAAGAAAGAAATTTCCGAGGACGATGAGCGTCGCGTGCAGGATGATATTCAAAAACTCACCGATCGTTTTGTCCTGGAAATCGATCAGGCACTGGCTGCTAAAGAAGTTGATTTAATGGCTGTGTAACCAGGAGCGAGGAGCGAGGATCGAGGATTGTGTAAATCCAAATACACCGTTTTTAACTCAATCCTCAATCCACGATCCACGATCCCTTATATGACTAATCTGCCGAGTTCGACTCGCACCATCCCTGATGTAACGGCCGTTCCGCGTCACATTGCCATCATCATGGATGGCAATGGCCGTTGGGCGAAAAAGCGTCTGATGCCCCGGATCATGGGTCATCAGCGCGGTGTCGAGTCGCTGCGTACGGTGGTAAAAAGCTGCCGTGACCTGGGGGTTTCCTACCTGACGGTATTTGCCTTCAGCAGCGAAAACTGGCGCAGGCCGTTTGATGAAGTTTCTTTTTTGATGTCGCTGTTTCTGAAAATGCTGGAACGCGAGATCGTCAGTTTGCATAAAAACAACATTCGTTTGCGTATTATCGGTGACCGTGCAAGGTTTGACGACAGACTTAAACAAACCATGGCGGATGCTGAAACGCTCACGGCTGACAACAGCGGGCTGACGCTGACTATCGCTGCAAATTACGGCGGGCGATGGGATGTGATGCATGCGGTGCAGAACCTGCTGCGCGATCGCCCTGAACTGGCTGCCTCGTTTAGCGAAGAAGACTTGCAGCCTTACCTGTCCATGGGGGATGCGCCGGAACCCGATTTGTTTATCCGCACCGGTGGCGAGAAGCGCATCAGTAATTTTATGCTCTGGCAGTTAGCCTATACCGAGCTGTATTTTACCGATACCCTGTGGCCCGCCTTCGGTCGCCATGCGTTGGAATTGGCCATTGCCTCCTACCAGCATCGGGAGCGACGTTTTGGCAGAACTAGCGAGCAGTTGCAAGCCGGCGAAAAAGGAGAGTCCTGTGCTTAAATCCAGAATAATCACCGCCGTTATTCTGCTCATTGCACTGTTGCTGATCCTGTTCGCTTTGCCCGATGGCTGGTGGGTCGTATTGGTGGTGGTGATGGTGATGCAAGGTACGCTGGAATGGTCGAAATTATCCGGCTTGAGCGTGCCTGGCAGTTATCTTTATGGCGCATTGACGCTGTTGATCATGCTGGCGCTGGTCTGGTTCGGTGCGCAAGACATGAAACTGGCACATTTATTGATTTACGCAGTTTCCGCCTTGCTCTGGCTGATGATCGTGCCAGCCTGGCTGTTTTTAAGCTGGCGTGTAAAGAATCGCCTGTTGATGTGCCTGACAGGATGGGCAGTCTTGATACCGACAGGGCTCGCGATGCTGGACTTGCATGCCGTCAGCCCGTGGCTGTTGTTGATGCTGATGAGCCTGGTCTGGGTCGCGGATATCGGCGCCTATTTTGCTGGGCGGCGTTTCGGCAAACATAAGCTGGCACCCGGTATCAGTCCCGGCAAAACCTGGGAGGGCGTGGCAGGCGGGGTGCTCGGAGCTTCCCTGTATGTACTCATTGTGTACTCTGTCATTCCGGTTGCGCCGCTGGCGGGATTGCTGGCGGTTGTCTGGTGTTGGGTGGCACTGGCAGTGATAGGCGATCTGTTCGAGTCTGCGATCAAGCGTCAGGCGGGAGTCAAGGACAGTGGCTCGCTGCTGCCCGGGCACGGCGGACTGCTTGATCGTATCGATGCACTGACTTCAACTCTGCCGCTCGCTGCCATGGTGATTTTGTTTTGGCAACTTGGCTAGGATGAAACTGTGAAAGGTGAGGATGCTGCTGTGAAAAGTGAAGATAACACTGTGAAAAGCGAAATGTTGTTTCGATTTTACGTTTCCATTTTCACGTTTCACGGCTAAATTAATGCAATTTCTTACCATATTGGGTTCTACCGGCAGTATCGGTACCAGCACGCTGGACGTGGTCGCGCGTCACCCTGACAAATATCAGGTCACAGCGCTTACGGCTCACCGCCAGGTTGATCTGTTGTTCCGGCAATGCATTCAATTCAAACCCTCTTATGCAGTGCTGCTCGATGAAGATGCGGCCGCCAGGCTGCGTGCCATGCTAACTGACGCCGGATCAAAAACCGAGGTATTGTGCGGAATTGAGTCCCTGGTGGCCGTCAGCGTGTTGCCGGAAGTGGATGCGGTGATGGCGGCCATCGTCGGTGCGGCAGGCTTGCGCCCCACGCTGGCAGCGGCGCAAGCGGGAAAGAAGATTCTGCTGGCGAACAAGGAAACGCTGGTGATGGCGGGTAATGTGTTCATGGAAGCGGTACGCGCCGGTGGTGCTGTACTGTTGCCGATAGACAGTGAACACAACGCGATTTTCCAGTCCTTGCCGCATGATTATAACGGCGATATGGCAAGCTCTGGCGTGCGGCGCATTTTGCTCACGGCATCCGGCGGCCCTTTTCGCACCCTGCCGTTGAGCGCCTTGCAGCAGGTTACGCCGGATCAGGCATGTGCGCACCCGAACTGGGTGATGGGGCGCAAGATTTCAGTTGATTCGGCCAGCATGATGAACAAGGGGCTGGAGGTCATCGAGGCGCACTGGCTGTTCAACGCTCCCGCCTGCGACATACAGGTGGTAGTTCATCCGCAGAGCGTGATTCATTCGCTGGTCGAGTATATCGACGGCTCGGTGATCGCGCAGCTGGGCAATCCGGATATGCGCACGCCGATAGCTTACGGGTTGGCTTATCCTGAACGGATAAACTCGGGCGTGGCAGGGCTTGATCTGTTCAAGATTGGCTCGCTTGATTTTGCAGAACCTGATTTTGCCCGTTTCCCTTGTCTCGCGTTAGCCTATCAGGCATTGCGTTCGGGTGGCACGGCGCCTGCGATACTTAACGCTGCCAATGAAATCGCCGTCGCTGCTTTTCTGGATAATGAAATTTCGTTCCTGTCCATTGCGCAGGTGATTGAGTCCGTGCTTGACGGCTTGCCCGTCCAGTCCGTGAGTTGTCTGGATGAGGTGCTTGCTGCGGATGCCGAGGCACGCCGTGCCGCCATGCAACAGCTTGGGGTTTATAAATGACGACATTATTAGCTTTCGTTGGTGCAATTGTGCTGCTTGTGATGTTCCATGAATACGGACATTACTGGGTGGCCCGCCGTTGCGGTGTAAAAGTGCTGGTTTTTTCGCTGGGTTTCGGCAAAGTTATTTACCGCAAGCGTTTTGCCAATTCGGCTACCGAATGGGTGATTTCTGCGATTCCGCTGGGCGGCTACGTCAAGATGCTGGACGAACGTGAAGGTGAGGTTTTACCTTCTGAATTGAACATGGCATTTAACCGCAAGCCGGTGTTGCAGCGTATGGCGATCGTCGTGGCAGGCCCCCTGGCGAATTTCATGCTGGCTGTTTTGTTGTACTGGATCTTGTTCATGCACGGCGTGCCGGGCCTGAAACCGGTGCTGGGTGAGGTGCCGACGGGGACACCGGCGGCAATGGCGCAGATGCATAAGGGCGAAACCATACTCAGTATCAACGGCGAGCCCATACCGAGCTGGCAGGAATTGCGCTGGGTGTTGATGACCCTGGCACTTGGACGAGGTACAGTGAAAATCGATGCAGCAGGTATTGATGGCGCAACTTTGCACCATGCGCTGGATTTGAGCGGACTTGAAGCGCACGATCTGGACGGCGAGTTTCTCGACAAGCTGGGTTTGCATCTGGATCAGCCGGTATTGTTGCCCGTTATTGGAAAACTGTCCGATGCGGGAGTGGCAAAACAGGCCGGATTGCAGGAGGGCGATGTTATCCTGCGTGTCGGTGGCGTGGCCGTGCAAAACTGGGATGCGTTGGTTGACGTTGTGCGCAGCCACCCTGCGCGCACCGTTCAGTTCGACATTCGACGCGGCCAACTGACGCTTACTCTTTCCGTTACGCCGCAGGCGGTTGCTGAATCGGGAAAAATGGTGGGGAAAATCGGTGCGGCACCCAAAGTTGACCAGGCGGCAGTGCAAGCAATGCTCATCGAAGTGAGCTACGGGCCGCTTGATGCGTTCAGTCAGTCGTTGAGAAAAACCTGGGAAACCTCTGCTGTCAGCCTGAAAATGCTCGGTAAAATGGTGTCCGGCGAAATTTCCATGAAAAATTTGAGCGGTCCTCTTACTATCGCGGATTACGCGGGGCAGTCGGCACACATGGGCGTGATCGCCTATCTGGGATTTCTGGCATTGATCAGCATCAGCCTGGGTGTATTGAATTTGCTGCCGGTTCCCTTATTGGATGGCGGTCACTTGCTGTATTATGTTGCCGAATTGCTCAAAGGTAGCCCGGTTTCCGAACGGGCTTGGGAAAATGGCCAGAAAATCGGCATCGCATTGCTGGGTACGTTGATGGTTTTTGCCTTCTATAACGATATTAATCGCCTCATCTCAGGTTAGTAATAAATGAACAAGACAAAACTTGCAGGAATTATTTCGCTGTTATTCATTTCGCCCGCCTGGGCGATCACCCCATTTACCGTCAAGGATATACGCGTAGAAGGCATACAGCGTACCGAGGCGGGCACGGTGTTCAGTTATCTGCCGGTCAAGGTGGGCGATACGATGAACGATGAGCAGGCTGAGGTAGCTATCCACGCCTTGTATGGGACGGGATTTTTCAAGGATGTACGCCTCGAAGTCGAACAAGGTGTGTTGGTTGTGCTGGTGCGTGAGCGCCCCTCGATTGCCAGCATTGTAGTCAATGGCGTCAAGGATTTTCCCAAGGATCAGCTCAAGGAGAATATGAAATATGCAGGCCTTGCCGAGGCGCGTATCTTCGATAAGGGTGCGCTGGATAAGGCCGTGCAGGATTTGAAACGTCAATATGTGGCGCGCGGCAAGTATGGGGTGACGATCACCACCAAAGTGACCGAGCTGGAGCGCAACCGGGTGAGTATCGTGTTCAATGTCGTTGAAGGCGAAGTGTCCAAGATCAAGCAGATCAATATTATTGGCAATAAGGCTTACAAGGAAGCGGACCTGCTGGATTTAATGAAACTCAGCACGCCTGACTGGCTAAGCTGGATCAGCAAGAACGATCAGTATTCAAAACAAAAGCTTTCCGCCGACCTGGAAACCTTGCGCTCGTTCTATATGGACAACGGTTATCTGGAATTCAATATCAATTCGACGCAGATTTCCATTACGCCGGACAAGAAGGATATTTATATCACCGTCAACTTGACCGAAGGTGATAAATACACAGTTTCAAATGTAACTGTCACGGGTAACACCCTGATTCCCAAGCCTGAGATTGACAAGCTCATTCTGATTAAGCCGAACGATGCTTTCTCCCGCAAGGAACTGACGGAAACCAGCAAGCTGGTGGGCGAACGCCTGGCGGCCGATGGTTATGCGTTTGCCAATGTCAACGCAATCCCGGAAGTCGACAAGGAAAAACATGAAGTGGCTTTCAACTTTGTGGTTGATCCCGGTAAACGCGCCTACATACGCCACATCAATGTCACAGGGAATACCAAGACGCGCGATGAGGTGATACGCCGTGAATTCCGTCAGATAGAAAGCTCATGGTTTGATGTGAACAAAATCAAAAAATCCAAACAGCGTGTTGATCGTCTGGCTTATTTCTCCGAGGTCAATGTTGAAACACCTGCGGTGGCGGGAGCAGCCGACCAGATGGACGTCAATGTAGCGGTTAAAGAAATGTCTACAGGGAGTTTTACCATCGGCGCCGGTATCAATAGTGGCGAAGGACTGGTTTTGACGGGCGGGGTTTCGCAAACGAATCTGTTCGGCAGCGGAAATACCCTGGCAACTCAGCTTAATACCAGCAAGATCAACCAGAATATTTCGGTGTCTTATACCAACCCCTATTATACCGATGAGGGTATCAGTCGCGGTTTCTCCATTTACAAGAATGCTACCAATACAACTACCATTGCAATCAGCCAATATACGTCTTCTACGGTGGGTGCAGGGATGCAATTTGGTGTGCCGATCAGCGAAGACCAAAGCATCAGTTTTGGTCTGTCGGTGGAGCAGACCAACATCGGTCTGACGGCATTCAGTCCGGTGCGTTATATGGACTACGTCAACACGTTCGGCAACACGAACGCGACGATGCTGGGAACGCTGGGATGGGGCAGCGACACCCGCGACAGTGCGATCTACACCACGACAGGCATGGTGCAACACGCGTATACGGAATTTGCCTTGCCAGTGTTGGATATGCGTTATTACAAGCTGAATTACGACAACCAGTGGTTTTATCCGATGAACGCCAACTGGACGCTGATGACCAATGGTCAACTTGGTGTCGGTGGCGGTTACGCCGGCAAGTCGCTTCCGTTCTTCAAGAATTTTTATGCGGGTGGTGTAGGTTCGGTGCGCGGTTACCAGATCAACTCGTTGGGGCCGCAGGACTCAACCGCTTTGCCGTTGGGTGGTACGCGCCGTGCGATTGCGAGTATGGAATTGATGACGCCGATGCCGGGCGTCAAGGACAAGTCGGTGCGTTTGAGCGGCTTCTTCGATTCAGGTATCGTCACGGGTCCGGGCGACTTGCCCGGTGTTGCGGGCGTGCGGGTAACAACGGGTGTTGCAGTGACCTGGATATCTCCGATGGGACCGCTGAAGCTCAGTTTTGCCAAACCGCTGAATGCGAAACCCGGAGATATGTTGCAAGCGTTCCAGTTCACCATGGGTTCGATGTTCTGATGCCGGCAGCGGGTTAAGAGATTTGCCAGGTGGCTATGATAATGGAGGCAAGAGCGATGAAGATGAGAATAGTACTGTTAGCTGCACTGCTGTGTGCGGGTTCCGCGCTGGCCGGGGATTTTAAAGTAGGGGTGGTGGATACCGAACGGGTCTTGCGCGAATCAGTCCCCGCGATGAAGGCCGAGAAAAAGATCGAAAAGGAATTTTCCGGGCGAGATCAGGACATCAAGAAGAACATGAAGCAGGCCAAAGACTTGCAGCTCTTGCTGGATAAGGATTCAGGCGGCTTGAGTGAGGCGGACAGACGCAGCAAGGAGCGCGAACTGAATGCGCTGAACGTCAATCTGCAACGCATGCAGCGCGAATTCAGGGAGGACTTGAGTCTGCGCAAGAACGAAGAGCTGGCGGTTGTGCTCGAACGCGCCAATAAGGCGATTCAGGCCATTGCCGAGTCTGAAAAATACGATCTGATTTTGCAGGAGGCGGTCTATCGCAATCCCAAGATTGATATTACCGATAAGGTGATCAAGAGTCTCGCCGTCGACAAGCCAGACAGCAAGTAAGGCGCTGTCATGTACTACACTTTAGCTGAGATTGCGGAGCGGTTTGGCGGGCGTGTTTTGGGCGATGCGCAAGTAAGGATATGCCAGATTGCCACGCTTGAACTGGCGCAGCCCGCTCAGATCAGTTTTTTGACTAACAGCAAGTATCGGGCAGAACTGACGCGCACCCGGGCAGGGGCCGTGATTGTGGCCGAGGCCGATGCACAGGCGACGGATTTGCCGCGTATTGTCACACAAAATCCTTATGCCTATTTTGCTAGAGTGTCGGCAATGCTCAATCCTGCACCTGAGATCAAACCGGGCGTGCATCCTACAGCCGTCGTAGGAGAGGGTGCGCTGATTGACCCGACTGCCAGTGTTTTAGCGACGGCAGTGGTGGGTAGTGGCGCCGTGATAGGCGCGTATTCGGTCATCGGCGAGGGCTGTTTTATAGGCGACAACGTGCTGATCGGTCGTCATGTACGTTTGTACCCGCGCGTGGTGATTTATCACGATTGTATGATAGGCGATCATCTGATCGCCCATTCCGGTGCAGTGATCGGCGCCGACGGTTTCGGCTTTGCGATGGATGAAGGGCGCTGGATCAAGATTCCGCAGATCGGACGCGTTGTGATAGGAAATAACGTCGAAATCGGTGCCAATACCACCATAGACCGGGGTGCGCTGGATGATACGGTGATTGAGGATGGCGTGAAACTGGACAATCAGATTCAGATTGCACACAACGTGCGTATCGGCGCGCATACCGTGATTGCCGGATGTGTCGGAATTGCCGGCAGCACGACGATAGGGAAATACTGTCAGATCGGCGGCAGTGCCGGAATATTGGGGCATTTGAAAATCGCCGATGGTGTGGTGATTGCATCGTTCACCCTGATTGGAAAATCGATACGTGAGGCAGGTTCTTATGCCGCCATTTTCCCCTTTGGAAAAACGGAGGAATGGCGGAAAAATGCCGTGCACATTCGTCATCTTGATGAAATGGCGAAACGCATCAAAACGCTGGAGCAGGCGTTGTTGAAAACTGTAGAAAGGTAATGAAATGAGTACGCAAGACGAAAAGACTTCTCCCGGCCTGCCTGAGCAGACAGGGCACGCGATGGATATACATGCGATCCTTGAAAGCTTGCCGCACCGCTATCCGTTTTTGTTGGTGGACAGGGTGCTGTCGATCGAGCCGGGAAAAAGCATCGTCGCACTGAAAAACGTCACCATCAACGAGCCGTTTTTTCCCGGACACTATCCGCATCACCCCGTGATGCCCGGTGTGCTGATTATCGAGGCGATGGCGCAAGTGGCCGCCTTGCTGTCGTTTCAGACCATGCCCAGTCAGCCGGATGAAAAATCGGTGTATTATTTCGCAGGGATCGACGGTGCACGTTTCAAACGTCCGGTGACGCCTGGCGATCAGTTGATCATCAAGGTAGAGCTGACCCGCAGCATGCGCGGCGTATTCAAGTTCAAGGCGCTTGCCGAAGTGGACGGACAGAGGGCCGCGGAAGCTGAATTGATGTGCACGGTCAAATCGGTGGCCTGATGATACACACAACCGCTATTGTCCATCCGGACGCCAGACTCGCCGCCGATGTGGAGGTGGGTGCGTATTCGATCATCGGTGAGCATGTCGAGATAGGACGTGGCACGGTGGTCGGCCCGCACGTGGTCATTAACGGCCATACGCGCATCGGCGAGCACAATCGTATTTTTCAGTTCTGTTCGCTGGGTGAAATACCGCAGGACAAGAAGTATGCGAACGAACCGACGTGCCTTGAAATTGGCGATCACAACACCATCCGGGAATTTTGCACCTTCAACCTGGGGACTGCCCAGGATGTCGGTGTGACGCGCCTGGGCAATCACAACTGGATCATGGCTTATGTGCATCTGGCGCACGATTGCCAGATCGGCAATCACACCATCTTTGCAAACAATGCGCAGTTGGCAGGTCACGTCGAAGTGGGTGATTACGCGATTCTGGGCGGTTTCACCGTGGTGCATCAGTTCGTCCGCATCGGCGCGCACATTATCACCGGCATGGGTACCATCCTGTTACAGGACGTGCCGACCTACATGCTGGTATCCGGAAACCCCGCCGCGCCGCATGGCATCAACTCGGAAGGGCTGAAGCGACGCGGCTATTCCAGTGCGTCCATCATGGCGATCAAGCGCGCCTACAAGACGCTGTATAAATCCGGATTGAGCCTGAATGACGCCAATACCGCCATCGGGCAGCAACTCGCAGAGCATGCCGAGTTACAGCCGCTGCTTGATTTCCTGGCTAATTCGGAACGCGGCATCGTTCGCTGACAGGCTCTTACATGGTTCAGAAAAAAATTGTAATCGGCATAGTTGCGGGCGAAGCCTCGGGCGATGCGCTCGCCAGTCATCTGATGGCGGCGATCAGGGCTGTCCGGCCTGAAGTCGAGTTTGTAGGTGTCGGTGGTCCAAAAATGCAGTCGGCCGGCATGCAGGTGTTGTTCCCCATGGAAAAGCTGGCGGTATTCGGCTACATCGAGGTGCTGCGCCATTATCGGGAAATCACCGGTATCCGGCGCAAACTGCGCAGGTATTTTTTAGATAATCGCCCGGTTTTGTTTATTGGAGTGGACGCGCCCGACTTCAATTTCGATCTGGAGCTGGCACTCAAACGGCACGGCATTCCTGCCATTCATTACGTCAGTCCGTCGATATGGGCATGGCGTGGCGAACGCATCAGGAAGATCAAGCGGGCCGTGACTCGCATGCTCGCGCTGTTTCCGCACGAGCCGAAAATTTACCGGGATGCCGGTGTGCCGGTCGATTATGTCGGGCATCCGCTAGCTGACATGTTGCCCCAGCGGCCCGATCGTGACCGGATACGCGAGACGATGCGCATCCCCCAGCAGGTGAAGGTATTTGCCTTTCTGCCCGGCAGTCGTCAGTCCGAGGTCAAGCAGCTTGCAGCGCTTTATGTTGAAACGGCCAGGCTGATCCTGCAGGAAGTACCGGATGCGCGTTTTCTGGTGCCGCTGGTGAGCCGCGAAACGCGAACAATCTTCGAACAGGCTATTTACGACTGCAAGGCGGAGGAGTTGCCTTTTTTCCTGTTGTTCGGTCATGCACAGGACGCGATGATCGCAGCCGATATGGTGCTGGTTGCTTCAGGCACTGCGACGCTTGAATGCGCTTTGCTCAAACGGCCCATGGTCATTACCTATCGCCTGAACGCCTTGACATGGCGGATGATGAAGCGCAAAAGCTATCTTCCCTATTTCGGTCTGCCCAACATTTTGTGCGGGCGTTTTGTCGTGCCTGAACTGATGCAAAAGGATGCGACGCCGGAAAATCTGGCACAGGCTCTGCTCAACTTGCTGAACGATCAGGATGCGGTGGCAGGGCTTGAAGCAACCTTTGGTGAGTTGCATAAAACTTTGCGGCAAAACACCGCGCAGAAGGCCGCAGCAGCCATCCTGCCGTATTTGCCGGCCGCCTGATGGCGCTGTTCAGTTTAAGAGATGCAGGGCAGGGCATGCATCTGCATGTCTGCGGCGTGGACGAAGCCGGACGCGGCCCGCTGGCGGGGCCGGTGAGTGCCGCTGCCGTGATACTCGACGAGGCCTACCCTGTTCCCGGCCTGAATGACTCAAAAAAACTCACTGAACGTCAACGCGAGCGGCTGGCCCCGCTGATCCGGGAACGTGCGATAGCCTGGGCTGTCGCGTATGCATCCGTTGAGGAAATAGACGGCCTCAATATTCTGCAGGCCACGCTGCTGGCGATGAAGCGCGCGGTGCTGGCATTGAGTGTCGCGCCTCAGCTGGTGCTGGTGGATGGTCTTTATTGCCCAGAGACCGGCATCCCCAGTGAAGCGATCGTAAAGGGAGATGGCAAAGTTGCGGCGATTGCCGCAGCTTCCATACTGGCGAAAACCTGTCGTGACGCACTGATGCTGCAACTGCACGATCAATATCCGCATTACGGCTTTGCCATCCACAAAGGCTATCCCACTGCCGCGCATCTGGCTGCTTTGCGCGAACATGGCGTCTGTGCAGCGCATCGCAGAAGCTTCAGACCCGTAAGAGAACTGATCGTCGTTTGACAATGACCGGGCACTTTCAGGCTGGTCGTGATAATCTAGCCCATGTTCAGGAAATTGTTGCGGTGGAAGGGTGGACGCACTGTGATATCAACTACCCGGGAGGTGTGCTACCTTGGCTAATATACAGGCAAGAGGCATGGATGTACTGTTTGGGAAAAAACCCGTAGAAAACGAATATGTTCGTTTCGATACCTTGTCAGCGCTGGTCGTAGACGATATCAGTGCGATGCGGCAGGCGGTACGCTCGCAGTTGCATTCGCTGGGCATAAATTCGGTCAAGGTGGCAAGCAGTGCGGCTGAGGCGTTGGCGCAGGTGGAGTCGAATAATTTCGATTTGATCCTGTGTGATTACAACCTGAATAAGGCGAGTTCCGGTCAGCATTTACTCGAACATCTGCGTAGCGAAAATATTTTAAGCGCGACTGCCATCTTTGTTATGTTGACGGCTGAAACCGAGTACAGCTTTGTCGCCAATGCGGTGGAGTTTATTCCTGACGACTATCTTTTGAAACCGTGTTCGGAAAAAAAGTTGCGCGCCCGGCTGGAACGATTAATTGACCGGCGTACTTTCCTGATGCCGGTGTTGCAAGCATTGAATGCCAAGGATTACGAGATGGCGATCAGCGCCTGCGACAAGCTGCTGGCGATTGCGCCGGATGAGCGTCGCATAATGGATGTGTTAAGGCGCAAGACCGAGGCGCAGCTGGCCTTGCAGGATTATGTTCAAGTCTTGAAAACCTATGAGCAGGCGGCCGCCATCCGCGCGGATGTTCCCTGGGTGATGATGGGGCTTGCACGCACGCACTGCGGGCTTGGCGAATTGGAGGTAGCGGCGAAAATAGCTCAGGCGCTGATTGAAAAGAGCCGGAATTATGTCGCAGCGTATGAGTTGTTGGCGAAAATTCGTCTTGAGACGGATGATGATGAAGGCGCTTTCAAGCTGTTGAGCCTTTCGTCGGAAATCTTGCCGAGCGCGAAACGCTTTCGTTCGGTATCGCAAGCCGCGTTTCTGCTGGGAAAGCTCGACGAGGCAAAGTTGAACTCGGAAGAGGCGATTCGCTTGTCGAACGGTTCCATGGTGGAGCGATCGGGTGATTACTTGTCCCTCGCACAAACGCAGGTTGATATGGGCGATCATAAGGGGGCGATCGAAACGCTGGAGAAAAATGCCCGAAAACACGGGGATGTGGGTATTTTCGGGGTGGCGAAAGGCGCAATTCTGGCGCAGGCCTATTTTGATTCGGGCGACAGGGAAAAAGCCAAAAAATTAGTGGAAAGATCAGCATCGCTGCTGGCTAATCGCAAGAACAGTTTTGTGATGACCGCGTTGGGAAAGGCGGCGCTGAAAGTCGGCGACGTCGTGTTTGGTTTGAAGTTGATGACAGAGGCGGTTCAAGTAAGCGGCAAAGATGAGAAGCGGATCGCCCGTCATGTCAAAAAATCCATGGTGGATACCGGTCACAACGAAAAGGTCGAGGATGTGATCGACGGCGGAAGAAAGCGCATTCTATTCCTGGTTGATGAGGCCACAAAACTGATGCGATCGGCGCATTTTTCTGAAGCAAATCAGAAGGTGCTCGAAGCGCTTGCGATACATGGGGAAAATCTGGAAGCGCTGATGACGGCGGCTCAGCTTCATCTGTTATGGCTCAAGCACAAGGGGCTGGATACCGAGATTATCGAACGTGCAAAATGCTATCTTATGACACTGGACAGGCTGGTTCCAAATAATCAGAAGGTAATGAATTTTTACCGGTTTTTTAATGAAATTGTGAGCGAGTAAATGCAAGCAACCCTTTCGGCACTGGTAGCTCACGACATTAAGAATGCATTGGCTTTGCTTGAAATCGATCTTGAGCAATTGAATCATCAACCGAACGTACCCGTCGAAGGGGTTCGCGCCTACCGTCGCTGTGTCGAATTGAAAGCCAGGCTGATCGGATTTTTGACGCTGTATAAACGTGATCAGTCCGGACTTCAGCCCATGATTTCAGAAGTCGACCTGATTGAATTTTTTGATGAAATCATAGACGGCAGCCAGTCCGTGATGATGGCACAAAGCCATCATGGTCACCCGATTACGGTGCAGCTGGATCGCGACAGAATAAAAATTGCCCCGGCTTGTGCAGATGGCGGGTTCGGTTTTTTTGATGAAAACCTGGTCGAACTGGCGCTGGAGTCCGCACTCAACAATGCGTTACGCTATGCACACCATAAAATCGTGCTCTGGTTCGAGCAAGGGGTTGATGAGCTGGCGCTCAGGGTGCTTGATGATGGTGTAGCCGTCGAGGATGAGCAGCGTAAAATTGCTGAAAACTCATCGTCGACCGGCCTCGGTCTGGCGCTATGCAGGGCGGTTGCCGAAGCTCATGGGGCGGGCAGCGTATCGCTTAAGCGTGTAGCAGGCGGAGGAACCTTGTTTACCATGGCGCTGCGGCCTGTCGGGTGAACTTTATGCGCGTCGGTATTTTTGCACAAAAAGAACAGATGTAAGCAATGCAAGCCGACTTTCGAATCAACGACAAACCCCGCCATAAACTATCGACTGACTTATGACCACCCCTATCGACATTTCTGAACAGGCCGGCGTGCGCTATCTGCACTTCGGGTCATCCTGGGTACAAGGCGCGATGCGCATCGCACGTCCATGGAATCTGGAGCTTGAATACACCCGCGAAATGATGGCCTCCCTGCTGCTGCGCGATGATGCGAAATGGCCTCGCCGCATCTTGCTGATTGGTCTTGGCGCAGCATCGTTAACCAAATTCATGTACCGATACCGCCCGCAGGCGCACCTGACCATCGTCGAGATAGAACCAGCCGTGGTTGCCGCCGCAAGGCATTTCTTCAAATTACCCGAAGATGACAAACGCATCCATATGGTGATCGGCGATGGCGCGGAATATATACTCGGCACAAACAAGAAGTTTGACCTGATTCTGGTGGACGGCTTCAACGAACACGCCCACCCCGGCCAGCTGAATACCCCGCCATTCTACCAGGCATGCCGCAGCCGCCTCTCCGACCAGGGTATCATGGCGGTGAATTTGCTGGGACTCTGCAATGGCGTGTTGGGCGGCTACGCGCATATTCATAGCGCATTCGATGAACGCGCGCTGATGTTCCCTTCCTGCGAGAGCGGCAACACCATCGCCTTTGCCTGCGATGGCGAGTCAGTCAGCATCAGCCTGGATAATCTGAAAGAGGCTGCCTTGGCGCTGAAAGCGGAAACCGGATTGAACCTGCTGCCGACCCTGACCCGGCTCGCGCAGGCCGGAACCTGCGCGAACAACACTCTGATCCTGTAGCACGGTCATGCACGGCAGTTGCGCCTGCCAATCATTACTTATTAATAATTGGTTACAAAAAACAGGCAGTCAGACAAAAAACCTTACAGATTATGATTTTAATCGCTTAACTCACACAACCATCAACATGGTTATCCACAGAAATTGTGGGTAACCATCCCATGCCCTTTACTTGCGGCGCAGCATCATGCGTTCCAGCAAGCCATCTTTCATCACGAATTGATGTTTGAGCGCTCCAAGCAAATGTAACGACACCAGTACGATCAGTACGGTCACCAGTGTTTCATGCACTTCGTGGGCAAACACCCCGTGATAACCATGTGCCTTAGGCAACATATTCGCGTCCCCGGCGAGCAATGCTTTAGCCACACTACTGGTGATGACCGTCATGATGCCGCTCAACGGCAGCAGAAACAGCGCCAGATACAAAAAGTGATGCACACCTTTGGCCACTTTATCCATCATCGACCGGCCGACGGCGGGAGGCGTACCATCCTTGCTGCGGAAAAACAGACGCACGACAGTCAACAACAACACCGCACCGCCCACCAGTCCGTGAATAATGTATCCTGCCAAGGTCGCACGACTCTCGTCCGTCGTGTCAGACAGGGTATCACCCAGATACCAGGCTGCGAGCAGCAGCACCAGAGTCAGCCAATGTGTGATTACCATGCGTTTACTGTATTGCGTCATCGATTTCCCCTGATTGTTTTTCAAACTTGTCTGATAACCCCGAGCCGACAAAGTTCCGTTGCGATAAAGACGAAATTTACCCGAAACCTGACATGAGCGCTGCTTTATTTGTCGTTCATGCTGACACCAGCCACGCTATCGCGGTATGCTAAGAGCCAGGCAATACGGGGAGCCTCACAATATGAACGCCGGAAATGCGGTCGGGCTGAGCACGACACAGGCAGAGCAGCGGCTGGCGCAGGCAGGCTACAACGAACTGACCCCTACTCATCCACGCCACTTCTACAAAATCGCGGCCGAAGTGCTGCGCGAGCCGATGTTCCTGTGGCTGATCGGGGCAGGCGTCATTTATTTGCTGCTGGGCAGCATGGAAGACGCGCTTATGTTGCTGGGCTTCGTGGCGATCATCATCGGGATGACCGTATTTCAGGCACAAAAAAGCGAAAGGGTGCTGGAAGCCTTGCGCGATTTGTCCAGTCCGCGCGCCCGTGTCATGCGCGATGGCAAACCTCAGCGCATCGCCGGACGCTGTGTGGTGACAGGCGACTTGTTGCTGCTCACCGAAGGGGACAGAGTCGCGGCCGATGCCGTATTGCTCAGTTGTAACGACTTGATGGCCGACGAATCCATGCTGACCGGCGAGTCGGCTCCGGTGCGCAAACAGGCAGGCAACCCGGACTCGGCAAGCCGCGAACCGGGCGGCGACGATCAGCCCTTCGTCTATGCGGGCACGGTGCTGGTTCAAGGTGCCGGTATTGGCATCGTCACGGCGACAGGCAGGCACAGCGCCATCGGACAAATCGGAAAATCACTCGAAGACACGCTTCGGGGCAAGTCTCCACTTTCTGTTCAGACGGCACAACTGGTGCGCCGACTTGCGATCATTGCCGTTGCGTTGTGTATTGTACTGGTGCTGATCTACGGCTATACGCGCGGCCACTGGTTGACCGCGCTGCTGGCCGGCATCAGTCTGGCAATGTCCACGCTGCCTGAAGAATTTCCGGTCATCCTGTCAATTTTCATGTCGCTGGGTGCATGGCGCATCGCTCAGCACGGCGTGCTGACCAGACGGCTGGATGCCATCGAAACGTTGGGTGCTGCTACCGTACTGTGCTCCGACAAGACCGGCACGCTGACGCAGAACCGCATGACTATAAAAAAACTTTATGGCAATGGGCAGATGCTGAATGTGCATGATTTGGCCGAGTTGCCCGAACCCTGGCATGAACTGGTTGAATTCGGTATTCTGGCCAGCGAAAAAGAACCGTTCGATCCGATGGAGCGCGCCCTGCATGAACTGGGCAATCGCACCTTGAGCGGCAGCGAGCATTTGCACGGGGGTTGGAAAATCGTCCACGAATACAGCCTGTCGCCCGAAATGCCTGCCATGTCGCATGTCTGGCGTGGCGACGATCAACCCCATCATCTGGTGGCCGCAAAGGGCGCGCCGGAGGCCATCATCGACCTGTGCCACCTGGCCTGCGATGAGGCACGAGCGATCGATGAAGTCGCAGCCGGAATGGCAGACGAGGGCTTGCGCGTGCTCGGCGTGGCCCGTGCAAAATTGCTGCCGGGACTATCGCAGCATTGGCCGGAACGCCAGCACGACATCGAGTTTTCCTTTGTCGGCCTGGTAGGCCTGCAAGATCCGCTGCGCCCCGACGTGGCGGACGCCATTACACAATGCCACGCTGCCGGCATCCGGGTGGTGATGATCACCGGCGACCATGCCCGCACCGCGCTTGCCATTGCCCGCGAACTCGGTCTGCCGTCAGAACAGGTGCTGACCGGCTCTGAACTCAATGCGCTATCAGATGCAGCATTACGCGCGAGGCTGCGTGACGTTCAGGTATTTGCGCGCATCGTGCCGCAGCAGAAACTGCGCCTGGTAGAAGCCTTTAAGGCGAACGGCGAGATTGTCGCCATGACCGGCGATGGTGTGAACGACGCCCCGGCCCTGAAATCCGCTCACATCGGCGTAGCAATGGGAAGCCGCGGCACCGACGTAGCGCGTGAAGCGGCAGCGCTTGTGCTGCTCAACGATGACTTCGCACAACTGGTAACGACGGTGCGCCTTGGGCGGCGCATTTACGACAACCTGCGCCGTGCGATGAGTTATACGGTAGCCGTACATATTCCCATCGTAGGGATGGCGCTGCTGCCGGTATTGCTGGGTGAAGCGCTGCTCCTGATGCCCGCGCACATCATGTTTCTGGAACTGATTATAGGTCCCGCCTGCTCGATCTTTTTCGAAGCCGAAGCGGAAGAAAAAAACATCATGCAGCGTCCGCCTAGAAGTGCAAGCGAGGCGTTGTTTTCCGGTCGACGGTTGACTGCCAGTCTGTTGCAGGGAATTATTGCACTTGCAGTTGCCGCTTCCATCTACGCCTGGGCATTGTTGAGCGCCTATGATGAAAATACGGTGCGCGCGCTGGTGTTTACGGCCATGGTGGCAGGAAATATCGCGCTGGTATTGGCTAACCGTTCTAACCGACATGGCGCAAGCTCCACCCCTGAGCATGAAAGTGCTTGCGCCGGTCGGTTCCCTCACCCAAACCCTCTCCCTGAGGGAGAGGGTACAAACGAATCGCTACGCGAGTTTCACGCTAAGCAAGGCTCCGGGAGCGTTTCAGAGCCACAACGAAATCCGGTGCTGCGCTGGATGCTACTCGGCACCGGCAGTGCATTGGCACTGGTGCACAGCGTGCCCGTGTTGCGGGAGTTGTTTCATTTTTCCGGGAGTCTGCTGCCCATTCTGTCAATCGGCATGCTCTCAGCCGTCATCACGGGATTGCTTAGCGCAACTGTCAAACGTGCGTTGATTCTGCGCAAGAGTTAATCGTGCTGCCGTTCATAGGCGTTTTCGGTTGATGTTAAAGATGGGTCAAGGATGAAGATTGAGGCTGACCGGGCTGGCCGGCGCAACCGGCCAGATTTCGCTATAGTTGGATTTGGCAGGTAGCAGCCCTTCGTTAAGGGACTTTCCCACATCAAATATACCATCGACTATGTGATAGGCCGCGATGGCTGCCGCAATGGCGGGGTCGCTTGCATCAATGATCGGATTCGCAAGCGGTATGGCAGTCGGCGCGATTGTTCCGCTGACTGCTGCCGCAGCGGGGTTTTGTGTTGCTGCCGCTGCCCCAACGGAGGCAGTCGCGACAGACGTACCAGCCAGGGGCGCTGTTGATTGTGTGGCAGGCAATCCGCCTGCATTTGATGCAACTGTCGATCCGGTTACAGTTGCTGCGCCGATGGTGGAAAACAACACGGTTGCAGCCGAAGTCGTGTCCAGCTTGTTTGTCACCCCCATCTTCGCTGCCGCAGCGGTCATCACACCCGATGCTGTGTCCGCTGCAATTTTCACGCCTGTTATCGTTGGCGTACCCGTTGCAGCACCCGCTGTCGGGCCTGTTGTCACGCCTGTTGCCTTGGCCGCAGTTTCACCTCCTGTCACTGGCATGCCGGTTGCGCCAGTCGCGCTAGTCGCCGTCGTTACTGCCGCGTTCGTCACGCCTGTTGTCATGCCTGCTGTTGACGTTCCTGCAACGCCTGCTGCCGTACCCGTTGCCATGCTTGTTGTCTTGCCTGCTGTTGCCGCACCTGTTGCCATGCTTGTTGTCGTTCCTGTAACGCCTGTTGCCGCACCCGTTGTCAGACCCGCCGCAGTGAGCGCTATTATCTTGCCGACTGACGCTGTCGTGTCGGTTGCGCCCGTCATACCGGTTGAACTTGTCATGCTTGTCGCCGTTGTTACGGCTGCTGTCGAGCCGGTTGCCGCATACGATGGCATCGCGGCGGACTGTGAGTTGCTGATTTGCGCCAGGATATTCATCTGGATAAAAAGGCTGGTAAATCCTGCGGCCGACTGCCCGACTGATTGAGTCGCCTGTGTCAGCAGCGCAAGAGTGCCGGTTTGGTCTGCCAGGTAGGCGGATTGCAGCGACTTGGGATCGACAGTCATCTGAGCCGTGCCGTTCAGGTTCAAAGCCGGCTGGTAAGTGATGCCGATCCCGGATAGCTGGGTCAGAATCGACTGCGCAGATGCACCAGTCGCCTGTGAATTCAGCGCCTGTACCAACAGATCGCTGAACGATGCGCCTGACGAGTTTTGCAAGCTGTCACTTTGCAGAAAGCCATTGAAAGCATCGACGAATAGCTGCGTAGCAGCAAGCACGGCGGCAAAACTGTCGGTACCCGCTGTTTTTGATATGGTTTTTTTCAGCAATGAAGCGGACGAAAGCAATTGACCCAGGCCTGAAATATTGACACTGGTCGAGCCTGTTGTCGCGGGTGCGACGATCGAAAAGACGACACGCTGCGAATGGGTTGCAGCAAAAATATTTTGTAAGCTCGAAGACGAAGTGACAGAAGAAATGTCCATGATCGTTCCCTTTTGATGCTTACCCTTCAGCCGGAATTGCAGCATCCCGCAAACTTGCGAGAGTTTTTCAAGGCGGTTCGACGCTATCTCAATCGCAATAGTTTGTCAATGAATAAGTTTTTGGTGGTTTTTGGAAATTATGTTAGTTACCGCACAGTAGTGCCACTGTTGACTGCGTATTGTGATGGCTTATGGCGGACAAAAGCTTTGCGCGCGGTGGTGTTCAGTCTGAAGAAGGCCAGGTAGCAGCCATAACATGCAACAGCACTTGCCAAAGCGCGAGGTGCCGGATAAAAACCCGCTAGCTATATCCGGGGCTGATCTTACCGTTTTGTGTAACGTTCATGAAAATGTAGCTGCTGCCCCGATTAACCTGTCCATCGAAGGAGCTCCAATTGAATATTCACTCACCAGTCAAGCAAGCCAAGTCTGTCATCTCTGTAATTGCTACTATCCTGATAACGCTGGCGGCAATCAGTCTGATTTCCGCCTGTTCACCCAAGCCAACTGCCGATGAAAGCGCGGCACAAACCAAGGTGATCGTAGATCAGGCCGTCGATCAAGCTAAAAAGGAAATGATTGCCGAAAAAGACAGGCAGGATGCTGTAGCGACTGCACAAGCTGATGAAAAAGCTAAGCAAGATGAAGCCGTTGCACAGGCCGTTGCAAATGAACGGAAAAAGTTCGCGGCTGAACAGCGAGCCACAAACGCAAAAAATGAGCGACGCGCTGAACAGCGTGCAAGTGCCATGAAGTCTGACACTTCCACTGCAACGCATGAACAGGCGCGCGCGTGCAGCCATTGCGGCATCGTGCTATACGTCAGCGAAATGGAGGCTGAGGGCAGCGGATCCGGTTTGGGTGCTGTGGCCGGAGGCGTCGTAGGCGGGGTGCTGGGTCATCAGGTTGGCGGGGGTACCGGGCGCGATCTGGCGACAATCGCAGGCGCAGTTGGAGGCGCATTCGCAGGCAACAAGATCGAGAAAGTCACAAAAAAGACCCGGAGTTACAACATCACAGTAAAAATGGATACAGGTGAGGAACGCACTTTCAATCAGACCGAAACGCCCAATGTAGAGAAGGGTGACAGGGTTAAAATCGAGAACGATGTTGTAAGGAGATTGTAAACATTATGAATGGTATTGCGCTGGCCGCATTGGCCGGTTGTCGTACATCGGAGTCTGTTTTAACTGTTCATAGTCAGCGCACGGAACGTCTCTTAACGAAAGAGAAAAATGGCATTTTGAAGTACGCGTTCCGGCATTGCTCGGGACGCGAAATTTAACCTGGAGAATAAACATGAAAGTAAGCGGCAATCAATCTGTGCGTACACGCATTTTTGCGGTGACAGCTCTGGTCGCAACCCTGGCTTTCACGCCGGTAGCGGTTTTCGCCGCCGACAAGGATGTGCACGAAGATCGCGTTGAGCTCCGTATCAAGGATATGCATAGCAAGCTCACTATTACTGCGGCGCAGGAAGAGCAGTGGGGTAAGGTCAAACAGGCGATGCTCGACGATGCAAAGACCATGGACAATCTGACTCAGGCACGAGCGGATCATGTCAGGGAGATGAATGCGGTAGAAAATCTTAAATCTTATGGCGAGATTTCTGATGCCCACGCAGCCGGGATCAGGAAACTGATTCCGGCGTTTGCCGATCTTTATGCCAGCATGTCGGATGCACAGAAAAAGAAAGCCGACACGCTGTTTCGCCGTGGCGGTCATGAGCATGCGGGGCATATGCAGGGCCAAAAAAAAATGGAAAGCAAATGAGCATGGCGATGCTTGAATTGAATTATGCCATTTGCAACTATCAGCGCGGCAAAGGGCGGTCAGCATGAAGTCTCCAATCCTGCAAGTCATAAACTCCGGCTCAGTCAGCCGCAAGGCGCTCATGGTGGTTGCCCTGACTGCGATGATAGGCGTTTTATCCGTTTCGCCTGCTTTTGCTGACGACGGGCACGACCAGCGTGGTAATCACGGTCGGCGCGATCATTATGGAGATCGTAATCAACATGACCGGCATGGCGATCGCCGTGATTATGAATACCGGCGCTATAACTATGCGCAACCTGTTTATGCGCCGCCGGTGTATTATGAGCCCCGTCAATCGTCCGGCATCAGTCTCTTTTTTCCGCTGGACTTCCGGCGCTAGGGTGTAGTCTTTCGTAACTATAAGTGTTGATGAGCTGTCAATAAGGGCAACAATGAACGACTGCTTCGGGCGAACTGACCGCCGAAACCGGCAGCATGTCGTTAGCGGACATGCATCGATGTCATTATGCAGTCATGCTTGTTCATGGTCATGAGAGTACAACTCACAGGTTCACTTTGATTACTGAACGTTTTTTTTTGTCGTTTGTTATATTGGCTCTCGCGTTCCTAGGCGGATGCGCGACGCTTCCTCCAGGGACGGATTTTCCAAAAATTGCATCCTCCGCGCTTGTTCATCCTGATGCCACAAGTCTTGGCCGCCGGTTCGACAATGCAGGACGGCAACATGGCGGCAACTCCGGATTTCGCATCATTCCGGCAGGTGCCGACGGTTTTTCGATGCGTATGCAGATGATCAATGACGCAGAAAAAACGCTAGACCTTCAATATTTCATTTTTCGCGGGGACGATACGGGGCAGTTGCTGACCGGCGCCGTATTGCGTGCAGCAGATCGGGGTGTGCGTGTGCGTGTGCTGCTCGACGATGGAGAAACCATGGCCGGCGATGAGCAGATTGCCAAGCTGGCAGCACATCCTTTGATCGAGATTCGAATATTCAACCCGTTCACCTATCGAGGTCATAGTACGCTGTTCAGGGCGACAGAATTCATGTTCGACGCCTCCCGGCTCGACTACAGAATGCATAATAAATTGTTCGTCGTGGACAATGCCATCGCGCTCATCGGCGGACGGAATATCGGCGACCAATACTTCCAGATCGACCCTGAGTCCCAGTTTGCCGACGACGATGTGTTTGCAGCCGGTCCCATCGTTCAAAAACTCTCTTCGAGTTTCGACGAGTTCTGGAATAATACGTTGTCAATCCCGGTAGAAGCGCTTGCTGGGGGCAAGCCGTCCCCTGCTGCCCTTACAGAGCGGCGCGAGGAATTGAAGAAGCAGAGTCGAGAAATAAAAGCGAGTGGGGCTGATTATGTGAAACGGGTGGCAAGTGGCGAGCCTTTCGACGGAATCGTCTCTGGCCGTTTACCGCTGATCTGGGCGCACGCACAGCTCATCTACGACAGCCCGGACAAGAAGGAGGTGGAAGACGGCGAGATGGCTGGCATGCTGATGCACAGAGCGGTGGTCAATGCCGCTATCGCAGTTAAGTCAGAATTGCTGATGGTCACGCCCTACCTGATACCCGGGCAGGCGGGCATGCAGTTGTTCAGGGATCTGCGTCAGCGCAAGGTGCGTGTTCGCATTTTAACCAGTTCACTCGAATCATCGACGGTATTGCTGGCGCAGTCAGGTTACATGCATTATCGGATTCCCCTGCTGGAGAGTGGTGTGGAACTCTATGAGATCCGCTCGCTGCTGGGTAACACCCGAGGCAGCGGCGAAACCAAGGCAATATCGCGCTATGGCAATTATTCCCTGCATGCGAAATTGTTCGTATTTGACCGGCAGAGGGTGTTCATAGGTTCGATGAATTTTGATCAACGATCGATGCATCTCAATACCGAGATCGGCCTGATCATAGACAGTCCCGAACTTGCCCAACAGATCGCCGCACGTTTTGATGCCATGGTGCAGCCGGCCAATGCCTACATGCTGGCATTGCGACAGAACGGCGCGGGGATGGAGCCGAGTCTGGTGTGGCGCACACGGGAAGACGGCAAAGCCGTTGAGTACGACGCGGAACCGGCAAGGAGCGACTGGCAAAGGTTCAAAGCCAATATTTTATCGATGCTGCCCGTGGACGATGAGCTATAACATGGGATTGATAATGAGTCTGACTGCGTTAGGGCAACAGTCAGATTTTGATATGCGCCGTTTACTTGACCAGCGACCACATCATTGCGCTCACCGCCATTGCCATGGCGGCTGTACATAGCCAGCCCAGCACTTTCAGTCTGAACGAAACGACGAATTTACCCATGATGTCGGCTCGTGCTGCCATCAACATCATGACTGCCATGATGGGCACGGAAATCACGCCGTTGATGACGGCACTCCAGAACAGCGCTTTGATGGGGTCGATGGGTGTAAAACAGAGTCCGACGCCAATCAACGTCGATATGGCGATAATGCCGTAGAAGCCTTTTGCCGCATTGGGTTTCAGTTCCAGGCTGTTGCGCCAGTGAAATGCCCCGGCCATTGCATAAGCGGCAGAGCCTGCCAGTACCGGAATTGCCAGCAATCCGGTACCGATGATGCCTGCGCTAAACAGCCAGAAGGCAAACTCTCCGGCTATCGGCCGCAGCGCGGATGCCGCCTGTGCGGATGTTTGAATCTGGGTTATGCCGTGCTGATGCAGCGTGACTGCTGTCGTCAGAATAATGAAAAATGCGATCAGGTTGGAAAAGGCCATGCCGATGTAGGTGTCGATCTTGATGCGGCGAAAGTTGGCATTTGCCTGCTCGGGCGCATCCTTTAAGGCAATTGCCTTGGGGTCGGCCTGCTGTTCCTCGACCTCCTGGGATGCCTGCCAGAAGAACAGGTAAGGGCTGATTGTGGTTCCGAACACAGCAACCACGGTGGTGATATAGGCCGGTTCCCATGATAAATGCGGCAGCAAGGTGTTGATCAGTACCTGCGTCCACGGTATGTGCACGACAAATATGGTGGCAACGTACGCGAATAATGCCAGGGTCAGCCATTTCAGAAAGCGCACGTAACGTCTGTACGGAATAAATATTTGCAGCAACAGCGATATCGCGCCGAAGCCGACGGCATACCAGTGAGTGGGGCCCCCGGTCATCAGTTTCAAGGCTTCCGCCATTGCGGCGACGTCGGCTGCGATATTAATCGTATTGGCAACCAGCAGCAGCCAGACGATGCTGTATAGCAGCCATGCCGGATAGTGTTGGCGCATGTTGGCAGCGAGGCCATGGCCGCTTACCCGACCGATTTTGGCGCTGACCACCTGAATGCCGACCATCAGCGGATAAGTCAGCCATACCGTCCACAGCATGCTGAAGCCAAATTGCGCGCCGGCCTGGGAATAGGTGGCGATTCCGCTGGGGTCGTCATCTGCAGCGCCCGTAATCAGCCCCGGACCGAGTTTCTTCAGCCATGAGCCGGTGTCCTGATTGGCTGCCTGTTTTACAGCGTGTGACATATCGATACCTGTTATAACTGGCAGCTTTCAGAAACAGCCGTGCATCATGCAGCGGCAGCCTCTGCCCTCACGGGTACCTGCTGTAAGCGCTTAGTCGCCCTTATTTGATGCGAATTTTGCTCCTGACCGACGTGACGCCTTCGGTTTCGCGTGCAATTGAGACGGCTTTATCCGCTTCTTCCTGTGTTTTGACTTTTCCGCTCAAGACGACCGCGCCTTTTTGGTCTGTATCCACTTTGATATGCGCCAGACTGCTCATTTTTTCCTCAGCCAGTTTGGCCTTGATCTTTGTTGTGATAACCGAATCTTTTACGAATGTCATGGGATGCGAATTGTCTGTTTCCGAGTCGGCATGTGCTACCACGGGGGCCAGCAGCGTGCTGATAATAATAAAAGTTGTGGCAAGTTTGTTTTTCATGATTTGTCCCTTTATTTAATTGAAGTGCGGGTATGCATGGTCAGGCAATCTACTGAAGCTATCTGTACGCCACCGCACGGAAGTGTCTGAGAAAAAACAGGTAGCATGCCAAAACTCAGAGTGGCTATCCATGTTGAATACCATGACTTCGAGATTGGTTATCGAACAGGGAGTCCAAGAATGCTTAATAATACAACTCGAATTATTCACCTTCTTCATCCTGGCGCGCGTAGGGAGTGTGTCACGATAAAGGAGGAAATAG
>JAJXTL010000154.1 GCA_021783855.1 Pseudomonadota bacterium
AACCTTGTTGGCTCCCTCTTCCGTCATACCCCCCGGTTGGGAAGAGGGACAAGGTATCGCTACGCGATCTCTAAAAAACAATCGGAACTATCCCCCGGCCTTGGCGGCTGCAAAACAGTCATTGCGCCAAAGACAATCGCCCTGGTCGCACACGCCTGCATAGGCGGTTGCGTAACAATCGAAATTGCCTTCCTCCATCTGTATGGATTTGATCAGATCGGACTTTGATCGCTTGCTGGTTTGCAGGCCGTGCAATTTGGCCATGTCTCGTATTGCTTCAACTTTCATGATGCATTCCCCAATCGATGATCAGCCTCGCAGGGCTGAACCTGTCCTTGCATTCACAAGGCGTATCTTCGATGCGCTGTCTGCAGAGTCCGCATATCTTGGAATCCGATCTTCCAGCGACTTCTGAGACGAGGCCAGCTTGCTGCACAAAGCTGCGTTGCAGGCTTCCAGAACTTCAATGCGCCTAGTCAGATATTCAGTTCTCTGATCGACATTCTGCTCAAGGTAATAGCGGTGCTCATGCAGTTCAGATCTCATCTTGTTTAGCTGCTGCACGAGCCTGAACATAAACAATTTCGTGCTGGACTTTCTATATCTGTTCACTATGTAATTTCCCCAATATAGTGTATCAATGCGCTCCACCGGTCTGGTGTCGATACTTGGGAAGATTATGGGCATCCCTCATTGCAAGCGCTATCGGGTGATGCTGATTTTTACATGGGAAACGAGAAGATATGCATAGGGAATTCCCTATGCATGGAGGATAAACTCAATGGGAAAACAGATTGTGGGCTACCGCATAATGGACCAGGTCCGCCGTGCTGTTGAGATTCATTTTCACCATCAGATTGAGTTTGTGTGTGCTTACGGTCTTGTTGCTGATGCATAGCTGATTGGCAATTTCATTGACTCTTTTACCCTTCACCAGATGCCCGAATATCTCGAATTCGCGTTCGGACAACAGGCAGTGAGGCGCTCTCTGCTCGGGCAGCAAAGCATCAAATGCCAACTGTTCTGCAAGTGCCGGGTTGATATATTTTCCGCCTCCGGCAACCCTGCGTATCGCGTCCTGCAACACCTCAGGATCGCTATCCTTGGAAACAAATCCTGACGCGCCCGCCTTGATCGCGCGCGAGGCAACCTGTGTCTCGTTGTGCATGCTGAAAACAAGTATGTGCAGCTGTGGATAATCGCATTTGACCTGGCTGATCAGGTCCATGCCGGTCACGCCCGGCATGGTGAGATCAAGCAGCAACAAATCCACATCCTTGTGTTCTTTTAATTTTGCCAGTACGTCAGGGCCATTGACGGCTTCTGCCGTGACCCTGATGTCCAGGGTCAATGTCAGGATTTTGTTAATGCCTTCGCGAACGATGGCATGGTCGTCAGCAATCAAAATTTTAATCATCGATTCTTCTCCCTGGATTGGTCTGTTTCGGTGGCATATAAACCATCACGGTCGTGCCCTGGCCTTTCGCGCTAGTCAATTCAACCTTGCCTTGCATGGCGAGTGCGCGTTCACGCATCCCCATCAGGCCGAACGATTTTTTTGCCAGCAACGCAGCAGGATCAAATCCCACGCCGTTGTCGCGTATTGAAACGCACACGCACTCACCGCATTGCTTGAGCGTAATCTCAACTTCCGTGGCTTGCGCATGCCTTGCGATATTGGTCAGAGACTCCTGCACAATGCGAAACAAAGTCAGCGTGTGTATCTCATCGAGCAGACAAAGTATGTCCATCCCATGCAGGATTTTAACTTGGCAGCTGATGCCTGTCCGCTCGGAAAAATCACTTCCCAGCCATCCGATCGCGGCCATGACCCCCATATCCAATATGGGCGGGCGCAGGTTCGTGGCCACGTTGCGCACACCGCTGATCGCCTTGTCCACCAGCATCAGCATATCCTTGACCATGCCCATCATCGCGGGTTCATGCTCGGCAAACTGGATGCGCAGCAATGAGATATCCATGCGCAACGCCGTCAGGGTTTGTCCCAGCTCATCATGCACCTCGCGCGCAATGCGCTTCAATTCCGCCTCGCGGGCGGCGGTGCTCTGAGTGGACAGCTGGCGCAACAGACGCTGATATTCCTTGAGTTCGGATTCGGCATTCTTGCGCTCGGTGATGTCGCGCACAACGCACTTCAAGTAGCATTTATCGCCGATGATGAGCTTGACTGCCCTTGCTTCAATGCGAATTACCTGACCATCCGGTTTTTTATATTTGAATTCGGACGTGGCCGCCAGACCCATTCTCATGGTTTGCAGGAAAATTTCTTTGGCCAGTTGAGCCTTGTCGGCAGGACGGAATTCCCAGATATACATTTTTTTTATCTGCTCATCCGTCATGCCGCTCAACCGCAAGATTTCCGGGTTGTATTCGACGATCATGCCCGCCTCATCGGCGAGCATGATGCCATCCAGTGTGCCATCGAATATGGCGCGATATTTTTCTTCGGATTCGAGCAGCTGCCTGTCTGCTTTTTCACGCTTGGTGATGTCAAATAGCACGACGCGCAGTGAGATATCGCCATGACCGTTTTCCATACGTATGCAATCCAGGTATGCCGGAAAGACACTGCCGTCAACGCGGCGGATACTCAGATGACAGCCTTGCTTTTGATCGCTGTTCAACATTTCCGTGAACTGCTTTTCCCAGCGCTCTGCATTCAAAGGAACAACATATCTTGAAAAGGACTGGTTAAGCAGCCGTTTCCGTTCCGAGCCAAAAAGCTCGGCGGCGGTATAGTTCATTTCATAGATCAGGCCGTCGGGATTGAGCGTGAAAAGCGAGATGGGCGAAAAATCATAAAGGTCCAGGTAGCGGTCGCGTGACTCCTCCAGCGCCACCTGGGCCTGACGCAGGTTTTCATTCTGCATCTCAAGTTCTATCTGGTACACCTGAAGCTCGTGCAGCCATGATTTTTCGGCGTCCACATCAGTCACTTTGATCTGTGCATCGGCCTTGTCGCGCAGTGGATCGCTCATAAGCCCTCGATTATATTTCCGGTTGGAAAAAACGCACATTGTTGCGTCCGGCATCCTTGGCCTGATACATCGCCAGATCGGCATATTTGAGTATTTCTGTCGCACTTTTTTGATGCTTGCAGAACAAGGCGACACCTATGCTGGCTGTGCAGCGGTATTCCAGCACGCTTCCTTCGGGCAACGTCAGCCGGTAGGGCTGTGCTAATACCACACGTATTTTTTCAGCCACGATTCCTGCCTGAACAATGGACTCATGCTCGCTTTCATCCAACTCACTCAGCAACACGACGAACTCATCTCCGCCAAAACGCGCCACGGTATCGATCTCGCGCAGACAATGCGTGATGCGGTGTGACACTTCAATCAGCAGAAAATCCCCCATGTCGTGCCCGTGACTGTCATTGAGTGGCTTGAAGTTATCCATATCGACAAACATCAGCGCGCCATACCTGCCGCTGCGTGTGGAGGCTGCCATGGCATGATCCAGCCGGTCGCCCAGCAGGCGCCTGTTTGGCAGTTCGGTCAAAGCATCATAAAAGGCCAGTTTGCGGATTTCCTCCTCGTTTTTGATGCGTTCGGTAATATCTGTCAACACGATGCGCACTTCAGGCCTCTCGTCTGTTTTCACTTGGCGCAAGCAATCCAGACGCGCGAAGAAATGCGATCCATCGCTTTTCTGGAATGCCAGCTCGCAATGTGGCACCTCTTCTTCCTTGAGGGCTCGCGAGAAATAGTCGGCCCAGCGCTCACGATATTCAATGGCAACATAAGAACTTAAACGCTGGTAGAGCAGTTTGCTGCGGTCTATCCCTAATTTTGCAGCACCGGTGAGATTGATGGCAGCGATCTGGCCGTTTTCCTTGAGGGTCAAATAGCCGACCGGCGCAAAATCATAAAAATCCATATAGCGTTCACGGGAGCGTTCCAGTTCGAACTGCATATGCCGAAGATTTTCGTTCTGCATTTCCAACTCGATCTGATGCACCTGAAGTTCATGTATCAGAACTTCAGGAATGATTGCCGCGGAAACAGGAGGCAAGCATGCAAGCCTTTCTTCAGCGGCCTTTCTCAAACTCTGTGGATTGGGCTGAATACTCATGCGACTTCCTCCATCGCCAGCATGATCAATGGCTGGCTACTTTCACCCGTGACGATGCGGCGTGCGTCGAGCAAGAGTTTCTTGTGTCCGATCACCGGGAAATCATGCGCCATGCTGAAATTTTCCAGCGCCTGATTTTTCGGCAAAATATCTTCCAGCAGCTCGCGCAGAACGGGAATGTCCCACTGCTTGTTGCCTATCTGGTAAATAAGGCGGCCCAGCGTATTCTGCGCGTCCGTCTGAAAATACCGGTAAAAAGCGCGGCTGGCTGTGATAACGCGCAACTCGCCATCCAACACGATCAGCGGTTCGCGTACCGTATTGACAATGCCTTCAAACAATTCTCGCTGCTCATTCACGGCAGCTTCCGCTGCAACGCGGGCACTGATATCGGTAAAGGTCAGAACCACTCCGTCGATCACATTATCCAGCGTGCGGTAAGGCTGTATGCGCGTCAGATAGCAGGCATCCTTGATGTGCACCTCGCGCTCGAAGGGAATGAGCGTATCGAGCACAACTCTGGCGTCATTGATCAAATCAATGTCTTCGATGTTGGATTTGATGTCGCTCAAGGGGCGGCCCACGTCTGAATTGACCAGGCGGTAAATCTTCACCGCATCGCGCGTGATACGTTTGATGCGAAGTTGCATGTCCAAAAACAGGGTGCCGACATTGATGTTATCGAGCAGATTCTTCATGTCGTTCTGCATGGTGGCAAGCTGCTCTATCTTGGCTTGCAGTTCAGCATTGACGGTTACCAGTTCTTCATTGACTGATTGCAGTTCCTCCTTTGAGGTTTCCAGTTCCTCGTTGGTCGATTGCAGTTCCTCGTTGGTCGATTGCAACTCTTCATTGGTCGACTTGAGCTCTTCATTGGAAGCCTGCTGTTCCTCGATAGTGGCCTGCAGGTTTTCCTTGGTATAGGCAAGTTCGCGCTCCAGCTCCTCGATGCGCGTCATTTCGGCATGCACGATGGCAGCGCCTTTGCCGCGTTTGCCGGATGTTGCGCGCTGCACATCCTGAAAACTGACCAGGAGCAGTTTCTGCTCCTTGTTTGTGCCTGGCATCTGGCGTATGGAAAAACCCACCGCATGCAATTCGCTGCCGGTCTTGATTTGCACTTCATGGTTCAAGGTGGGCGAGTTCTCGGTGGCGGCAGCGTTGATGGCGTTGCGCAGTTGCAACTGCAGCCCTTCGCGCGCCATCTCGACAATATTGAGCGTTGCCTGCCCGGGCGCCGGACGCAGGTATTTTCCGGTGTCGCCGTGCACGTAAAGTATATTGCCTTTTTCATCGGTCACCACGGAGGCCGGCGCATAGGTTTGCAGCAATACGCGTTTTGTCAGTTCGGAAAAATTGGTTTCGCGGGGCTTGATACTCACGTCGTCCATTCCTTTTACATTGACATCCCGGGCCCACACCAGTCCGCCTGACATCACGGCGACCGTGGAGGCCATGGTGCCGCCCGCACGATACAGCTTCCACTTGCGGTTGATGGCCGAAAACAGTTCGTGGTGGTTGCCTACGCTCTCGGAAGGCGAGAGGAATAATACACCACCGGGTTTCAATGCGTAGTGAAAAGCGGGGATCAGGCGATTCTGTACCTCAGGCTCAAGATAGATCATCAGATTGCGGCAGCTTAACAGATCCAGCTTGGTAAACGGCGGGTCCTTGATGACATTCTGGGTGGCGAAAACCACCATTTCGCGGATGTGTTTTTTCACCCGAAAACCCGCATCTTCCCTGACAAAGAAGCGCCGCAGTCGCTCCGCCTCTATGTCCTGTGCGATATTGGGCGGATAAAAACCTGCACGGGCAATTTGAATAGCATCGTCATCAAGATCGGTTGCAAACAGAAGAACCCTGTATTCCTGCTGGATTTCTTCCATGTATTCCGAGAGCAGGATGGCGATAGAATAGGCCTCTTCGCCCGTGGCGCAGCCCGCCACCCAGATGCGGAAAACATAGTCTTCCGGTTTGTCCTTGAACAGCTGAGGCAACACTTCCAGCTTTAACGCATTGAATGCTTCCGGGTCGCGAAAGAAATTGGTGACATTGATCAAGAGCTCCTTGAACAGCTTGGAAATTTCGCCTGGATGTTCCTTGAGGTAGCGCGCATAGATATCCAGGTTGTCTATCCCATGCATGGACATGCGCCGCACGATGCGCCGTCCTATGGTGCTTTTCTTGTACTGGGAAAAGTCGTGGCCGGTATTGCT
>JAJXTL010000027.1 GCA_021783855.1 Pseudomonadota bacterium
ACATCCTCTACCGCCACTTTAAGTCCTTCGGTGACAAGATAGTCGCGAACAAAGACCATGTTGCGCATGCCCACATCGGTCATGTTTTTCAGGATGCGCCCGCCGCCGAACAGTTTGACTTCCAGGTTCTGGCGCTTCCCGCCGTTTTTCAGGATGTTGTTGATCAAATGCTCCATGGCGAAATTGCCGTAACGGGTCGCTGCGCTCAGGCTGGTCGATTTCCAGCCGTCTGCATCGGCTGAAGCAGGCAGCATGAAGTGATTCATGCCGCCGATGCCTGAAACACGGTCGCGGATGCAGGCGGAGATGCAGGAACCCAGCGTGGTGTAAACACCTTCGTCGTTAACTGTGACGTAATACTCACCGGGAAGAATCCGCGCAGCATAGGCGTCAAAAGTGTTGTTCCAGCTGCGGCGAATATGCTCGAATCCCGGTAAAGCCAGCGGGGGATGCGGGAGGGCGGTGATAGCCATGATACGGTTAATTTCCGAGAAAAAGCATTTCGGCTTCGACAATTTCCTGCTGAGCCTCGCGTATTGCCGGTTCGATAATGTTTTCATCGAGGCCCGTGATTTTCCAGGCAAGTGGATCAACAGGCGGTGCGTCAGTCAGTTCCAGTGTGTCTACTTCCGCCATCTGCGCAAGAATGTTGGCAATATGCACCAGTGCGGTTTCACGCGGGTAGCGCTGCGCTTCCCCGATGCTGTGGTGACAGGCGATGCACTCTGCAAGGAGTGGCGGCAGGTTCCACAGACGCGCCAGTTCGCCGCCAAGCTGGGCATGGTCGAAACCGAGAGTCTGGCGTTCAGCCAGATATACCGGCAACTCGTCTAGTTGATCCAGCACCAGCAGCAGAGATTCCTTTGCCTGTACTGGCAAACGGTTGAAAATGACCAGTTCGCCTATGTCGTGCAGCAGGCCGGCTGTAAATACTGCCTGAGGATCACTCCCGCGCACCTGCCTGGACAGCGTGCGTGCGATCAATGCGCAATACAAACTGTGACGCCAGAAGTTGTCCATCGACATCAGGTTGTTGGGCAGCCCGGCAAAAGTGTTGGCAACTGACATGGACAGCGCCAGATTGCGAATCTGGCTGGTGCCGATCACCGCTACGGCCTTGTCAACGGTGTCTATGCTTGATGAAAATCCATAGAAAGGACTGTTGGCCACGCGCAACATGCGCAGCGTGAAGGAAGGATCACGGCTGACCGCGCGGGCGATGTCGCTCATGGTGCTGCCCGTGTCTTCGACCAGTTGATTGATGTGGATGAACACATCCGGCAGCGTGAGCAGACCCTGCACATCCTTCAATAGCTCAGCAATGTCAGTTTTCATGATGGCAAACCTTCTCACGTGGAATAGAATTAGTCAAGGTTGTCGTGACAATTCTCGATTCCGCATGGCCTGCCTGTTGATTGCGACAGATTTTCACGCAATCACGGGCAATTCAATCAGGGATGACGGTATCCCTCTGCTATCATATTGGCATGCTCAATATATTAAACATGACTTATCTGCAGGGCGGCGTTGCCTTGTTTAGCCAGGCGAATTTGCAGGCGTATGCCAATCAGCGCATCGGGCTGGTGGGCAAGAACGGCTGCGGCAAATCCACCCTGTTCCGCCTGATACGCGGCGAACTTCAGCCGGAAAGCGGCGAGGTGTCGCTGCAAAGCGGCAAGACACTGGCTTACGTCGAACAGGAAATCGCCAACTCCGACCAGACGGCGATGGAGTTTGTGCTCGACGGCGATGTGCAGCTGCGTCAATTCGAGAGAATTCTCGCGCAAGAGCAGCATGACGCGGCGTGGTTCGAAGCCCAGCAGCAATTTGAATCCATCGATGGTTATGGTGCGCCTGCGCGCGCTGCGCAATTGCTTAACGGACTGGGTTTCGACATCGACAGTCTGGAACGCCGGGTGGATAGCTTCTCCGGCGGCTGGCGCATGCGCCTGAATCTTGCGCGTGCGCTGATGCACAGGGCCGATCTGCTGCTGCTCGACGAACCGACCAATCACCTCGATCTGGAAGCCATCCTCTGGCTGGAGCAATATCTGGCGCGCTATCCCGGCAGCATCTTGCTGGTCTCGCATGACAGGGAATTCCTCAACGCGACCGTCAATCGCATCGCACACGTTCACGACTGCGTGATCGACAGCTATGCGGGGGACTACGACGATTTCGAACGCGCCAGGGCCGAGAAAATTGCCCAACAGAATCAGGCGTTCCAGACGCAACAGGTAAAGATTGCGCATCTGGAAGACTTCGTTCGCCGCTTCCGTGCCAAGGCCACCAAGGCCAAGCAGGCGCAAAGCCGCGTCAAGGCGCTGGAACGCCTGACCCGCATCGCCCCCGCTCATGTCACCGACGGACATTTCGAGCTGGAGATCGAAGCGCCGGAACGCAGCCCGGACTTGTTGATGCGCCTGGATAATATGGGTTTTGCCTATGGCGACAAGCAGCTGTTTAAAAACATGAACATGGTGCTGCGAGCAGGTGCGCGCATCGCTTTGCTGGGGCCGAATGGTGCGGGTAAATCCACCCTGATCAAGTTGCTGGTCGGCGAATTGTCGCCCACCACAGGCCGTCTGGAGGTCACGCCCGACATCCGTATCGGTTATTTCGCCCAGCATCAGCTGGAAAATCTCGACAGTAATGCCACTCCCTTGCAGCATCTGGAGCGGATTGCGCCCAAGGAAACCACGCTCGCACTGCGCACTTTTTTAGGGCGTTTCGGGCTTGCCGGTAACGCTGAGGACAGGCCGGTTGCGAGTTTTTCGGGCGGTGAAAAAAGCCGTCTGGCGCTGGCGCTGCTGGCCTGGCAGAAGCCGCATCTGTTGCTGCTCGACGAGCCTACCAATCACCTCGATCTGGACATGCGCGATGCGTTGACGCTGGCGCTGGAGGAATACACGGGTGCGGTGGTGATCGTCTCCCACGATCGCAGCCTGATCCGTGCGGTGGCCGATGAGTTGTGGCTGGTGGCCGATGGCGAGGCGCGCCTGTTTGACGGCGATCTGGAGGATTACAAGGCGTGGATCGAATCGCGCCGCCCGCGCGAAACCGTGCAGACCAAGCCCGACAAGCCATCACAACCTTCGACAGCGAAGCCGAACAAGAAGGCGCTGCAATCGAAACGCAACAAGCTCGAAGCCGAATTGAACAAGGCGCAGACCGAGCTTGCCGGGATCAACGCTCAGCTGGGCGATCCGGTTACCTATACTGATTGCAGCAGCGATTTTATTGCCGACCTGAATGCCCGGCGCGAAAGGGTGCAGGCCAGGGTGGACGAGCTGGAGGAAGGCTGGCTGGAACTGGAAATGGCACTGGAAGAGTGAGTTGCCTTGCACGCTGTGGGGAAATAATTCCAATCCAAAATAAAAACGATAACTGTGTTGGCTTCGGCTTCTGTCCGTACTTTCGTACTGTCTTCGTCGCCTCAGCCTTGCCGCCTTATTCTTTTCTGTTTGGAATTGGAATAGCCGGCGATTTGCCCGCTATCCCTGCGAAAGTCATTCCATCAACGTGCCGTCACGCCCACTGTGACGGTATTGCCGGGCTGCTGCGGCAAGGTGGTGACGCCCTCATGGCCGCCATACAGGTAATGTACCTCATACCCGGCAACGACCTGTTTTGATACATCCTTGCATTGCTGCTGCATTCCACCGCCGTTACTGTTGCTGCCGTCATTCTGTATCCGGTCGCCAGTGATGGCTCCGGCAATTGCGCCAGCGGCACCGGCAGCCACACGTCCGGAACCCTGCCCAACCTGGGAGCCGAGCAAGGCGCCTGCAATGCCTCCCAATATACTGCCGCCCATGGAATGATTGCCGGATGTCTGAACGGGAACGTTGTAGCATTCCTGACCGGTGACTGTCTGATATATGGGTCTCGATGAAATAACTTTCGCAGTATCGGTAAAGTCATCCGCCCAGGACTGAATTGATACCACGGCAAGCATTGCAGTCACGATGATTTTTTGTTTCATTAGAGTTCCTTAATTTATAACAATATGTTGATTTAAAACGCCACAAAGCGTACGCGGTGCCAGTGAAATATCGCCATGCTCAATGAGGTCCGAAACCGTTATAGTAGGTCGTCGGACCATAGGAAATCTGCCCGTGGGCCACCGGAGGCTGCTGGTAGACGGGGGCTGTTTGAACATAAGCCGGTGGTGACTGGACATAGACCGGAGCAGATTGTATGTAAACGGGCTGTGCATAAACAGGTGCAGGTTGCATCAACACGCCGCCAGCCAGCCCCAGACCGAGCATCAATCCCAGGCCGCCGTCACCCCAATCATCGCCGCCGCGCCAGCCTTCGCCCCAGCCGCCGCGCCAACCTTCACCACCGCGCCAACCTTCACCACCGCGCCAGCCTTCTCCGCCGCCGCGCCAGCCTTCACCACCTCCGCGCCAGCCTTCACCGCCACCGCGCCAGCCGCCTCCGCGCCCGCCATCGGCATATGCCAGATTAACCACCAATGACATCAGAACAATTGCAATCAGATTTTTTTTCATTTTTTTAGGTCTCTCCTCAAATGAAATACACGCAACTCCGAGGTTGGATAGTACTTGTCCTGGAAAGTTCGCATTTATACGCGTTTTAATGTGGACTGTTTGGTCAGGATACGGACATGTTAATTCTAACCTGTCTTTAGTGCTAATAAAAAATATCTATTGTAATCATATTGTTGTAACGTAAATATGTTTTCGATGCGAGTTTTTATCGTTATTTTTGCATCTGCTTTGTCATTGTCTTGCCAATGTGGTTTAATCGCGACCATGAAATTTCCCTTCAAAACGGTTGCGCTCATCGGCAAGCACAAGTCTCCTGAAGTGGCAGAGCCGCTGCTGCGTCTGGCGGAATTCCTGTCCGCCAGAGGACTGCATGTGGTGGTGGATGAACTGAGCACCGGGCACCTTGCTGATTGTCCTTTTCCTGCGATGAGTCTGCCGGACATGGCGGGCAGGGCGGACCTGGCTGTGGTGATCGGCGGCGATGGCACGATGCTGAACATCGCGCGCACCTTTTCGCAGCATCATGTGCCGTTGATCGGGGTGAATCAGGGGAGGCTGGGGTTTCTCACCGATCTCACACTGGAAAATATGCTGGATGTCATAGCCATGATGCTGGACGGCCAGTATGTCACCGAGCGACGCCTGTTGCTGTGGGCGCGCGTGATGCGCAATGAAACGGAAGTGTTCAGCGGACTGGCTTTTAACGAAGTAGTGGTGCATCGCAGCCAGATCAGCAGTATGGTTGAATTCGAGGTGCGCATCGACGGTGAGTATCTATACAACCAGCGCGCTGACGGGCTGATCGTTGCAACGCCGACCGGATCAACCGCTTATGCGATGTCGGCGGGCGGCCCGATTCTGCATCCGAGTCTGGATGTGCTGGAGTTGGTGCCAATCTGCCCGCATACGCTGAGTAACCGGCCGATTGTGGTGCATGCATCTTCGGTGCTGGAGATTTTGATGCACCGCACGGACGATATTCGGGTGCGCCTGGACAGCCATACCAGCTTCGATATGCAGTTGCATGATAAAATTATCGTGACCCGTCATCCGGATTACGCCTGTCTGTTGCATCCGGTGGGGCACAGCTATTATCATACGCTGCGCGAAAAACTACTCTGGAATCAATCACTTTAACTACACACCCCCTGATGCTGAAATATTTAAGTGTGCGCGATTTTGTCATCGTATCCAAGATGGAGCTCGAATTCGGCAGTGGATTTACCGCGTTGACCGGTGAGACCGGCGCCGGAAAATCCATACTGATCGATGCGCTGTTGCTGGCGCTGGGCGAGCGCGGCGATGCGAGCATGGTGCGCAATGGTTGTGAACGCGCCGAAATTACGGCGGAGTTCGATATAAGCTCAATGGCAAGTTTGCAGAACTGGCTGACGACTCAGGAACTGTCGGGCGATGAGGGTGTGTGTCTGATGCGGCGCCTGCTCGACGCAGGCGGTCGTTCACGCGGTTTCATTAATGGACGCAGTGCCACCTTGCAACAGATGCGGGAGGCGGGCGAACAGTTGCTGAATATCCACGGTCAGCATGCGCATCAAACCCTGTTGCAAGCGGAAGAGCAACGCATTTTACTGGACGGCTATGGCAAGCTGCAGGAAAATGTTGCAGCGCTCGTGCTGCTTTATCGCGACTGGCAAACCCTGAAAAACCGACGTATTGTATTGAGCGAAAATTCACAGGCGGCAGCCGCCGAGCGCGAGTTGCTGGCGTTTCAGCGCGACGAGTTGGAGGCATTGGCGTTCAATGCTGCGGAATGGGAGATATTGCAGGCAGACTACGAGCGGCTGGCGCATGCGGCAGGTTTGCTGGAAACCGCCGCGTTTGGCGTTGAAATATTGTCTGAGGCCGATACTGCCTGTCTGACACAACTCAACGCACTGATGGTGCGCCTGAAGGATGGCATGGTGCATGATGCCAGTCTGGCGGAGTCGCTGCGCATGCTGGAATCCGCCCAGGCGGAATTGCAGGAGGCGGTGTACAGTCTGCGTCATTACCAGCAGCGTCTGGATGCCGATCCGCAACTGCTGGTTGAAAAAGAACAACAAATACAATCTGTCATGGACATGGCGCGCAAGTATCGCGTGATGCCTGAACACTTGAACGAGGTGTTGCAGCGGGTTGTCGCGCGCCTGGCCGAGTTGGGCGGCGACATCGATCTTGACCAGTTGATGCAACAGGAAAAAGCGGCAAGGCAGCGTTATCTGGACAGCGCCGGGAAGTTGAGTCGCGCCCGCAAGCTGTCAGCAGAAAAATTATCGCAACAGATCACTGACGCGATGCAGACGCTTGCGATGCAGGGCGGCAATTTTGCGGTTGTATTGCTGCCGCTATCCGAGGGTAATGCTTATGGACTGGAGACGGTCGAGTTTCAGGTGTCCGCCAATCCGGGTATGCCAACCCGCAGCATGGCAAAAGTCGCGTCCGGCGGCGAGCTCTCGCGCATCAGCCTGGTCATACAGGTTGCCACCAGCCAGATTGCCAGCGTGCCGACGCTGATTTTCGACGAGGTGGACAGCGGTATCGGCGGGCGTGTGGCGGAAATCGTGGGCCTGCTGCTCAAGCAACTGGGACGGGATTATCAGGTGTTGTGTGTCACCCACCTGCCGCAGGTGGCGGCTATGGCCGATAGCCAGTGGCAGGTCAGCAAGGCAATACAGGAAGGTGTTACCTTGAGTCATATCGACGTGCTCAGCGGGGAGCGGCGTGTCGAAGAAATTGCACGCATGCTGGGCGGGGTGGTGATTACCGAGACCACGCGCCGGCATGCGGCTGAGATGCTGGGCTTGTCAGCTTGAGGTATCATGCGGCAGAACCTGGAAAATATAAGAGATTGGAAACCATGCGCTTTAAAATAATTCTGCTTTCCCTGTTGCTGGCTTCGTGCAGCAACTTTTCTGTACCGCTGCCTTCCGCCTACAAAATGGACATCCGGCAGGGCAATTATGTGACGCAGGAAATGCGCGACAAGCTTAAACTCGGCATGTCCCGCGCGCAGGTTAAATTTGTGATGGGCACACCGATGATCAGCGATGTGTTCCATGCCAACCGCTGGGATTATGTGTACCGTCTGGAACATGCCCGCAAGCTGGTTGAAGAACAGCGCCTGACGCTGTATTTTGACGGTGACACACTGTCGCGCATCGATGACAGCGGTCTGCATTTGTCAGCGGCTGAAGCCAAATAACAACAGTTGAGGGGCAGTCAATGAGCAAAATTAAAATCGCCATCGCCGGCAGCAGCGGTCGTATGGGCAGGATACTGCTGGAAAGCGTGGCGAATGCCGACGATCTGGTGCTGCATGCCGCGCTGGAACACGGCGGCAGCGCGTTGTTGGGACGGGACGCGGGTGAATTTTTTGGGGCTGTCAGTGGCGTAAAAATCAGCGCTGATGTGGAGGCGGCATTGCAGGGTGCGGATGTGCTGATCGATTTCACCCGCCCGGAGGGCACGCTCCTTCATCTGGAAGTCTGCCGCAAGCTGGGTGTGAATATGGTGATCGGTACCACGGGTTTCAACGTGCAGCAGAAGGCGCAGTTGGGTGCGGCGGCGCAGGATGTCGGCATCGTGTTCGCGCCGAACATGAGCGTGGGCGTGAATCTGCTGTTCAAACTGCTGGAAACAGCCTCTCGCGTGCTGGCGCAGGGTTACGACATCGAGATCATCGAGGCGCATCACCGGCATAAGGTGGATGCGCCGTCAGGCACCGCGCTGGGTCTTGGCGAAGTGGTAGCGCGCACGCTGGGGCGCGATCTGTCAGAGTGCGCCGTGTATGGCCGCGAAGGGGTGACGGGCGAGCGCGACCCGTCCACCATCGGTTTTGCCACCGTGCGTGGCGGCGACATCGTCGGCGATCACACCGTGTTGTTTGCCGGTATCGGCGAGCGCATCGAAATCACTCACAAAGCCAGCAGTCGAGCCACCTTCGCGCTGGGTGCGCTGCGCGCCGCCCGTTTTTTGAAAGCCAATCCGGCGGGGATGTATGATATGCAGGATGTGCTGGCGCTCAAATAGCTGTTCGGCTTTGATTTGACCAGTCATTCCGGTACTTGCTGGAATGACTGATGAACTACTTCGTTGTTGTGTGTCGCTCTCCTTCTCCTCCTCCTCCCCCTTTTTAAAGCAACGTTGATTCCCGGCCTACGCCGGGAAGTTCAACGGCCTGTCTGGCCCGATCGATCGCCGGCGCATTCGAAAATAATTAAATAATGGAATAATCGGACGGGTACGCTCGTCTTTATTAATGTTGCTCCTGTGATCGTTGGGCTTAAAACGGCCTTGCGGTTTTTTGCAGTGATGATTGGAGCAGGAGTTTTTTTGAAACGGCAATCAATTTAGAAGGGGAGAGGCTAGATGAACAGGGAAGTAAATTTGGAACGTCGTAAGACGCTGAAGGCGGGTGGCGGTATGGGGCTGCTTGCCCTGTTTGGCGGACTGGGCTTGCTCAAGCCGGGAATGGCGATGGCAGAGGTGGATAAGAAAGCCTTCGCGGCCAAAACCATGGATGAAGCGTTAAGCGCGATGGGTGTGATTCTTCCCGGGAGCAGCGACCTGGTGCAATTGACGGTGCCGGAAATCGCCGAAAACGGCGCGATTGTGCCTGTCATGGTCGTCAGCTCACTGGCAAACGTGGAGCAGATTTCGATACTGGCCGATCAAAACCCCAATCCGCTGGCGGCTAACTTTACCTTTCCGGAAGGTACTGAAGGTATGGTCACGACCCGGATCAAAATGGCCAAAACATCTCATGTCATTGCGCTGGTCAAGGCGGATGGCAAGTTTTACCGTGTCATGAAAGAAGTAAAAGTGACTGCCGGCGGCTGCGGCGGTTAAGGGCTTACAGATCACTAACTTGTTTTAAGGATAAGAAATAATGGGCAATCCTATGAAAATACGCGCCTCAGTGAAAGATGGCGTGACGGAAGTTAAAGTTTTGATGCAACACGTCATGGAAACCGGCTTGCGCAAGGAAGCGGACGGTACGGTGGTGCCGGCGTGGTACATCACGGATGTAAAGGCGCTGCATAAAGAAAAAGTCGTGTTGCTGGCACAGTTCGGACAATCGGTATCGAAAAATCCATATCTGTCGTTTCGTTTCAAGGGCGGGGCTGTGGGCGATAAGATCACCATCAGCTGGGTGGATAACACGGGCGATACGCGCACCGACGAGACTGCAATCGCAGAATGAGAAGCCTGACTGTTTAACTGTATTTACGGGCTTTTTGAGGATGCTGACAGAAGCGCAAATCAAGGATCTGGTCGTTGCGGGGCAGGGAATCCCCCGTCAATAAATAATGCGAGCTGTACCGGATCTGAGGAGGCGCGAATGCCGTTGTCTCGAATAAATCCGCTCCTTGAGAAATGCGTTTTCAGGCTATCTTGACTATATTATGCTAAGGATGTTTTCATGGATATGAATCGCCGTGAGTTTTTGCAATTGCTGGCCATGGCTTCGGCCGGCGGTTTTCTGTTGAATAACAGTGAAAGTTATGCTGCGAGCGATGCGCAGCGCATGTACCAGCTGCCGCAACATGGCAATGTCAGTCTGCTGCATATTACGGACTGTCATGCGCAATTGAATCCGATGTATTTTCGTGAACCGGAAATCAATCTTGGGGTGGGTGCCATGGCAGGCAAGCCGCCCCATCTGGTAGGCAACGCCCTGCTCAAGTATTACGGCGTCAAGCCGGGCACGCCTGAAGCGTACGCTTACAGCTGCCTGAATTTTACCGAGGCTGCGCGCAACTATGGCAAGGTGGGCGGTTTCGCACATCTGGCCACGCTGGTTAAGCAGGTACGCGCCCAGCGACCCGGCGCTCTGCTGCTGGACGGCGGAGATACCTGGCAGGGTACCGGGCAGGCGATGTGGAGCAAGGGCCAGGACATGGTCGATGCCACGCTGGAGTTGGGCGTGGATGTCATGACCATGCACTGGGAATGCACTTACGGCGCATCGCGTATCAAGGAAATCGAAGAGGGCGCGTTCAAGGGAAAAATGGATATGGTCGCGCAGAACGTCAAGACGACCGACTTCGGCGATCAGGTATTCAAGCCCTACGTAATCAGGGAAATCAATGGCGTTCCGGTGGCTGTCATCGGCCAGGCATTTCCCTACAGCACCATCGCAAACCCGGGCTACTTTGTACCCGACTGGTCCTACGGAATACAGGAAGAGAATCTGCAACGCACGATAGACGAGGCGCGCAAGAAAGGCGCACAGGTCGTGGTGCTGCTGTCGCATAACGGCATGGATGTGGATCTCAAACTGGCATCGAGGGTCAGCGGTCTGGATGCAATTCTGGGTGGACATACGCATGATGGCATTCCGCTACCCATTCCTGTCAAAAACAGTGGCGGAACGACGCTGGTGACGAATGCCGGATCCAACGGCAAGTTTCTCGGTGTGCTGGATTTCGAGGTGAAAGCGGGTAGGGTGGTGGGCTTCCGTTACAAATTGCTGCCGGTATTCGCCAATTTGCTGGCGGCGGATAAAAACATGACTGCGCTGATGCAGAAGCACCGGGCGCCTTATGATAGTCAGCTTTCCGAAAAGCTGGCGACCACCGAAGGTCTGCTCTATCGCCGAGGCAACTTCAACGGCAGCTTCGATCAGGTGATACTGGATGCCTTGATGAAGGAAAAGGATGCGGAAATTGCCTTTTCTCCCGGTTTCAGGTGGGGTACTTCATTGCTGCCCGGGTCCATCATCACCATGGATGACCTGCTCAATCAGACGGCCATCACCTATCCGACTACAACCCTGACCAATATGACGGGCGACCAGATCAAGACGGTGCTGGAAGATGTATGCGACAACCTGTTCAACCCCGATCCTTATTATCAGCAGGGCGGCGATATGGTGCGGGTAGGCGGGCTTGAATACACCTGCGAGCCGGGTGCTGCAATGGGAAAGCGCATACAGGATATGACGTTGAACGGCAAGCCGATTGATCCGGGTAAAATATACAAGGTGGCTGGCTGGGCGCCCGTCTCTGAAGCGGCGCGCGATAAAGGCGGCGAGCCGATATGGGATCTAGTGGCCCGTCATATGCGCTACGAAAAGGTCATCAAAACGAGTATGCCCAACATGCCCAGGCTCAAGGGTGTGACAGGAAAACAAGGCATGGTTTGAAAATAAACGGGTATAGCGATTAGGCTATGTCATATTATTTAAGCCGCAGTACCCGGGCGCCTTCGCTGCGTTCTCCCTCTCTTCAATCCTGATGAGACGACTAGCCAATCGACTAAGTCATCAGAAAACGATGACCAAGTCGCTGGTTATCTCCCGGAGGGGAGAGCGAAGCGAGGGGGCGAAGCTAGGCAAACGAAAAAAGCGAGTTTTAATTAACGGAAAGGATTAAACATGAACTTATTACGCCTCATTTTTGCAGTGCTGCTGGCTCTGGCTTTGCAACCCGCGCTCGCCGATACGCCTGATCAGGGGATTGCTTATACGGATGTCAAGTTGCAAATCGCGCGCATACAGGTACAGGATAGCGTCAGCTTCGATGACGCGGTGGAATCGCTCAAGCTGCGCGCCAACCAGCACAATCTCAAATTCGTCGGCGTCAGCCAGATTTACAAGGAAATCGCGGCGCTGACCGGCAAGCCGGCAAAGCGTATGGAAATATTCAGTTTCTGCGACGGACTGACTGCCAACAAGATGCTGCAGGCTGATCCGCTGATGATCGCCTTTATGCCTTGCCGTATCGCCATACTGGAAGATGCGCAGGGAAAGCGCTGGGTGATCTCCATGATGATGGATCTCAAATTGATTCAGGCTATGCCGGAAGACTCGCGCAAGAGTGCCGAAGGCGTGATGGCATCGATGAAGGATATGATGGTGGCGGCAAGCAAGGGCGATCTCTGAACGGCATCTGCGAAACATTCCTGATTTCTCTCTCTGTTTACTCTGCGACTGCGTAGCCGATATTTATCGGCGGGCAGTGTATAATCCGCGTGCGCGGTTTGCAGCGCCCATTTTTTAACATTTAGATGATCAAAAAATTTCTTAAGCGGGTCTTTCGCAGGTCGGCAAAAGCTAAAACGGTCGGCAACGCACAGGTTATCCCGTTTGCGCTGCACGGCGTTTCTCGCGAGCAAATCAGCTACGGCGCAAAACGCGTGACGGATGGCTTGCAGGCGGCAGGTTTTCAGGCTTACGTGGTGGGCGGGGCGGTGCGCGATTTGCTGCTGAATAAAACTCCCAAGGATTTCGACGTGGCAACGGATGCCACGCCGGAGGAAGTCAAGCGCGTGTTCAGGCGTTCACGCATCATCGGGCGGCGCTTTCGCCTGGTGCATGTGATGTTTGGCGAAGAGCTGGTCGAGGTTTCCACCTTCCGTCGCATGATAGAAACAGAGGATGCGCAGACCGATGAGCATGGTCGTCTGTTGCGTGACAACGAATTCGGCGATCAGGAGCAGGATGCGGCGCGCCGCGATTTCACCGCCAACGCCCTGTTCTATGATCCCACCACTCAGGAAATCTTCGACTACCACCGTGGTTACGCAGATACCCGGGATGGTGTGCTGCGCATCATCGGCGACCCGCTGGTGCGTTATCGCGAAGATCCTGTGCGCATGCTGCGCGCGGTACGCCTGTCGGCCAAGCTGGGCATCGATCTGGATCCTGCCACGGCAGCCCCGATCGCCCAGATGAAATCGTTGCTGGATAACGTGCCTCAGGCGCGATTGCTGGACGAGGTGTTGAAGATGCTGTTGTCCGGCCATTCGGTCGAGTGCATACAACAGTTGCACAAGATGAATCTGCATCAGGGTTTGCTGCCGCTGCTGGATGTGATCATGGAACAGCCCAAGGCTGAAAAATTCGTCATGCTGGCGTTGCGCAACACCGACGAACGTCTCAGTCTGGAGAAGTCGGTGTCCCCTGCCTTCCTGTTTGCGGCCCTGCTCTGGCATGAAGTGCTGGCAGCCTGGAACCTGTTGGTGGCGCAAGGCGAGCGCCCGGTAGGCGCGATGTATACGGCAATGGACGAGGTGCTGGCCCGTCAGAAAACCAAGCTGGCTATTCCGCACCGTCATGATGCGATCATGAAGGAGATATGGTTGCTGCAACAACGCTTTGAACAGCGTTCCGGTCAGCGCCCGTATCGTCTGCTGGAGCAGCCGCGTTTCAGAGCCGCATTTGATTTCCTGTTGTTGCGCTGTGCCAGCAACGAAGTGGATAACGAAGTCGGGCTGTGGTGGGATGAGTTTCAGGATGCCACTGATGCGCGGCGTCATGAAATGCTGCAACCGGAAGGCGCTGTCACGGCCAAAAAGCGTCGGCGCAAACCACGCAAAAAACCGGATTCCGCAACGGTAGGCCATATTGGCCAGGCAGTCGAGTGACGCAACACCTCTGTTTTATAGGGTTGGGCAGCAATCTAGGCGACTCGTGCGATCAGTTGCGGCAGGCCTTGTGTGATCTGGACCGATTGCCGGGCACACGCCTACTGGCGCAATCTGCATTCTATCGCAGCGCGCCGGTAGGCTATCTGGATCAGCCGGATTTCGTCAATGCGGCGGCCAAAATCTCGACGAGCTTAACTCCGCTGCAACTGCTTGCCGAATTGTTGACCGTTGAGCGTAACCATGGTCGCGAGCGCACTTTTCCCAATGCGCCCCGTACGCTGGATCTGGATGTGCTGCTTTACGGAGACTTGCGGATAGATGAGCCTGCGCTGACGGTTCCGCATCCCCAGATGCATCTGCGCGCATTCGTGCTGCAACCGTTGCTGGAGATCGCGTCGGATTGTTTTATTCCTGCAATCGGTTCGGCGCAGCAGGCGATGCTGAACTGTCAGGATCAGGTTCTGGAAAAGCTGGAAAACTGAATATTTAATTGATAATTGATAATTATTTTCCACTATCCGCTATCCACTATTAAAACATGCGAACTACATTGACTAAACTTAAAGCCATGCGGGATAAGGGCGAAAAAATCGCCATGCTGACCTGTTATGACGCCAGTTTTGCTGCCTTGCTGGAGACGCAGGGCGTGGATGTGCTGCTGGTGGGAGACTCTCTCGGTATGGTGTTGCAGGGATTTGACAGCACGCTGCCGGTTACCCTTGATGACATGGCGTATCACACAGCCTGTGTTGCGCGAGGTGCCAAACTTGCTTTCATTCTCGCCGACATGCCGTTCGGCACTTTTCAGGTCAGCCCGCAACAGACTTTCGCCAACGCTGCGCGTTTGATGGTGGCCGGTGCGCAGATGGTCAAGATCGAGGGCGGGGCGCAGATGGCGGATAGCGTGCATTTTCTCACCACACGCGGCATCCCGGTGTGCGCCCACATCGGTCTGACTCCGCAGTCGGTACATCAGCTGGGCGGCTACAGGGTGCAGGGCAGAAGCACAGCCGACGCGCAGCGGCTGGTCGCGGATGCGCAGGCGTTACAACAGGCAGGAGCGGCAATGCTTTTGCTGGAGGCAGTGCCGGCAGCGCTTGCCGGCGAGATTACGGCAGCACTTTCCATACCCACTATAGGCATAGGCGCGGGTGCGGCCTGTTCGGGTCAGGTGCTGGTATTGCACGACATGCTGGACATCTACCCAGGTAAAAAAGCGCGCTTCGTGAAGAACTACATGCAGGGCGCAACCTCCATCGCCGAAGCAGTGAGCCTGTATGTCGATGAGGTCAAACGTGGCAGTTTTCCGGCCGCCGAACACAGTTTTTAAGGCGTTTAATCTGGATTGTTGGCATGTAAAAAACTGCCCAAATCCTCCGTCAGGCTGACGGTCGCCTTTCGAAGATACGACACGGAGAGGATTTTTCTGGCTATCAATTGGCTGCAGCCGGACAGGAAAATTCTTGAGGTATAACCCGGCGAAGGCGAAAAACCCACAAGCCGATCGAGGGCTCATGGGTGTTGCCGATTTTCAGCAGCTTAGTTCATCGGATCGACTACATAATGCTTCTTGGATTGCAGGTAGGCCACTTCGGCAAATCCGGAAGGAACAATATCCGCATCGGTTACGTGATAGAGACTGTGAAAATCCACGCCTTGTTCAAGCAGTGAGTTGTTGCACACTTCAAAGTGTACCCCTTTTCTTTTAAGCATATCCACTTGTTCCTGGACCTTTTCGTCCGGATTTTTTAGCAAAGACAAACCCTTGGCATACATTACAACCGTCACTTCGAACTTGCCTTTCCACTCGTCGACCGCCTTAAGACCATTGGCGATGTTGCGCAGTTTCATGCCCTGAACGCCCTTGTCATCCGTGGACAGTGGAACAACCACTTTCAAAACACCGAAAGATTCATGTTTGATGTCCGGCTTCACATAATTACTCTTGGCTTCCGCCGCAGCGGGAGCTGCGTCTTCTGCGAAGGCCGGGATGGCAAAACCCAATGATGAAGCGATTACCGTTAGTACTATTCTTTTACAAAACTGCATAGTGATCTCCTGGTTATAAAAGTCTTACTGTTCAAAAGGATGCCGAAAACTTGTTGCGGTACAACTATTCATCGAGATTGCTTTTCACGGCCTTGAATCCATATTGCTTGAAAATGGCAAGTCCAGCGGGTGAATTCAGAAAGTCTATCCATTTTTTCGCTGCAACCGGATTGGGCGCCCCCTTTACCACTGCTGCCGCATAGATGCCGGTCGCATTGTATTCATCGGGAATTGTCACGTGTGTGAGCGGGTTGCCGATTTTCTCCTCGAATATCGCCTCGGATTGCCAGGTGATTCCGGCATCTGCCTTCCCCTGCATCAGGAAAAGCGGCGATTGACGGTGATGGATATGGGTGAGCAGGGTTTCGCCGTTTTTGACCTTGGTTTCGTACACGGCTTTCACGAGTTCAGGGCCGCCCGCCTTGGCCAAACTGCTCTTGATCTGACGCCCGACCCCTTCAAACTCAGGATTCGGCATCACCAGACGCACGCCCGGCTTGCCGAGATCGGTCAGTCCGGTAATGTGGGCAGGATTACCCTTGGGAACCATGATGGTCAGTGTGTTGGTCGCATAGCGTACGTTGGGCGCCACTGCATAGCCATCCTTGATCATGGCTTCGACTTTATTTACTCCTGCGGCATACACGTCAGCATGCACAGTCCAGGTCATGTTGCCTACCGTGATGGTGCCGCCCTTTTGAATTTGCCTGACTAGCAGTCCCGGCGGGATCGTTTCATAGTAAATTTTGCCCTTCAATTCAGGGTTCTGTTTTTCAAATTCAGCAACCAAAGGCGCCATGACAAAGAAATAATTGCCACCTACGAAAACCGACAAGCCGGGATTAATCGGATTGCCGTGGAAATCAGGCAGGTTGTCAACTTCAGGGACGGTAAATTCAAGTCCTCTGGACTCGACCGGATTGTTTGCACCATGACTCCAGGGCGGGTAAACGCCCAGATCCGGTTCAGCGGCCAGCGCGCGCGTGAAGCCCGCGGTAGCCATGAGACCCGCCGCCAATACGGAAAACGCTGCGTATCTGCGAGTATCGTTGAGCATGGAACGGAATAACATCATTAATAATCTCCTTGTAATAGTTAATGTATGGTTGGGCGTGCTTTTTAGCAGCTCACCGTATTTCCGGTTAAAGTCAGTCCGTGAGCGAGTTTAATAGCGGGCATCATCCGGTTTTCCGCCATTGGGCCAGTCTTTGACTTTGCCTGGAAAGTCGGGGCGTGGCATATGGGTGAAATATTGCGCAACGTCAACTGACTGCTGATCGGTCAAACCGCCTTGTCCCAGCGGGAAAGTCAGGGCGTTCGATATTGGCATGTTGCTCTTGACAAAGGCCGCGGCGGTATAGGTTTTTGCAATCCCGGCACCGATATTGAAAGAGTGATCGCCCCACAGCGGCGGGAACACAAAACTGCCGTCCGCGCGCTTGATGCCCTCGCCGTTGTCGCCATGACAGACCGCACACTGATCCTTGTAAACCTGTTTGCCATTTTCCAGGTTGGGAATGATAGTGTGGCTGATCTTGCCCAGTCCCCGACCGGGAATCGGCTGGCCTTGTTTGACATCGCTCTTCATGTTGTCCATATAGGCGATCATGGCCAGCATTTCCCTGGAATCCTTGGCCAGCGGCTTGCCGTTCATGGAGCGTAGCATGCAGCCGTTTACCCTTTGTTTGAAATCAATCACCTTGCCGGCGCGCGGCGCATAGGAGGGGAACAGAGCCGAAATACCGACATAGGGCGAGGCACGAGCCACCGTGCCGCCGACCAGATGACAGCTGTTGCAGTTCAAAACGGCGCCTACTTGATCGGGCAACAACGCCTTCGTTTGCGCCATTAATCTCATGCCGTAAATCAGCTGCTCGGCATTCGGGCTGTCCAGCATGGAAGCAAAGCGCGGTGCTGTAAATTTGGTAGGCTCGGCCGGCTTAAGCTCAATCGTATTGCGCACCTTTTTAATCTCGTCGGCCGTTACCAGGCTTCCCTGATTTCCCCATTTGCTGCGCACAAAACTGATGATTTCAGCCAGTTCCTTATCTGTCAGACTGCTGTAGTTGGGCATGCCGAACGCGCGTTTGGCAAGCTTGGTTTCAGGCGACATCCAGCCGCTCAATACCACGTGGATCACCGAGGTGGGGTCCTTGGACTGAACCGAAGAGTTATCGGCCAGCGGCGGGAAGAGCTTATCCATTCCGCGACCATCCAACTGGTGGCAGGTAGAGCAGAACTGCACATAGCCCAAACCGCCGCGCGTCTTGTAAAGATCATCGGTCTGTGCCAATTTGGCTGTTTTTGGCCTGATGGCGGCTGATTCCGCATCGGGAGGGAGTGAGCTCATAAACTCACCAACGGCAGCCAGGTCTCCATCGCTGAAATTCTGGGTGCTGAAATGCACCACTTCGGTCATGGTGCCATATGCTGTTGCGTGACTGTTGTATCCGGCTTTCAGGAATTTAGCTGTTTCGCTTGCTGTCCATTGATTGTGCAGATTGACGGCATGCCAGGCTTCAACAGTTGAACCTGTCAGGAAGTATTTTCCATTCTCGCCGTCCTGACCCATGGTTTTTTCCTGGAAGCCTATGCCGCGTGGCGTATGACAGGAACCGCAATGTCCCAGTCCCTGAACGATGTAAGCACCGCGATTCCATTGAGCGGATTTGAGTGGATCAGCCTTGAAGGGGGTTTCGTCAAGAAACACCATGTTCCAGAGTTTCAGCCCGAAACGCATGCTGAAAGGCCACATCATTTGATTTTCCCTGTTTGGCTGTGCCACAGGCTCGACACCGTGCATCATATAGGCGTAAAGCGCATGCATGTCGCCTGCCGAAGTTTTGGCAAAAGAAGGATAGGGCATCGCAGGGTAGAGATTATGACCATCGGCAGCAATGCCCTTGCGCATGGCGCGATCGAATTGCGCGAAGCTGTAGCCGCCGATACCATGCTTGGCGTCGGGTGTGATATTGGTCGAATAAACAACGCCGAACGGCGTTTTTAATGCCACTCCGCCCGCCAAGAGTTTGCCGCCGCGCGCTGTATGGCAGGCAACGCAATCGCCCAGATGGGCCAGGTATTCCCCTAGTTTGACCTGCTCATCCGGTTGCTGGACGCCGGCAAATGCCGGATTTAACAAAATGGCTGACAGAAAGATAACCACCAGAAGCTTAAACTCACATGTCATTGTGTTTCTCCATTGTTATAAATGTATTGCAAAATATGCAGTCTGCTACTCAACCATAGAGTAATAATATAATAATAGCCTAAAAAAGAAAAAACATTTTATAAGCCCACGCTAGTCCGTTTACTATATCGGTAACCTATCGCTGGCAGGCTGCTGAAAATATTTAAGCCCCCTGTGAGTTCAAGAGGGATGTTTGAACAGATGTATCGGAGTTGTCACGGTGAAGGATTGAGTGTTTATGCCTGAGTTGGAAAGATCAGAATGCAGATAATTACGCGGGTTTCCGAAATGCGCGGTCGATTGGGCGATGAACGCAGCATCGTTTTTGTGCCGACCATGGGGAATTTGCATGAAGGGCATCTCCAATTGATGCGCGAGGGCCGCGAACACGGCGACTGTGTGGTGGCGAGTATCTTCGTCAATCCCCTGCAGTTCGGGCCTGGCGAGGATTTTGATCAATATCCGCGCACGCTGGAAGCCGACTGCGCGAAGCTGCAAGGGTTGGCGGACGTGGTGTTTGCGCCTGCCGTCAGCGAGATGTATCCGGTACAACAAACGGTCTTTGTCGAGCTGCCGCCGATCGCTTCGGAACTCTGCGGTGCTGCGCGTCCCGGTCATTTTCGCGGTATGGCCACGGTGGTGCTGAAGCTGCTGAATATCGTGCGGCCGCAAGTAGCCCTGTTCGGCAAGAAAGATTATCAGCAACTTCACCTGATTTGTCAGTTGGTCTTGCAGTTGAATTTGCCGGTTAAAATTATCGGCGGTGAAACGGTCAGGGCGCAAGATGGTCTGGCGCTCAGTTCGCGCAATCAGTATTTGAGCGGCGCCGAACGCGCCGAGGCAGGTTTTTTGTATCAAACCCTGCAAGTCATGAAACAGAGCCTGTTGCAGGGTGTGCGTGATTTTGAGCTGTTGCAGCAACAGGCCGGCGCGGCACTGGCTGACCGGGGTTGGCAGGTGGACTATATTGCAATACGCAATCAGTCCGATTTGCAGCCGGCCTGTGGCGAGCAATTGGTGATCCTGGCAGCGGCCAGGCTGAGTAAAACCCGTCTGCTGGATAATGTCGAGGTGGATTGCGTGTGAGGAAAAAAAATGGCTTGCGAGGGGGATCGCAAGCCTAGGGGGAGAGAAGGAAGTATAAATTAGAGTTTAATAATACTCTGATTTATGAATTTGTCAAAAAAAGATGCACTGCAAATATTTCAATTAAAAATATCAGAGATATCCCGGTGAGAGCATTTGATGATCGGTATTTTTCGGTAAAAATGGTTATCGTGCGCGTGCAACATTCAGATATAATCCTGCCCCCATTTGAGAGATAGCTATGCAAAGAACCATGCTAAAGGCCAAGTTGCATCGGGTGCATGTTACGCACTCCGAACTGCATTACGAAGGCTCCTGTGCGATAGACGATGATTTGCTGGAAGCGGCAGATATCAGGGAATATCAGCAAATCGATATTTACAATGTCAGCAATGGGGAACGTTTCACGACCTATGCGATACGTGCTGAGCGCGGCTCGGGTCTGATTTCGGTGAACGGTGCTGCGGCACACAAGGCGAATCCCGGTGATCTTTTGATCATCGCCACTTATGCGATATATTCCGAACAGGAGTTGCAGGATTTTCACCCGCAACTGGTCTACGTGGACGAATACAACCGCATTATTGCGAAAAGGTGCGAAATTCCGGTGCAGCCTGCGAGTTCATTTTGATTGACCGGACAGGCGTTCGCAGGTAGCATTGCGGGACTTTAAAAGCTCACTGGATTGGTTACGATGCGTCGCAAACTGGTAGTCGGAAATTGGAAAATGTATGGTCGTCTGGCTCGTAATCAGACGCTGCTTCAGGGAATACTCGACGGTGTCGGTCAGTTGCGCAACGCAGATTATGCGGTGTGTGTTCCGTACCCCTATCTTGCCCAGGCGCAATCCATGCTGCAGGGCAGTAATGTAGCCTGGGGGGCGCAGAATCTCAGTCCGCAGGAGGAGGGTGCTTTTACGGGCGCAGTCGCGCCTGGCATGCTGGTGGACTTTGCCTGTCGTTACGTCATCATTGGGCACTCGGAGCGTCGCGGCCTGTTTCACGAAAGCAACGAGATTGCCGCAGCAAAATTTGCAGCGGCGCAGAAGTCGGGGTTGACGCCGATATTCTGCGTGGGAGAAACGCTCTCTGAGCGCGAGTCGGGTGTGACCGAACAGGTTGTGGCAACCCAGCTTGATGCGGTGCTGTCGCGTTTCGGCGCCGCAGCCTTGTCGAAGGCAGTGGTCGCCTATGAACCTGTCTGGGCAATCGGTACGGGCAAGACGGCGAGCCCCGAGCAGGCGCAGGCGGTGCATGCCTTCATTCGGCAGCGAATAGCACAGCAGGATAGTCAGGTAGCGCAGGGATTGTGTATACTCTATGGCGGCAGCGTGAAGGCCGCCAATGCGGTTGAATTGTTTGCGATGCCCGATATTGACGGTGGTCTGATCGGCGGCGCATCTTTGGTGGCTGAAGATTTCGTGGCGATTTGTCGCGCAGCCCAATAATTATTAACGAGGGGCTTGCGTAGCAATACCTTCATTTAATTTACTCGCATGTGGGATAACCGGCGACTTGGCTATCGTTTCTTGATGGCTTGGTCAAATGGCTGGTAGTTTCATCAGAGGGAAGAGGAGAAAGGCGGGCATCGCGGGTTTTATTTCAGGGGTGGCATTTTGTCATGCCCGTAAGTTTGGAGTAGTGTGTGGAAACAATAGTTTGGGTATTTCATCTGGTGACGGCAATTGCGTTGTGCGGTCTGGTTCTGGTGCAGCATGGCAAGGGTGCTGATATGGGTGCGGCTTTTGGTACCGGTTCGGCAGGCAGCCTGTTCGGTTCGGCCGGTTCCGCGAATTTTTTGAGTCGTAGCACCGCTGTTGCGGCAGCCATATTTTTTGTGACCAGCCTGACGCTGACTTACCTTTATTCTCACCCCGCGGAACAGCAAGGCGTGATGGATAGAGTGAATGCTGCTGCGATTAAAACACCTGCATCCGCCCAAGTTCCGGTTGATAATTCAAAAATCAAGGAGATTCCGAAATAGCAATCGCTTGAAATAAGCAATAAATACAATAAATAAAAATAATAATTACAAATAATATGCGGTTGTGGTGGAATTGGTAGACACGCAAGCTTGAGGTGCTTGTGCTCGTAAGAGCGTGGGAGTTCGAGTCTCCCCATCCGCACCAGTTTTGAAAGTGGCAAAACAAGCTGATACCCGAGCGTATCGGCGACCTTTAAATCAATATGATTCTGATTTAACTCCCTAGAGTTGTTTCATGAATTCTGTACAGAGGGGGGGAAGCTCAATGTTGGAAAACTATTTTCCGGTACTGTTGTTCATCTGTGTCGGTCTGCTGTTTGGTATTGCTCCTGTCGTCATGGGAAGACTGGCTGCGCCGCATCGTCCCGACAGCAAGAAACTGTCTCCATACGAATGCGGCTTCGAGGCCTTCGAAGATGCGCGCATGAAATTCGATGTGCGTTACTACCTCGTTGCCATTTTGTTCATCCTGTTCGATCTCGAAATTGCATTCCTGTTTCCCTGGGCTATAGTCACCAAGGAAATCGGCATGTTCGGCTACGTTTCCATGATGATCTTCCTGGCTATTCTGGTGGTAGGTTTTGTCTATGAGTGGATGAAAGGAGCGCTGGAATGGGAATAGAAGGCATACTGGAAAAGGGCGTTGTCACGACCACCCTGGACACCATTATCAATTACACGCGTACCGGTTCGCTGTGGCCGATGACTTTTGGTCTGGCCTGTTGTGCTGTGGAAATGATGGAGGCCGGTGCGGCGCGTTATGATCTTGACCGTTTCGGTATCGTGTTCCGCCCAAGTCCACGGCAGTCCGATGTAATGATCGTGGCAGGCACCTTGTGCAACAAAATGGCGCCTGCGCTGCGCAAGGTGTATGACCAGATGTCGGAACCTCGCTGGGTGGTTTCCATGGGTTCCTGTGCAAATGGCGGCGGCTATTATCATTACTCCTACTCGGTGGTGCGCGGATGCGACCGCATCGTTCCGGTCGATATTTACGTACCCGGTTGCCCGCCGACGGCTGAAGCGCTGCTGTTCGGTCTGATTCAATTGCAGAACAAGATCAAGCGTACCAATACCATCGCGCGCTAGGCCTCTATATGACGAACGATAAACAATCACTGCAGGAAGTGCTGAAGGATTTGCTGGGCGACCGGATGGTTTCACTGCAAGAGAAGTTGGGCGAGACAACCATTGTGGTCAGTGCGGCTGACATGTTGCAGGTGTTCACCCTGTTGCGCGATGCGGCGGACTTGCGTTTCGTCCAGATGATGGACCTGTGCGGGGTGGACTATTCCGAATATGGCGATGGCGATGGCGATGGCGAATGGGCGGGTAAACGCTTTGCAGTCGTCTACCATCTGTTGTCCCATCAGCACAATCGGCGGTTGCGCGTGCGCGTGTTTGCCGAGGAAGATGACTTTCCGGTGATCGCATCGGTGATCGATATATGGCCGTCGGCCAACTGGTTCGAGCGCGAGGCCTTTGATCTGTTCGGTATCATTTTCACAGGTCACCCGGATTTGCGTCGCATCCTGACGGATTACGGCTTTGTCGGCAATCCTTTCCGCAAGGATTTTCCGCTTTCCGGACATGTCGAAATGCGCTACGACCCCGAGCAGCAGCGCGTGGTTTATCAGCCTGTGACGGTTGAGCCTCGCGAAGTGACGCCGCGCACCATGCGCGAAGAAACTTACGGTAGCCACTGAGGACGCGTTCATGCCTGAAATCAAGAAATACACATTTAACTCCGGTCGCCCTGCGGGCGTTTGTTCGCATCGGTTGTCCTGCGCAGAAATTCATTGTGCTGTGAGGTAGTCATGCCAGAAATCAAGAATTACACAATGAATTTTGGTCCGCAGCACCCGGCAGCGCACGGTGTGTTGCGTCTGGTGCTGGAGCTCGATGGTGAAGTGGTGGTGCGTGCCGATCCGCATATCGGATTGCTGCATCGCGCGACTGAAAAGCTGGCAGAACACAAGACTTATTTGCAGTCTCTGCCTTATATGGACAGGCTGGATTATGTGTCCATGCTCAGCAACGAGCATGCTTATGTGATGGCGATCGAAAAGCTGGCCGGGATTGAAGTGCCGCTGCGTGCTCAATACATCCGTGTCATGTTTGATGAAATCACCCGCCTTCTGAATCATTTGATGTGGCTGGGTGCGCACGGTCTGGATATCGGTGCAATGACGGTATTCCTGTACTGCTTCCGCGAACGCGAAGATCTGATGGATGCCTATGAAGCGGTGTCGGGCGCTCGCATGCACGCGGCTTATTACCGGCCGGGCGGTGTATATCGCGACCTGCCTGATACCATGCCGCAATATGAAGCATCCAAAATTCACAATGCCGCTGCGGTCAAAAAGATGAATGTGAACCGTCAGGGTTCGTTGCTCGATTTCCTGGAAGATTTTACCAATCGTTTTCCGAACCATGTGGACGAGTACGAAACGCTGCTGACGGATAATCGCATCTGGAAGCAACGCACGGTGGGTATCGGTGTGGTCTCGCCTGAACGCGCAATTGCGCTCGGCATGTCGGGGCCTATGCTGCGCGGCTCCGGTATTGAGTGGGATCTGCGCAGGAAGCAGCCCTATGCCGCGTACGACAAGCTGGATTTCGATATTCCGGTAGGCCGAAACGGCGATACCTACGATCGTTATCTGGTGCGAGTCGAAGAAATGCGACAAAGCAACCACATCATCAAACAATGTATCAGTTGGCTGCGCGCTAATCCGGGCCCCGTGATTACCAGCGACCACAAGTATGCGCCGCCTGCACGTGAGTCCATGAAGCAGAACATGGAAGAATTGATTCATCACTTCAAGCTGTTTACCGAAGGCATGCATATCGCAGAAGGCGAAGCGTATGCGGCAGTCGAGCATCCCAAGGGCGAGTTCGGTATTTATATCGTATCGGATGGCGCCAACAAACCCTACCGTCTGAAGATTCGGGCGCCGGGATTTACGCATCTTTCGGCACTGGACGAAATGGTGCGCGGTCATATGATAGCCGATGTGGTAACCATCATCGGCACACAAGACATTGTTTTTGGAGAGATAGACCGATAATGTTATCCGCACTTATTCAAGATCAAATCAACCGTGAGCTGAAAAAATATCCGGTTGACCAGAAACAGTCTGCCGTGATGTCGGCCCTGCGTTTCGTCCAGGATGAAAAGGGCTGGATTTCGACTGACGATATGAGCGACATCGCCGATTATCTGAACATGCCGCAAATCGCCGTGCTTGAAGTGGCGACCTTCTATCACATGTACAATCTCAAGCCGATGGGTAAAACCACCATTACCGTGTGCACCAATCTTTCCTGCACCTTGTGTGGCGCCGAAGATACGGTAGCTTATTTGGAATCGAAACTGGGTATCGGTTTTGGCGAAGTAACGGCAGACGGTAAGTTTGGTTTGCGTGAAGGCGAATGCATGGGCGCGTGCATGGATGCACCGCTGTTTACCATCAATAACAAAAAACTGTGCGGGCGTTTGAATCATGAAAAAATTGATCAAATTCTGGCAGAATTGGATAAGTCATGAGAGGTCCGGTCACTCAAACCACGATGGCTTTTGACCAGCCGTGGACGCTTGAAAACTATCTTAAAGTCGGCGGTTATCAGGCGTTGCGCCGTGTGCTGACCGAGAAAATGTCGCCTGACCTGATTATTGCGGAAGTCAAAACGTCAGCCTTGCGCGGTCGCGGCGGAGCGGGCTTTCCGACGGGTCTCAAGTGGAGCTTCATGCCGCGCAGTTTCGAGGGCGACAAGTATATCGTCTGCAATTCCGACGAAGGCGAGCCGGGTACCTGCAAGGACTGGGACATTCTGCGCTACAACCCGCATCTCTTGATCGAGGGTATGGCAATCGCCGCCTATACCATGAATGTCAGGACAGGTTACAACTACATCCACGGCGAAGTTTTTGAGGGTTACTATCGGATGG
>JAJXTL010000155.1 GCA_021783855.1 Pseudomonadota bacterium
CGATGGGTACCGATTCGCCGGTAAGCATGGATTGGTCGAGCAGCACTTCCCCGCCGGTGATGTGTACATCCGCGGCCACCACGCCACCGAGCGAGAGCTTCACCACGTCACCCGGCACAAGCTCGGTCGCGGGGATGGTTTTCCACGCGCCGTCGCGCCGGGTGGATGCGTTCAGCGCGAGCCGCGACTTCAGTGCGGCGAGGGTCGCCTGGGCACGGCTTTCCTGGAACAGTCCGAGTGCCGCGTTGAACACCAGCAGGCCGGCGATGATCGCGGCCTCGACATGCTTGCCGACTACCAGTTCGAGCACAATCGCGGCCTCAAGCATCCACGGAACAGGGGCCCAGAATTTTTCGAGCGCCATGCGCAGCGGGTGCATGCTCGTATCCGGCATCGCGTTGGGGCCGAACTTCGTCAGAAGGCGGCTGGCCTCGTCACTGGTCAGGCCGCCGGTCGGCTGATCCTTTGCGGCACCCGTCGGCTTGGCATCGGGTTTCTCGTCGGGCTCGGCTCCGGGTTTAGATTCGGGAACTTCGGGCTGCTCGTTATTCGGTTCCATGATGGGTATTCCTTATGGTTCGGCAATAGCATCAGTCTAACCACGAATACCGGCCGCTACCGTACGGCAACGCACTTAACCGGCCAATGGCGCATCGGCCTGTGGCACTAGAATCCCCCAGCTCACCGCTTGTTGGACCGTGAGCTGCGGATCAGTGAGCACGCGCATTCCACAATGCAATGACCGGCACGCCCGGGTGGTGGGGATCGAAAGCCAAAATACTGAACGATGCCGTGCCGAGCGTGAAATGCTGTGCCTCATTTACCGCCAGTCCGATCCAGCGCATCGCCAGAACGCAGCCTAGCTGACCGTGCGAAAAGAGTGCGATATTACCGTCCAGTTTGAGCAGACGGGCGATGAGGCGATCGGCGCGTGCGGATATTTGCGCGGGCGTTTCACCGCCCGGACAGCCGTCCCGGTAAACATCCCAGTCCGGTCGCGCCTTGCGGATATCGAGAGAACTCAGCCCTTCGTAATCGCCATAGTCCCATTCGGCAAGATCCGCTTCTATTTCCGGTAGTGTATCCAGACCGGCCAGCTCACAGGTTCGCAGTGCACGCTTGAGCGGGCTGCTCAATACATGGGCAAACGAGATTTCCGGCAGGCGGCGGCTCAGTTCACGCGCCTCTTCCTCGCCGTTCCGGGTCAACGGAATATCCGTGCGTCCGGTGTGCCGGCCGGCGAGAGACCACTCGGTTTCGCCATGCCTGATGAGATACAAATGCAAGGCATTGGATGTACCTGTTTTCATGCGCCGGTAACTTCCATCGCAGCACTGTATTCGCCGCGGCGCGCAGCCCGGTTGCATCTGGCCTGTTGCAACAGCGCCTGTTGGGCCGTTTTCACACTTGCGACTAACGCCTGCGCGATATTCATAAGTTCCTGCTTGTTCATCTTGCCTCCCACTTCCAGTTAAGTATCTCCGGCATGTCTTCGCCATATTTTTCGATGTACTGTTTGTGTTCGATGAGCTTGTCTTTTAACTGCTGCTTAAGATAAATGCCCCTGTCGCCGGTCTGAGGAAGGCGGTCGATGGCGTCCATCACCAGATGGAAGCGGTCCAGATCGTTCAGCACCGTCATGTCAAACGGCGTGGTGATGGTGCCCTCCTCTTTGTAGCCGCGGACGTGTATGTTATCGTGATTGGTGCGGCGGTAGGTCAGCCGATGGATCAGCCACGGGTAGGCGTGGTAGGCGAAAATGACCGGTTTATCCGTGGTGAACAGCTCGTCGAAATCCATGTCGGAGAGTCCGTGCGGATGCTCTGATGGCGGCTGCAACTTCATCAGATCGACGACATTGACCACGCGGATTTTCAACTCAGGTAAATGCTCACGCAGGATGGAGACGGCAGCCAGCGTCTCAAGCGTCGGCACATCGCCGCAGCAGGCCATCACCACGTCGGGGGTCACCGCCTGATCGTTGCTGGCCCATTGCCAGATGCCGATGCCTTGGGTGCAATGCTTGACTGCGGCGTCCATATTCAGCCACTGCGGCGCAGGGTGTTTGCCCGCGACCACCACGTTGACGTAATGACGACTCCTCAGGCAGTGATCCATCACCGACAGCAGGCAATTTGCATCGGGCGGGAAGTAGACCCGCACCACCTCGGCTTTCTTGTTCACCACATGGTCGATGAAGCCGGGATCCTGATGGGTAAAGCCGTTGTGATCCTGACGCCAGACATGGGACGTCAGCAGGTAATTGAGCGAGGCGATCTTGCGCCGCCATGGCAGTTGCGCGGTGACCTTCAGCCATTTGGCGTGCTGATTGAACATCGAATCGATGATGTGGATGAACGCCTCGTAGCAGTTGAACAGCCCATGCCGGCCGGTCAGCAGGTAGCCCTCCAACCAGCCCTCGCATTGATGTTCGCTGAGCATTTCCATCACGCGCCCGGTCGGTGCGAGAAGCTCGTCGTTCGGCACGGTCGCAGCAAGCCACTGGCGTTGGGTAACTTCAAACAGCGCTTCCAGCCCATTGGAGAGCGTCTCGTCAGGGCCGAATACGCGGAAATTCGTATCGTTGAGCTTCGCCACATCGCGCAAAAAAGGCCCCAGCACATGCGTGTCGCCAATGCCGGGTGCGCCGGGCTCAGGTACACGGGCGGCGTAGTCGCGAAAATCCGGCATGCGCAAGTCGCGCAGCAGCATGCCGCCATTGGCGTGGGGATTTGCGCTCATGCGGCGACAGCCCTCGGGCGACAGTTCGGCCAGTTCCGCTTGCAGGCGGCCTTGCTCGTCGAACAGTTCTTCAGGCCGGTAGCTCCTCATCCAGCTTTCCAGCAACTGAAGATGTTCGGGATGATTATTCGGGTTGAGCGGCACCTGATGCGCATGGAAGGTACCCTCGATCTGCACGCCGTCAACCACCTTTGGCCCGGTCCAACCCTTGGGCGATTTCAGTACGATCATCGGCCAGCGCGGGCGTGTGAAGTCGTTATTGTCGCGCGCATTGCGCTGAATTTGTCGAATATGCTCAATGACTCCGTCCAGCATGCCGGCCATCCGTTGGTGCATCTCTTCCGGCTCATCGCCTTCCACAAAATAAGGCGTCCAGCCATAACCCTTCAGCAATTGTTCCAGTTCTTCATGTTCGATGCGCGCGAGAACGGTCGGGTTGCTGATCTTGTAACCATTCAGATGCAGGATGGGCAGCACAGCACCGTCCGTTGCCGGATCGAGAAACTTGTTGGAATGCCACGCGGTGGCCAAGGGCCCGGTTTCCGCCTCGCCATCGCCGATGACGCAGGCCACGATCAAATCGGGATTATCGAATACCGCGCCGAACGAGTGGCTGAGCGAATAGCCCAGCTCGCCTCCTTCGTGAATCGACCCGGGTGTCTCCGGCGATGCATGGCTGGGAATGCCGCCGGGAAACGAAAACTGCAAAAACAACTTCTGCAAGCCGGCTTCATCCTGACTGATGTTGGGATAGATTTCGCTGTAAGTGCCTTCGAGATAGGTGTTGGCGACGACAGCAGGTCCTCCGTGTCCGGGGCCGGACACATAAATCATGTCGAGATCATATTGTTTGATGACCCGGTTCAGGTGCGCGTAAATGAAGTTCTGTCCGGGCGTCGTGCCCCAGTGCCCGAGCAGCATGCGCTTGACATCCGTCGCCGCCAGCGGCCGTGTCAAGAGCGGATTGTCGTAGAGATAAATCTGGCCGACCGACAGATAGTTGGCGGCGCGCCAATAGGCATCTATTTTGTACAGCAGATCAGGCGACAACGGTTTGTCCGGCAACTCAGTTGTATTCATGCGCATTCTCCATTTCAATTTGAATATCCAAAACGTGGCAGACCGATTTCGCGATCATCACTTCCTCATCCGTATGCATGACCCGAACCGTGACACGTCCGGATGACGCTGAAATCACAGCCGCATTGCCCGCATTGCGCTGTTTATCGATTTCGATACCCAAAAATTCCAGCCCGTCGCAGATGCGCGCGCGGATCACGGGCGCGTTCTCTCCGATGCCGCCCGCGAACACCAGCGTGTCTAGCCCACCCAGCGCTGCCGTATAGGCGCCGATGCATTTTTTGATCTGGTAACAGAACAGTGCTACCGCTTCAGCGGCTCTAACATCGGTCGATTCATGCGCCAGCAGGTCGCGCATGTCGGAACTGGTCTGGGACACGCCGAGCAGTCCGGATTCGTGATTGACCAGATGACTGAATTGTTCGGGCGTCATATTTTTCATCAAATACCCTGCCACACCGGGATCCAGATCGCCTGAACGCGTGCTCATCACCACACCCGCAGCCGGCGTAAATCCCATGCTTGTGTCTATGGGCTTGCCATCCTGCACCGCGGCCAGACTTGCGCCATTGCCCAGATGCGCGAGTATCACCCGCCCTGTCGCAGGTACGCCCAGACGCGCGAGTTCCTCCATCAGATAGGCATAGGACAGGCCGTGAAACCCGTAACGACGCAGCCCCTGCGCCTCATAACGACGCGGTATCGGCAAAACTTGCGCCACGCGCGGAAGGCAATGGTGAAAAGCCGTGTCGAAACACGCCACTTGCGGCAACTCGGGATAGCGGCGATGAAACGCCTCGGTCAACAGGATTTCTTCCGGCAAATGCTCGGGATCGAAAGGACAAAGCCCGTGCAACGCTTCTACCATTTTTGCCGTGATGCGCTCAGGCTGGCTGTATTTCGGCCCGCCATGCACCACGCGATGCCCGACTGCGGCCAGGGCTACACCGCGTTCCTCAATCCAGTCCATCAGCACGGCCACGGCGGCAGTATGATCCGGCGCCGTCACTGGCCGCGAAAAATTGTCCTGCGGGGTCAATCCTTGAACGCGCAAGGCCGCCTCCGGCAAGCCGATCCGCTCAATGCTACCTGCAAGGATCCGGCGCAGCGCGCCATCGAACAGCGCGAACTTGATACTCGATGAGCCGCCATTGATGGTCAGAATGTGTGCGTCAGCAGGTTTCATGAAGGTTTCCTCGTGATACTTAGTCTAACCGGATCATTGAACAGCTTATTTCTGCTCCGGCAGGTTCACGGATGCCACCGGCCAGTTCTGAACTTGCAGCCATACCTGCTGGACAGCGGGCGGCAGCTTGTCCATATACTTCAGAAAAAGTGCCAACGTCCATATCTGCTGATCGTTCAGGGTGTAGCCGAACGAAGGCATGCCCGTCAGACGTATGCCATGGCGAATCTTCCAGAACGAATAGCCTTCCGGGTCATCTTCAACGCCATCTGTCACCAATTGCGGCGGCTTTTGATAAAGGCCTTTCGCGATCGGTGAGGGCGCCGTCGCGCCTTTTGCTGAACCATGGCAAACCGTGCAATTTTGCGCAAAAAGATGAACGCCATTCATGAGATTCTGATCCGTCAGTGCCACCGGATTTTGCTCTTTTGGCGCATCGCGGCGCAGTGTGGCATCTAGCGAGGTGCGCGCCATCCAGGTTTCCAGCCTGCCGGGTTTGGCATCTGCATTGGCAGGAATAAGCCCGCTTTGCACCAGCATATAAGCACCCGTCAGGGCAAGCACTAACGTCAATGCAACGCCTGAAACAACATTTTTCAACATAACATCTCCTTATTTGACATCTGCTCATTACTAAAATCCGACATCGCTATCCACGCTTTCACTTGGCTTGCCTTGAATGCATCTGTTACGCCTTCATTTCACGAGCCAGCAGTATGGCGCTGGATCTGGAATTCATCCGGTAAGTTTGCTGATCTTGCAGAAGCACTTCCTCACCCGCAGCAAACAGGTCTTGATGCGCGCCGGTGTCCACGGACAGATGCCACTGCGTACCCTGTGGGGCGGGCGGCAAGCGAAAATCTACGATATCGGCGTCGGCATTGAACATCAGCAAAAAGGCGTGCTGGGCATCTTCATGGATCAGACAGGCAAACTGTTTTGACTGGGGATCAGTCCAGTCGGGTAATCCGCCTTGCGGCGCAAACCAGTGGATATCGGCATCCGTATAGAATTGCTCCCTGGAAAGAACAGGATGGGCGCGACGAAAAGCGATCATGCCACGGGTGAAACGGAAAATTTCGCCGTGCTGCGCCAAGCCATTCCAGTCATACCAGCTCGTCTCGTTGTCCTGACACCAGGCGTTGTTGTTGCCGTTTTGCGTGCGGCGAAATTCGTCGCCGCCCAGCAACATCGGCACGCCGCGTGAAACCAGCAGCGTCAGAATGAAGTTTTTG
>JAJXTL010000028.1:0-2293 GCA_021783855.1 Pseudomonadota bacterium
CGGTTGAGCACATCCGGACTGGCGCAGGCAATACGCGCCCCGACCAGCCCGGCAGACGTTGCCGCCGCGCCCTGCTCGCCGGAGGCGAGCAGGGCGATGGTCTGCACTGAAGCCGGGGACTTGCCGTCAGCCGGCAGACGCAGCAAATCCGCGTGTCGGCCATCGGTGTTCAGCATGCATTCATCTGGGATGAACACGCCCTGACCCGCGTAGGTGACAAGGTTCACGTCCACCTTGCTGCCGGGCATCAGGCCGTTCACCCGCGCTTCCCAGCGACGTAAACCTTGCGAGGTCGCTTCCGGCCAGGGATGCACGGGGTAGGATTTTCCCTCCAGCAGCAACCCGCCCACCACCATCAGATTGGGCGCATCGACCAGCACCCGTTGCGGCCCCAGCGCGACAATGCGCAACAGCGGCTTGCCCGGTGTGGCAATATCGCCCGGCTGCGCCAGACGGGCGGCAATCACGCCATCGAAGGGCGCGACAAGCGTGGAGTTGTGCAGATTTTCCCGTGCGAGAGTCTGACGTGCCTGGGCTGAGGCAACATCCGCCTCATCTGTCTGTAGTTGTTCCAAAGAAACGCCGCCGATCCGGTAGAGCTTGCGGGATCGCTGTAGGTGTTCTTCCGCGGCCATGAGGGCGCTCTTGGCGAACGCCAGATCGGCCTCAAGGGAATTGCCCTGGGATCGCATAGCGCCGGACTGGCTCATTTCTATCGTTGCCAGCAAGTCTCCGCGCTTGAACCTGCTTCCTTCATACAGCGGCATCCGGGTGACATAGCCGGACAACCTGCTGGCCAGCACAGTCTGATCAACGGCTTCCACGTCCGCCACTGCGGGACGGGTCAGGCGCATCGCCTCCTCGCCCAGTGTGCGATCATGAATCACCACGGTCCATGCGGTGGGTGGGGCTTCGGATGACAACACATGATGTTGATGGCGTATCAGATATGCGGCAGCTGCGATGAGCAGCAATAAAATGCTCAAGGCAGGAATAATTTTTTTAATATTCATGGTTTTACTCCCAGGGAGTCGATGTATTTGTCGGATGGCGTGCCGAGCAGTATCTGCATGCCGGACCAGGCGGTTGCTGCCTGTGCAGAGGCGTCGGCAAGCGTGTATTGAGCGTCGAGCAGATTGCGCTCCTCGTAAAGAAGTTCGTCCAGGGTGCCGGCGCCGAGTTGCCATTTTTCGCGCTCGACGACAACCACTTCCTGGCGATGTTCCACCTCGCTGGCAAGCGCACGGGCATTACCGATTGAGGATTGATAGTTCGCTTCAAGGGCGGAAATTTGGGAAATCGTGTCTGCCTGCACGGCCAGCAATTGTTCTTTTGCTGCCCGAGCGCGTTGCAAGGATGCAGACGCACGTTGAATGCCGCCCGGATCAAGGGGGATATTCATATTAAGACCAAGCACCCATGCATGGCGCTGCACCAATGCGCCATCGTAGTTATCGTATTGTGTATCTATACTGAAAGCCGGGAGCAGGCTGCGGTGCGCTTCCTGTGCAAGCGCTTCGGCCACTGTTTCCTGTGCCTTGGCCAGAGCAACCGGCAGACTCGCTTGCGTATTGTTGTTTTGTAGTTCAGGCACCACAATTTTTTCAGCAATTGTCGTGGCGACCATATTCGCGGAAGCCTTAAGTGCGGCCAATGCAGCGAATTGGTTGCCATCAAAAATAGTCTGCTGGGCTGCGAGGCGCGACAGATCGCTTTGTACCAGACTTAAATCAAGTCCGGCTGTACGTCCGACCTTGACTTCCTCACGCACTCGCTTCGCGTATGTTTCGAGTTGCTTCTGCTCGGCACCGAGTGCGCGGGATTGAGCTGCGAGTGCTTGCAGGCGCACGTAAGCTGCCAGGGTTTGATGCAGTCGCAGCAGGGTTTCCTGACGCGCCAGTAATTGCGCCGTGGTATTGCCGGCTTGCGCCTGTTTGCGCTCGGCTGCGATGACGCCGAATACGTCCACAGGCAGATGATAGCTGGCACCGTACTGCGTGATGTCCTGCGATGCCGGAACCGGGAAAGGGGTGACGCCCGGCGTGAAAATACCCACCACTCTGGGCATGTTGTAACGATAATTTCCGGAGAACAGATTGGCCTGACCTAAGTAGCGCAGATTCGCGGCGCTTACATCCTTGCTGGCGGCCTGTGATTGCAAGTCGCTCGCGGCAATCGCCGGATTTTCAAGTGTGTGCTGGAGCAGATCGGTCAGCTCGGAGGCATAAGCCGTGCCGGTTAATGCAAAACCGAGCAAGACACTTAATGTATTGCGATAAAGGTGCCCGTTAGT
>JAJXTL010000028.1:2303-25963 GCA_021783855.1 Pseudomonadota bacterium
TTCGCCTGCCATGGCAGGCAGAGCAGGCGTGGTTCGCTTGCGGATTTTTTTCATTTAAGTTTCCAAGTGACTGCACTGTCTTTCACGCGCAGGTGAATGGCAGGCTGTTAGCTGAGTTATGGAGAATCTTGCTTAAAGAATAGGGGAAGCGGGCGGGCCGCGTGCGACGGGAGTAAAGGCTTGAGCGAGACGTAACGATAGGGAAGGGTGGAGAAAGGTTACGGCAGGTAGAGGGGGTAGCGGAAAAGTATAGATGCCCATGGCGGGCGCACTGCTCAGATCCGCAAAGGTTGCGCATTTTTCGCAGGCATGATGCGGTGTAACCTGCTTGTCCTGTTCTGACAGGGATTCAAGGGCATGACTCAGTGCGTGCGCGGCCCCGGCTTGCTGCGCAGTCAGCAGGGCAAAGGCAATAAATACCGGGAGAAAAAATCGGGAAATTCGCATAGCCGGGCACGTTAGCAAAAATCGTGAGGGGAGGCAAGGTAAATAACCAACTGTAACTGTCGGATTCGGTGCTGAGCTGGAAACGACTGCTACTCTGCCAGCGGCAGGTGTCTCATGTAATGGCAGGTATAGCCGCCAGGGTGCTTTTCAAGGTATTGCTGGTGATATTCCTCGGCGCGGAAAAATGCCATGAACGGAAGAAGTTCGGTGATAATTTTGGCCTGCCAGTCGCCTGATTCATCCACGGTATGCATGACTTCCTGCGCGATGTTTAACTGAGCATCGTTCAAGTAAAAAATCGCCGAGCGGTAGGGGGTTCCGACATCGTTGCCCTGCCGGTTGGGCGTGGTCGGGTTGTGCATGCGAAAAAATTCAAATAACAGGTGGCGGTAGGTGAGTTGTCCGGGATCGAACAAAATCCTGAGCGATTCGGCGTGTCCGGTGCGCCCCGTCTTGACCTGTTCATACGTGGCATCCGGTGTGCTTCCGCCGCTGTAGCCCACTTCTGTCTCCAACACGCCGGGAATTTGTCGCATCAGCTCTTGCATACCCCAGAAACATCCGCCTGCAAGATAGGCTGTCTGTGTCGCAGTTTGATCGTTCATATTGTCTCCATTCGTTGTGGTGCCGGACAGCAAGAAGGGCGCGATTTATCGTGCCACTACGAAATTCTGCAGGCATGGTTAACCGCGCCGGTCATTAGCGTTTTTCTTTTTTCATCGCCTTGGCGGCCTCTCGTTTGGAGTCCTTTTCCTTCTCGGTGGCTCTCTTGTGGCTTAGAAACATGAATTGCGCCGCAAGCGCGCGTGTTTTAGCGTTTTTCCTTTTTCATCGCCTGCGCGGCTTCACGTTTGGAGTCTTTTTCCTTTTCTGTTGCGCGCTTGTCATGGAGCTTCTTGCCCTTGGCCAGGCCTATGGTCAGTTTGACTCGGCCGCCCTTGTAATGCATGTCCAGCGGCATTACGGTGTAGCCTGCGCGTTTCACCTTGTTGATGATTTTTTCAATTTCAGCCTTGTGCAGCAACAGCTTGCGCGTGCGTACCGGATCAGGATGAATGTGCGTCGAGGCAGAAAGCAGGGGGCTGATGTGTGAGCCGAACAGAAATAATGCGCCGTCTTTCGAGGTGACGTAGGCTTCCTTGAGTTGCGCGCGTCCGGCGCGGATGGCCTTGACTTCCCATCCTTCCAGCATCAGGCCTGCTTCATATTTATCTTCGATGAAGTATTCGTGAAATGCTTTCTTATTCTGGATAATGCTCATGAGAGGTGAATTTTGCCGTGTGTTCGGCTATTCTACCAGTCTTTGGAAAAACAGCTTGGGTGCGAATGGCTACAGTAGAAAAAACAGTGCTGGTTGCACATAGCGCAGAACAGATGTTTAATCTGGTGGATTGCGTGCAGGATTATCCGGCATTTTTGCCCTGGTGTGGCGGGGCGAGCGTTGCAGAACAGCATGAAAATATCGTGCTTGCTACCGTTAATATTAATTATCATCATATTAAACAAAGCTTTACAACAAAGAATGTGCGCACGCCACCCCATCAGATCGTGATGAGTTTGCAGGATGGGCCGTTTCGCCAACTGGACGGAAGCTGGCGATTCATCCCGCTTGGCGATACCGCCTGTAAAATAGAATTCCGGCTGCACTACGAATTTTCCAGTAAGCTGCTGGAAAAACTGCTCGGGCCGGTATTTCATCTCATCGCCAACAGTTTCGTGGATGCGTTCATACACCGTGCAGAAAAGGTATATCCGAATAAATGACCGATACGATCGATATTGAAGTGGTTTATGCACTGCCCACCGAGCAAACCCTGCTGAAAAAGGCAGTGCCTGCCGGCAGCACAGTAATGGAAGGCATACAGGCCAGCGGCTTGCTGGAAAAGTTTCCTGACCTTGATTTTGCGGCTCTCAAGCTGGGGATTTTCGGCAAGTTGACCAAGGCCGATACCGTGCTGCGCGACAAGGATCGCATCGAGATTTATCGTCCCTTGATTGCGGATCCCAAGGAAGTGCGCCGTCGCCGCGCCGAAGAAGGCAAGGTCATGAAGAAGGGCGGTGGCGATATTGCTGCTGTTGACGCCTGATGGGAATGACCGGATTGGCTTTTTTTGAGGTTACCAGTGCTTGATTACGATCTGCATTGCCATTCCAATATTTCCGATGGAACCCTGACGCCTGCCGAAGTGGTTGACCGCGCGTTTCTTCGTGGCGTTAAAGTCTTGGCACTGACCGATCATGACGATATGGATGGTCTGGACGAGGCGCGCAGCGCAGCGTTGCAACATGGTATGACGTTCATCAACGGCGTGGAAATTTCCGTGACCTGGCGCAAACACACCTTGCATATCGTGGGTTTGGGGATAGACCCCGCTTACCCGCCTTTGCAACTGGGGTTGCAGAGCGTGCGCGGCGGACGTGGCGAGCGGGCGCAGAAAATGTCTGATGAACTGGCGAAAGTCGGCATCAGAGGCGCTTTTCAGGGCGCGCTCAAGCATGCCAGCAATCCGAATATGATAGGCCGCACGCACTTTGCCCGTTATCTGGTCGAGGCAGGTCATTGCAAAGATGTGAAGAGCGTTTTCAACCGTTATCTGGCCACCGGCAAGCCGGGCTATGTGTCGCATCAGTGGGCGGCGCTTAGCGATGCGATCAGCTGGATACGCGGCAGCGGCGGGGTGGCGGTGCTGGCACATCCAGGGCGTTATATGGTTGGCAAACACAGCATGGGCAAGAAAACCATGCACGAGTTGCTCAGCGAGTTTGCCGGCCTGGGCGGGCAGGCGCTGGAGGTCGTCACCGGCAGTCATACACCCGAACAATATGCAGAATTTGCGCGCTATGCGGAAGAGTTTAATCTGCTGGCTTCCTGCGGGTCGGATTTTCACGGGCCGGGCGAGAGTTATCGCGATATGGGGCGGCTGCCAGATCTGCCGCTGATTTGCCGTCCGGTCTGGCAAGTGTTGCAATAATTGGATTTTTTATGTCACAGTTTTTTACCATCTATCCGAACAACATCAACATGCGCCTGATTCATCAGGCGGTGGCTATCCTGAAGGACGGCGGCATTGTGGTGTATCCTACCGATTCCTGCTACGCGCTGGGTTGTCATCTGGATGACAAGCATGCGGTGACCCGCATACGCCAGATACGCGGGTTGGACGAGCAGCATAACCTGACGCTGATGTGCCGGGACTTGTCGGAGATTTCAACTTATGCGCGTGTGGATAATGCACAGTTTCGCCTGCTCAAGGCCAATACGCCCGGCAGTTACACCTTCATACTTGAGGCGACCAAGGAAGTGCCGAAGCGTTTGCAGCATCCCAAGCGCAGCACCGTAGGCATACGTGTGCCCGATCATCCGGTGGCGCTGGCGTTGCTCGAAGAGCTGGGTGAGCCGATGTGCAGTTCCACGCTGATTTTACCCGATGAGCCCTGGCCGCTGAATGATGCCGAACTGATCCGTGAATTGCTGGAGAAAAAAGTCGATGCGGTAATCGATGGCGGTGCTGCGGGGGCTGATTTCACTACGGTGATCGATCTGACCGGTGCGGTTCCCGTGCTGGTGAGACAAGGCAAGGGCGATATCGCTCCCTTCGGTATAGAGGCCCCGTAACCATGTTACGGTTTAATTTAATAATACTAAGTAACATATTGATTAATAAGTAAATGCAAATAGATCAACTGATTCAAACTGTCGCCATTGCGGCCATTCCCATCCTGTTCGCCATCACCTTGCACGAGGCGGCGCATGGCTATGTGGCAAAGCATTTCGGCGACATGACGGCCTACCAAATGGGGCGCATCAGCCTCAATCCCATCCGTCACATCGACCCTGTCGGCACGGTGTTGCTGCCCTTGCTCACTTTAATGCTGGGCGGCGTGTTGTTCGGCTGGGCAAAGCCGGTTCCGGTAAATTTTTCAGCGCTGCGCAATCCGAAAAAAGACATGCTGTGGGTGGCGATAGCCGGGCCTGCCTCGAATCTGGCGATGGCAGTGGCCTGGGCATTGCTGTTCAAGTTTGCTTCCTCTTTTCCTGACAGCTATTTTGCCGTGCCCTTGATGGATATGGCAGCGATCGGTATTAAAATCAACATCGTGCTGATGGTATTGAATCTGATTCCTCTGCCGCCGCTGGATGGCGGAAGGGTTGCAATCAGTCTGTTGCCGAATCGGCAGGCGTACCAGTTGGGTAAAATCGAGCCCTACGGCATGATGATCCTGATCGTCCTGGCAATTTCGCCGGTACTTGGCTGGGTGTTGTATCCCCTGATCAGTCTGGTACAACAGATACTTTTTACGTTAGTTGGAATATGACCATGTTTGCAGATCGCATATTATCCGGCATGCGCCCGACCGGGAGTTTGCACCTGGGGCACTACCACGGGGTGTTGAAAAACTGGGTGCAAATGCAGCACGAGTATGAATGCCTGTTCTTTGTGGCCGACTGGCACGCCTTGACCACGCATTACGATAACCCGCAGATCATCGAGCAAAGCGTCTGGGATATGGTGGTGGACTGGCTGGCGGCCGGGGTTGATCCCGCTCGCGCGACGATGTTCATTCAGTCCAAGGTGCCTGAACACGCCGAACTGCATCTTTTATTGTCGATGATAACTCCGCTGGGCTGGCTGGAACGCATGCCGACCTACAAGGATCAGCAGGCAAAACTCACCGAGAAGGATCTCTCCACCTATGGTTTTCTGGGCTATCCCCTGCTGCAAAGCGCGGATATTCTGATTTATCGCGCAACTCAGGTGCCGGTGGGAGAGGATCAGGTGCCGCACATCGAATTTACCCGTGAAATCGCACGCCGTTTCAATCACCTGTACGGGCGCGATCCCGGCTTTGCAGAAAAGGCGGAAATTGCGGTAAAAAAACTGGGAAGCAAAAAGGCCAGACTTTACAATGAATTGCGCACCCGTTTTCAGGAACAGGGCGATAATGAGGCGCTGGAATCGGCCAAGGCACTGCTCGATGAGCAGCAGAGTCTGAGCCTGGGCGACCGGGAGCGCTTGTTCGGCTATCTGGAAGGCGGCGGCAAGATGATATTGTCCGAGCCGCAGGCGATGTTAACAGTGGCGTCCAAGATGCCCGGGCTTGACGGGCAGAAAATGTCCAAGTCCTACCATAACACCATCACTTTGCGCGAAGACGAGGCCGGCGTTGCCAAAAAAATCCGCACCATGCCCACCGATCCGGCTCGCGTTCGCCGCACCGACCCGGGCGACCCTGAAAAATGTCCGGTTTGGCAACTGCATCAGGTGTATTCCAGCGAGCAAACTAAGCAAGGCGTGATTCAGGGTTGCAAGAGCGCAGCTATCGGTTGCATCGAGTGCAAGCAGCCGGTGATCGATGCGGTACTCTCGGAGCAACGTCCGATGCGCGAACGCGCACAACTGTATCTGGATGATCCTTCTCTGGTACGCAATATCATCGCAGACGGCAACGAAAAGGCCCGCAAACTGGCGTACGAGACGATGCGCGATGTGCGCGAGGCGATGGGGCTGAGTTACTCCTGATGCATGTCTGAAATTCAAGCACAGTCTAACGGGCATGGTAACGTTGCCGCCTCTTTTTCTGAAACACACCATGCTGGCTCCCTCTCCCCAACCCTCTCCCGCCTTGCGGGCAACGGGGTGAACGAACGCTTGCGCGAATTTCACATTACTGCCCGTCTGCACGGCGAGCCGATGTTGCAAATGCCGCTGGATCTGTACATTCCGCCGGACGCGCTGGAACTGGTATTGGAGACATTTCAGGGCCCGCTCGATTTGCTGCTGTATCTGATCCGCAAACATAATCTGGATGTGCTGGATATTCCGATGGCGGAACTGACCCGGCAATATTTGAGTTACATCGAGTTGTTGCAGCATCACAGGCTGGAGTTGGCGGCGGAATACCTGCTGATGGCGGCGGTGCTGATAGAAATCAAGTCACGCCTGTTGCTGCCGAAAATAAGCCGGGAATCCGAAGAGGATAGCGAAGATCCGCGCGCCGAGCTGATGCGCCGTCTTAAAGAATATGAACAAATGAAACTGGCTGCAAAAAAACTCGATGAATTGCCGCTTGCCGGACGTGATTTCGAGAATGTGCAGGTGCTGATCGAGCGAACCTGCAATGATGCGCGACTGCCCGAAATCAGTGTGGATGATCTGAAGCTGGCATGGCTGGGGCTGTTGGCGCGTGTCAAGCTCAACACTCACCACACAGTGCGACGTGAAGCGCTCTCGGTGCGCGAGCAGATGACGCATATCCTGCGCTGTCTGCAAGGGGGCGAGTTTGTCGCCTTCGACTCTCTTTTTGACCTGCAAGGCGGTTTGCCGAAACTGGTGATCACTTTCATCGCGATGCTCGAACTGGCCAAGGAATATCTGCTGGAAATCCAGCAACGCGAAACATTCGGGAATATTTATGTCAGAAGCAGCCGAACAGCAGAATAAAACAGTCGTTCGTGATAAGTCTGCTGTCGTCCCTTCGACGAGCTCAGGGCGAACGGATTTATTCGATAACCCGTCTCTTAAAATCGTCCTTGAAACGGCACTGCTGACCAGCGTTGAGCCGCTACCGTTGAGCGAGTTGAAAATGCTCGGCGACACGCCGCTTGATAATCGCCAGCTGGAAACGCTGCTGGAAGAAATAGCACGCGACTGGCAGGGCCGTGGCGTGGAATTGACCCGGGTGGCGAGCGGCTGGCGTTTTCGGGCCAGACCGGAAATGCAGGTCTATCTGGACAGGCTCAATCCGCAAAAACCGCCGCGCTATTCGCGCGCCGTCATGGAAACGCTGGCCATCATCGCCTACCACCAGCCCGTCACGCGCGGCGACATCGAGGAGATACGCGGCGTCTCGGTCGCGTCAACCATACTCAAGACGCTGGAAGCGCGCGGCTGGATAGAAGTGGCAGGCCACCGCGATACGCCTGGCCGTCCCGAATTGTTTGCCACCACCCGCCAGTTGCTGGACGATTTGAACCTGCGTGCCTTGCAGGAGCTTCCTTCCCTGCAGGAGATGGGTGCGTTACTGGAACAGCAGGTGTAGAGCGCCTTATCAGATTTTTTCTGTCGAATAGTGGGAATACGATAAACTGCCGCTCATCCGGGACAGATCAATTGCGACTTAGTTCCATTTTAGAAAAAAATGACGGATAAGTGCTCGATAGTAATGAAAAATCCATATTTTATAATTCTTTCACTTGCTGCTCATGCCGCCTGTGCGGCTGATTATGCAAGCGAGTCCGAGTACTATCAGGAGCTTCCTGTGGTATTGAGTGCATCGCGATTGTCACAGCCATTGTCGGAAGCGCCGAACGCCATGACGGTAATCGACCGCAAGATGATCGTTGCATCCGGTTTCAGGACAATCCCCGACCTGTTCAAACTGGTTCCTGGTATGTATGTCAGCTATTACAAGGGTAGTCAGGCGATCGTATCCTACCATGGTTCGACTGACCAATATGCCAGGCGCATGCAGGTGATGATAGATGGTCGCAGTGTGTACATGCCGCCTGCCAGTACGGTGAACTGGGCCGATTTGCCGATCACGGTCGATGACATCGAACGCATCGAGGTAATCAGGGGGCCTGCTGCCGCTTCGCACGGCGCGAATTCAACCCAGGGGGTGATCAGCATTACCACCCGGGATGCGGGTGTGATGGATGGCAAAAGCGTATCTTACACGCACGGGGACAAGGGGATCAACGACGTATCCACCCGCATCGGTCACCGCGGTGAACTGCTCGATTACCGCATGACCCTGGCCTACACTGCGGACAATGGCTACGACAACCTTACTGTGCCTCCCAATAATTTCCCCGTCAGCGCGATCGCGTTGCTCAATAACAGCAACGACAGCAATCAGGCGCGATTGCTCAATTACCGCGCGGATTATCATCCCGATGCGGTCGACCGTTACGATATCCAGTTCGGTTTTAACCATGATGTGCAGGGCGTCGGGTTCAACGACAGAAACCCGAATTCGGTTTTCCCGAGATCGACCAACGGCAACATGTTCCACGATCTGATAGGCAACTCCGACTTCGTACAACTGGGATGGATACGTCAGCTTGCAGACGAGGGTGAATTGAGTTTACGCTACTCCCATACACGGGAAGATCAGCATGAAGCCTTTCCCGCCTATTTGGGCGGGGTATTTTATGCCGGCCCGATCGTTCAGTCGCTTCAGACCAGACGCGATGAAATCGAATTGCAGCATACGCTGCCGCTGTCCGCTGTCAACCGTCTGGTCTATGGTGCGGCATACCAGGCAGACGGGGTTGGCGGACAAGGTTATATTCCGCCGTTGTCGCAGATTTATACCTCGTCGTTAAATACCAATCAATACAGGCTGTTCGGGCATGACGAGTGGCGCATCACGCAGAGCTTGCTGTTAAACGCAGGCACCATGTTCGAGAGGGATGCGCTGGCACAACGGCATAGCTCTCCGCATGTTGCGCTGAATTTTCATGTGACTCCGCAGCAAACCCTGCGCATGGGCGTATCGGTTGCATACCGAACTCCCTCCATGGTCGAGACAAATTATCCGTCGATGCAACCCGGTGCATTGTTTATCCCGAGTCAGATGGTGAATTCACCGGGGCTGCAATCTGAAAAAATGGTGTCTCATGAGATAGGTTATATCGGAGAGTTTCCGGATTGGGCCACCTCGCTGGATTTGCGACTGTTCAGCGACCAGTTAAGCAACGGCATCTATCTTTCATCCACCAGCAAAACCTTCGTGAACGGGATGGCGGGCGCGTATCAGGGATTCGAGGCCACCGTCAAGCATGAATTCAGTAAGGACGGCAGTTTGACGGTGAATTTCGCGCACGAACTGGCCGCCAGCAATGGAGCTGCACTGGCTGCAGCAGGGCAGCGAACATTTGTGTCATCCAATCCCTTGAACAGCGACATCCTGAGTGCCAGCATGCCGAAAAACAGCGCCAGTCTGCTTTTTTCTCAAGCGCTGCCTCATGACTGCTCCTTCAGCGCGTCCTGGTATTATCAGGGTGCCATGCAGCCGTTTGATCGGGGTTTGATTGATTATCAGCCGATCCAGCGGCGTCTGGATGCGCGCCTCGCCAGAGCCTTTAACCTGGCTGGCGGCGTCAAAGGCAGTGTGGCACTGGTGCTGCAAGATCTGCTCGATCAGAGCTACACGGAATACATTGCCAGCAATCTCTTCAACCGGCGCGGTTATGTCAACCTGACGCTGAACTGGTAACGTGGCGTTAACGTGAAATTCGCGCAGCGATTCGTTTGCCCCTTCCCCTGCTTGCGGGGGAAGGTTGGAATGGGGGAAACGGGCATGGCAGGTTTGCGAGATATTGCACACTTGTGCAATATCTCTGCGAGAATCGTTTGCATTATTCGTGTTGGCTGCTTGCCATTCCCGTTAATCAATAAGTTCTCATGCTGGTTGCTGCAAACCGCACTTTTTGGTTTGCTGGGCGGGTTTGCACAGCCGGCATGCAGTGCGGATGAGCTGCGCTTGCTGATGGTGCTGAGCGACAGCAGTACGCTGCATCAGAGCTTCGCAAAAACATTCGGACAAAATCTGCCGCCGAACATTCATTTAAAAACGCTGGATCGCGCCGAGGATTTTGATCGACAGACAGCCGATCTGATCGTGACCGTCGGGGTGAAGGCGGCGGATCGCGTAGCGGGAAAAACGACGCTGCCGATGCTGGCGGCGATGATACCGAGCAGCACTTACGCCGATTTGCAGGGACTGCGGCACGCACAGATTTCCGCCATCTATCTTGATCAGCCCTTGATCAGGCAAGTGGATTTTCTCAGAGCCGCAATGCCGGATCGCAGCAGGGTAGGTGTGTTGTATTCTGCCGCAACGCGACTGGATGTGCCGATCCTGCGCGCCGAACTGAACCGTCAACATGCTACGCTGACGGACAGGGTTTTGCATGAGTCGTTGTTCGCTGATCTTGAAGAAGTGTTGGATGATAGCGATGTGCTGCTTGCCGTGCCGGATGCCACAATCTACAACGCAAATACTATTCGCAATATCCTGCTCTCCAGTTACCGGCGCGGCATTCCACTGATCGGTTTTTCGCAGGCTTATGTCAAAGCCGGTGCTTTGTGTGCGATTTTCTCCACTCCCGAGCAACTGGCCGCTCAAGCGGGTGCCACGACAGTATCGTTCGCCAAAACCGGCAAGTTGCCGGACGGGCAGTATCCTGTACTCTACAGCATCGCCGTCAATCAGGAGGTGGCCAGAACTTTGGGCATCACCATCAGATCAGCCGAAGCGCTTCGTCTTCAGATTGAACAATTATCCAGAGGTTTGCGATGATAAACAAACAATACGGTATCCGCACGCACGTCATCTGGTTTACGCTGATGCCTTTGATGGTCATGGTGATCCTGCTGGAGGCATTTCTGCTGCATGACCGTTACGCCGATCTGGATCGCGATTTGCTGAGCCGTGGACAACTGATTGCACGACAACTGGCTGCCGGCAGCGAGTATGGGGTTTTTGCAGACAACCGTTTATTTTTGAGCGGGATTGCCGAGAGCGCCCTGCAACAGCCTGATGTCAAAGGCGTCGTGGTCATGAATGCGACATCGGACATACTGGTGACGTCAGGTGACATGTCAGGCGCAGGCAGAAAGACGCCGCTTCCCGATAAACGGCTGGGACTGGTGAGTCTTGAGATTCCGAAATACGATGACGGCAGGATGCTGTTGCTGTATCAACCCATCCTCGCGACTCAGGTCGAGCTTGGCGAATCGGAACTCAGGCCGGCAGTTCAGCAGGTGGGTGCGGTGGAGCTTGAAATGAGCTGGAAGCAGACGCGCCGTTTGAAATCCCACCTGTTGATGTTGACTCTCTTTGCGACTGCAATATTCCTGTTGGTGACACTGTGTCTGGTGTTTCTTGCCAGCCGTCGCATCATTCAGCCCATCAAAGAACTGAGCGAGGCGATATATCTGATAGGCGCCGGAAACCTTGCAACACGGGTGACGGTGCACGGCTGTGTCAGTGAACTGAGTAACCTGTCCAGTGGCATTAACCAGATGACGACAGATTTGCAGCACGAACGCGAGGTCTTGCAGCATCGCATCAATGAGGCGACCCATCAGTTACGCAATCTGGCTTTTTACGATACCCTGACGCTGTTGCCCAATCGCCGTCTGTTAAACGACAGGCTGACCCAGGCTTTGGCTGCCAGCGCTCGAAATGGTTATTACGGTGCCTTGATGTTTCTCGATCTGGATAATTTCAAACCGCTCAATGATCAATACGGCCATGCAGTGGGTGATTTACTGCTGATCGAGGCAGCGCAGCGCATCAGCAGCTGTTTGCGCGAGGAAGATACCGTTTCGCGATTCGGCGGCGACGAATTCGTGGTGATGCTGGGACGGCTGGATGCCGATCATCAGTTGTCCGTCAATCTTGCGCACAGGGTGGCGGAAAAAATACGACTGAAACTGGCAGAAATTTATTTTCTGAGGTATCAGCCGCAAGGTCAGCCGGAAATCCAACTCGAACATCGTTGCACTTCAAGCATAGGCGTGGTGTTATTTATGAATCATGATGCCAGTCAGGAAGATCTTTTGCATAGTGCAGATGCGGCGATGTACCAGGCTAAAAAACAAGGACGTAACCGGATTTTTTTTCAACCCACCGTCTCAGCGCCGTTTAATAACTAGGCTTGCCAGTTGAGCTATCATTATTTCCGGTTAATGTGATGTACTTCGTGATGAGAACTTTATGCTGCAAATTTCCCGGAATATTTTGTTGCTGCCCTTACCCGTTTCGATAATCGCATTATTCTGGCTCGTCGGCGGCATTTTTGCCGGTCTGTATATACGCCGCATGGCGCAACAAGGTGCCAGTTCGCTGGAAGCGCTGGAGCTAAAACACCTGAGGTTGCAGGCGGACGCCGAACAACAGGCACGCGAGATGACGCAATCATTGCGTGATAGCGAGATGCGGTTGCGCATGACGCTGAAATATGCGCCTGATGCAGTATTTATCTTCAAGCGCGATGGGCTGATCGTCTACGTCAACGACAGTGCGCTCAAGTTGCTGGGGCATAGCCGTAAAGATTTGTATAACATGACGGTATTCGATCTGGTGCCGAAAGACTTGCAGGGAATATACAGGCAGGGAATCCGGAAAATACTGGCGGATAGCGAACGCCATATCATGGAAATCCGTCTGCTAAATAAGGACGGCCGCAAGATTCCGATGGAATTGAATGCAGTGTTATTGCCCGATGGCAGGATTTACGGCTCGTGCCGTGACATCACGGAGCGTAAGCTGGCGCAACGCGTCTTGCAGGATACGCAGGATAATTTGCAACGCCTGCTCAATTCTGTTGCCGAGGGTATTTACGGTCTGGATAACGAGGGGTTGTGCACCTTCGTGAATGAGGCATTTCTGCGCATCCTGGGATATGAGGATGCGGGCGAAATTGTCGGCAAAAACATGCATGACCTGATACATCACACGCATGCCGATGGCACACCCTATCTTAATGAAGGGTGCCGGGTATATCAGGCATTCAGAGAAAGACAAGACATTCATGTGGATGACGAAGTATTCTGGCGCCATGATGGCACGGTGGTCTCCGTTGAGTACTGGTCGCATCCCATCATAAAAAACGGCTGGGTGCTGGGTGCGGTAGTTACCTTCCTGGACATCACCGAGCGCAAACTGGCCGAGCAGAAAATTCATCAACTGGCGTTCTTCGATGCACTGACCGGCTTGCCAAATCGACGCCTGTTGATGGACAGATTATCCCAGGCGTTTGCCGTCAGCGACCGGAACGATTGCTATGGTGCGCTGATGTTTCTTGATCTCGATCATTTCAAGACCCTCAATGACAGCCGTGGCCACGATGTGGGTGATTTGCTGCTGATCGAGGTGGCTCGCCGCCTGCAAGGCTGTGTGCGCGAAGGTGACAGCGTTACGCGGTTGGGTGGTGATGAATTCGTGGTGGTGCTGGAATTGTTGAGCAGCAATGAGAACCAGGCGGTATTGCAGGCTGAACAGGTTGCCGAAAAGATACGCGCCATCTTGAACTTGCCATACCAGTTGAATCAATATGCCCACCACACGACGTCCAGTATCGGCATCGTGCTGTTTAAAGGACATGAGGAAAGCGTCGATAACCTGCTCAAATATGCCGACACCGCGATGTACCGGGCCAAGGATGCAGGGCGCAATGGGATACGCTTCTATGACGCTGGCATGCAGGCAGCCCTGGAAGCGCACGTTCAGCTTGAGGGAGAATTGCGCAGTGCGCTGGACAAACAGCAATTCCGCCTGTATTACCAGATACAGGTGGACAGCCGGCGTCGGCCGATCGGGGCGGAAGTATTGCTTCGCTGGGAACATCCGGAACGGGGTCTGGTATCCCCTTTGCAATTCATCCCGCTTGCTGAGGAGACCGGACTGATTTTGCCGTTGGGGCTGTGGGTGCTGCAAACAGCCTGTGTACAACTCAAAATATGGCAAAGTGATGAGCTGACACGTGATCTGGTGCTGGCTGTGAACGTCAGTGCCAGTCAATTTCGCCAGAGCGACTTTATGGCACAGGTGCAGCGCGTGTTGACCGAGACTGGCGCAAATCCTTCCCGTTTGAAGCTGGAACTGACCGAGAGCATCGTGCTGAACAATATTGAAGATACGATACAGAGGATGCATGAACTCAAGATGCTGGGCGTGAGTTTCGCGATGGACGATTTCGGCACGGGCTATTCGTCGCTGCAATATTTGAAACGTCTGCCGCTGGATCAGATCAAGATCGATCAGTCGTTTGTGCGCGACATCACCACCGATCCCAACGATAGGGCCATCGTGCAGACCGTGATCGCGATGACCGAGGCCCTGGGGTTGAACGTGATTGCCGAGGGCGTTGAAACCGAGGCACAGCTGGCGTTTCTGGAGCTAAGAGGCTGTAACGCATTTCAGGGCTATTTGTTCAGCAAGCCTGTGTCGCTGGATGCGTTCGAGACGCTGCTGTCCAAAAACTGACGTAGATTATGAAGGCAATACCCGGATGCGCTGACGACCGAATGCCTTGCTAAAGCTTTCAAAATGTCCGGCAATCGAAGCATGGCAGTCGGGGCAGTGACCGTCGGGTGTGAGGCGGTACTGTTTGATTTCGTACCAGTCGCGCACGATCAACTCGCTGTTGCAGGCAGGACAAAAGGTGGTATCCCCGTCGATGTTATGTACATTGCCGGTATAGACATACGACAAGCCGGCCTGCTGCGCGATTTGCCTTGCGCGCACCAGCGTGGTGGCCGGGGTGGCGGGCACATCGGTCATCTTGTAGTCGGGATGAAACGCCGTGAAATGCAGCGGCACTTCTTTCCCGAGTTCTGTTGCGATCCATTCGCTCATCATGGCGATTTCATCGATGCTATCGTTCAGCCCCGGGATCAGCAGCGTGGTCAGTTCTACCCACACTTTGGTCTCATTGCACAGGTATTTGAGCGTATCGAGCACCGGTTGCAGATGTGCGCCGCATTGTTTGACGTAGAAGGTATCGGTAAAGCCCTTCAGATCCACATTCGCGGCATCGATTTCGGCAAAAAAATCGCGGCGCGCTGCCTCGTGTATATAACCCGCCGTGACCGCCACGGTCTTGATGCCGCACGCATGACAGGCGTCGGACACATCCATCGCATATTCTGCGAAGATCACCGGGTCGTTGTAGGTGAACGCGACACTCTTGCAGCCCAGCTGTTCCGCACTGTGCGCGATGGCGTCCGGACTTGCCTGATCGGCCAGCGTGTCGAAACTGCGCGACTTGGAAATATCCCAGTTCTGGCAGAATTTGCAGGCAAGATTGCAACCGGCTGTGCCAAATGACAAAACGCTGCTGCCGGGATAAAAGTGATAGAGCGGTTTTTTCTCGATCGGATCGACGCAGAACCCCGAGGATCTTCCATAGGTAGTGAGCACCATCGCATCCTCAATGCGACCGCGCACGTAACACGCGCCGCGTTGCCCTTCGTGAAGTTTGCAGTCGCGCGGACACAGATCGCACTGGATGCGCCCGTCGGCAAGGGTGTGCCAGTATTTGGCCGGATAGCGTTCGGTCAGGCTGATAGACTCATCCATTTTGTTGCTCATTCGGGTGCCCGGCCATAAGTTTCTCGGACGGGTGCCCGGCCATAAGTTTATTGGATTCGCTATATTTGCTGACGGAATAACGCGACAGCCTGATGCCCGTATCCCAGAAATCATCTGGAAGTCCGGCCTTGCGCTTCAAGTGCGCCATAAACTGGCGGGGTTCGGCCAACTGATCCCATACTTGCGGCAGGAAGGTGCTGCGATAGCGGGAAAATTCAAAGATCACACCGTCTACACCGGGCCGCAATTGCAACAGGGCGTCAGTCTCATTGCGGAACTCCATCGATTTAGGTGCAGTGAGCAGCGAAATTTCTATGCTTATGCCGGTAAGCTCTGTTGCAGTGAGCGGCATGAAACGCGGGTCGTGCAGGGCGGCGGAGACGGCATTGCTTTTGATGTCGGCAAGCAGGGGGCGGTGTGCCTGCAATGAACCTATGCAGCCGCGCAGTTGACTATTTTGGGTGAGGGTGACGAAACTCGCGCCTGGATCAAGTAGCCAGGATGCCCCTTCGTCCGCAAACAGGGGGTTGCTCAACGCGCGCGAAATCGCTGCACGGGCAATCGACAACAGAATTTCGCCTCTATCAGTGGACATGGCTTTTTTCCTCGGTGAAGGCAAATGACGCATAACCTACTACCTTGTCGCGCGTGCCGGCCGTATCGCCCGAATTGCGAAGATCGAGCAGATGCGGTACCAGGCCGTGTTTCTGTGCGACCAGCATCAATCCGTTGACCGGTGTACCGCCACAGGCGCGCTCATGAGAAATCGACGGTTCTAAGGCCAGAATAGTATGTACGGTTTCATCGTCCACGCGCTGCGCGATCGGGTAGGGCAGATAATGCGAGAGATCGGAGCTGATGACAATCAGTGTTTCCTCACCCCCCCATAGGAATTCCAGTACCTCGGCAACTTCTTGAGCAGTTGCACGGCCTACCGCCAGGGGCAGCAGCGTAAAATCGGTCAGCACGCTTTGCAGAAAGGGTAGTTGTACTTCCAATGAGTGTTCCTGTGCATGCGCCTGTGAACTGACACAGACTTGCGGCAATCTGCCGATGACGCTTGCGGCATCTGTATCCAGCATTACCCGCCCCAGCGGCGTGTCGAAGGCGTCTGCATCAGGCAGCGCCAGGCCGCGTACCGCGACGTGATGGGTAGGGCCCAACAATATTACCCGCCGGATGCGGGCAGCGACGGGGCGCAGTGTGGCATAGGCGGTTGCGGCAATGGCACCTGAATAAATGTAACCGGCGTGGGGGACGATCAGTGCTTTAATACTAAATTCGCGCAGCGATTCGTTTGTTTCCTCTCCCTCTGGGACGAATACGGGATTTCGGAAAGCATGCTTTCCGCCGCATGAGTCGGCTGGATGTGCAAAGCCAGCCGTGGGGCGCGAGGCGGGGTTTGGGAGAGGGGGACGGGCATGGCGGTTTTTAGCATCACCATGTCCGTCGGGGAATAGATTAAATAGCCTGGCATCGTTCAGCAGTTTTTGCACCTGACGCCGGAGATCTTCGGCGTCGCCGGGGTAGAACAGTCCGGCAACAGCAGGCGGGCGAATGGCTGGCATGACGTCTCCTTTTTCAGAATCCGGCATGGCGGCGGCTGCCATGCGCATCAGATAACGCTCCTTAAATGAAGGCAGACCTGCCAAAGTCAATAGGCTTGATCAAAATATGTTGTTGATCCGGTTGATCCGGTTGATTCAGGCTCCTGGGAAGGCAGGTGGTGGTTGAGACGCTGCACACTCGCTCATCCACCGGCGCGACCGTAGATAAGACGAAAAGCATTCAGTGGTATTCGACATCCTGTTCCGCCCCCGCGTAATAATTCTGTATTTCCACGATGATCTTGCCTGTTTTTGCCTTGGACAGGATCTTTTTGACGATGGTGTTTTTGTATTCGTCCATGCAGGTGCGCATGATGGACTGATATTGAGGCGGCATTTTATCGAGCAGCTGAAGCCAGCCCGTCTCGACATCAGGCTTCGTTTCACGGACGCGTTTGATCAGATTTTCGATCTCCTGTTGTCCGGTACGCGCATGGATACGTCCGTCGCCTGAAATGGCGAAAATGACGGCGATGGCAATCACCGCATTGGCGTCGAGATCGGTGTCCTTGACGGGGCCTGCAAAATGGTTTTTTCGCAGCCATTTTGCACACTCAATGAGGTTCTGATTTTCCTGGCGGATCAGCAGTTCCTTCCTGTAAATTTCATCGCCCATCCACGCCGAGTTCGGGTCTGCCCGGCAGAGCTCGAAAAAGAGCGCCTTGATGGTGCGCTGTTGTATATACGGGTCGTTATCGAAGTCCGAGACCATGGCCTGGGCGGGCAGGGCAGATAACGCTTTGATTTGCCGGAATCCCAACTGGAAAACATGTTCCGCGCCATGCAGCAACAGAAAGGATAAGCGAAATTCATCGTTGTCGGCTGCCTGGCCCAATCCTAAAGAGACACATCCTGTCGTCAGGTAAAAAGCGTCCAGCAGGCCATCTGCCGTTCTGTTGTTGGTGAATTTGCCGGCGACCAACACCGTGATGCCGGCAAATTCATCGAGCAGCGCTTGTGCAAACTCGCCGTGATTTGCGCGCTGTGCAAGCGCTTCGAGTGCGCCCACCAGGTGGGACGCGCGCGCGGTATGGGCTGCGATCTTCATGGTTGTTCGATTTATCAGGCAAAAATATCTTCACCCAGGCTGGGGCGTCCGGCAGGCTTGCTTGTCGTACGGCTGGGTACTTGTTTGCGCAGGCGCAACAGCAATTCCTGGGTAGTGCGACTCGGTGCATAGTCATAGCCGTGCGCATTGTCTTCATCGCCATCTTCGTCATTTTCTTCGGCATGTGCGTGATCTTCACCCGGCAGCCAGTCGGGGAACAGTTCAAATAACACCCGATCCCAGGCTTCAGGATCGGTTCGTGCGATGGACAGGGCCAGTGGCACGATGTCGTGATCCGATGAGGTCTGTCCGCTGCTGTATGCGCCGCGATCATGAATTTCATTGGCCAGTTCGATGATCTCACTGGTGGCAGTCGAGAACAGCGCGGCCATCGCCGTCACCCCCCAGTCGGTTGCCAGGGCTTCATGGAGAAGTGCTGCGCGCCGATCCAGGTCATCGCTTGCGAAAATGACCCCGTGAATATGCGAGAACAGCGACTCTGCCAGGAACTCAGGCTCGTCTTCTATCATGTCCTCGCTCCAGCTTGCCGCGAAAAATGCCAGGCTATGTGCCCATGCTTTGGGCGAAATCAGCAGTGTAGCCAGCGACAGTTTGCTGCCGTCAAAGGCGGACAGGTGCATGGAAGCCACTTGTGGCTCCATCGCGTCGAGCACTTCGACGACAGCCAGGTCGCCCAATTGCTCTGCGGTTTCATTGAAGGCCTCCTCGGCATGAGCGGAGGAGCCGGCCAATACCAGTTCCGTGATTTGACGGCTGATCGCGGGAAGATTGGATTTGTCAGGCATGCTCGCCTCCGTCTGAATCGAACAAATGTTCGATATTGTGGCCCTGCGTGAGTTGATCTTCATCCTCATCATCGCCGCCTTCGCTCTTCTGCAAGCTTTCCAGCGTCTGATCCTCTTCAGACCAGCGTTTGGGATGTTTGAACAAGAAAGCCGTGATGATCGCACGACGTGCCAGCTCCGGATTGACCTGGGCTACCTTGTTCAGGGCTTTGGCGGCTGCCTCGTCGCGGCATGACACCATGCCCAGCACAGTCTCGCCCTTGTCGTAGTGATCGCTTTGCGTAAGCAGTCCGGCAGGATCGTCAAAGACAAGCTGATCGACCAGCGCGAAGCTCAGCAGGTTCACATCATCTATCTCCGAGCCCCGGGCGAATTCCTCGATGAGCGATTTGATGACTCTCGCATAGTTTTTTCTGTCAGGCGGGTCACCCAGAGTATCTTCGATCTGGATGCCCAGTTCGCGAGACTGGTAGGCGAATTCAGGATGTATTTTTTTCATTGTCGTGATGGGTCGGATGGGAGCATGATGCCGCAGCGATTGAACAGTGATTGCCACAAGGCGCGCGCTTCTTCCTCAGGGTCGATGACGATGCGGTTGTTAATCGTCTGATTATATTCGGTTCTTTTTTTAGGGTCGGAAAGCAATTCATAGGCTTTCTGGATGAGATTGAAACGGTTTTCTGCGCTCGAATGCGCATTTCTGTCCGGGTGATGGCGCATCGCCAGAGCGCGATAAGCCTTTTTGATCTCGTCTGTCGTCGCACTCGGAGAGACGCCAAGGATATGGTATGGATTTTCCAATAAATGTCTCCTGTGAGTCGGCTATTTTACACGAGACTGCGTTATCTGGCTGCTTGATATAAACGGCAGTTCCCGGAAACAGAAGCATATGCCGCAAGAACGAATTTGACCCCTGCGGACGAACTCTCCTGTGATAGAGTTCACCATTATTTTCATCAGGAGCGGAAACATGACTCATCTGTTTGAACCTCTCGGACTGCGTGACATCACGCTTGCCAACCGTATCGGCATTCCCCCGATGTGCCAGTATTCGGCGCATGACGGTGTGGCGGCAGACTGGCATTTTGTGCATTATGGCAGTCGAGCAGTCGGCGGTGCCGCGTTGATGATCGTTGAGGCAACAGCCGTGACGGCGGAGGGCAGAATCAGCCCGGGTGATCTTGGTATCTGGAACGACAAACATATCGAGCCGTTGGCGCGCATCTCAGCTTTCTCAAGGGCGCAAGGTTGCGTGCCTGCCGTTCAGCTGGCACATGCCGGACGCAAGGCCAGTGTGGGCCTGGGTTGGCAGGCGCAGAACACGCTGAGCGTATCGGAAGGCGGCTGGCGCATTGTGGCTCCGTCGCCGCTGTCCTTCGGTGAAAACTACGCAGTGCCTGATGAACTCGATGCGGCGGGCATCGCCGAGGTGATCGCACAGTTTGTCGCCGCTGCGCGTCGTGCAGTTGATGCCGGATTTGAGGCTGTCGAGATTCATGCAGCACACGGCTATCTACTGCACCAATTCCTGTCTCCGCTGTCCAATCGCCGTACCGATACTTACGGAGGCAGTTTCGAGAACCGCACTCGTCTGGTGCGGGAGGTTGTCGGCGCCGTGCGCACCGTATGGCCTGATCGACTCCCGTTGCTGATCCGTTTGTCGGCGACCGACTGGATGGAAGGGGGGTGGAGTGTGGATGAAACAGTCGAACTGTGCCGGGTGCTGAAGGGATTGGGTGTCGATCTGGCGGATGTATCATCCGCTGGCCTGCTGCCAGCGGCAAAAATTCCCGCAGGTCCCGGTTTCCAGACCGGGTTTGCAGCCAGGGTGCGCCGCGAGGCCGGCATTAAAACCGCCGCCGTCGGCCTGATTACCTCGCCCGCACAGGCCGATCACATCATCCGCAGCGGGCAGGCCGATATGGTGCTGCTGGGCCGAGAAATCCTGCGCAACCCTTACTGGCCGTTGTATGCTGCACAGACTCTGGGGCAGGCAGCGACCTGGCCGCTGCAATATTTGCGCGCCGCACCCGCCGGTTCGGTGGGCCGTGTGTAACATTAAATTCTCCCTTGCCGGTTATCATTCCCGCGCAGGCGGGTTGTTAGCCTTAAATTAACATAAAGGAATATGAAGATGACTAATCTGCTGGAACAACTGAAATCCATGACCGCCATCGTTGCCGACACCGGTGACATCGAGGCGATACGCCACCATTGCCCTGAAGATGCGACCACCAATCCTTCGTTGTTGCTCAAGGCGGCGACGCTGGCCGAATATGCACCGCTGATAACGGATGCGCTCAGTTGGGCGAAATCGCAAAGCGCCGATCGTGAACAGCAGGCGCACGATGCGATGGATAAACTCGCGGTAAATGTCGGGCTGGAAGTATTGAAAATCGTACCCGGACGCATTTCGACCGAGGTCGATGCGCGCCTGTCTTTTGATACGCAGGCGACCCTTGCCAAGGCTCGCCGGCTGATCCAGCTGTACAACGAGGCGGGCATCTCCAATGAGCATGTGCTGATCAAGATCGCCTCCAGCTGGGAAGGGATACGCGCGGGCGAGATACTCGAACACGAGGGCATACACTGCAATCTCACGCTGATGTTCGGTTTTGCTCAGGCGCGTTGTTGCGCCGAGGCGGGCGTTACCCTGATTTCCCCATTTGTCGGGCGCATCTTCGATTGGCAAAAAGCACATGAAGGTCGTACCGATATTACATCCGAGGAAGACATGGGCGTGCTGTCGGTGCGAGCTATCTACCAGTATTACAAGGAGCACGGCTATCCGACAACGGTGATGGGCGCATCGTTTCGCAATAGCGGCGAGATTCTCGCGCTGGCCGGCTGTGACCGCCTGACGATCAGTCCCGCGTTTCTGGAGGAGCTGCAAGGCACCGATGGTGTGCTGCAACGGCGTCTGAGCTATACGGGTACGATCAAACCGCGTCCCGCCTCGATGACGGAAACTGAATTTCGCTGGGCGATGAATCAGGATGCGATGGCAACGGATAAGCTTGCCGAGGGTATCCGTGGTTTTACGGTAGATCAGATCAAACTGGAAAATATGCTCAGGGAAAAACTGTAAGCTGTAGCCGGTATGGCGGGCTGCGGCCTGCCGCACGCGGAATTGAAGCCCTAGCGGCCTGTCGGACTTGTCTTGTAACTCATTGATTTCATTAATGTGCGTATAAATTAAGCAAATATTTAATTGTTAAAAATCAATAGGTTGCATAGAATAAAAATTGAAGTCCGACAGGCTGCTAGAGAAACTTATCAACCAGACGCAAGAGAAAAATCTATCATGTTTACGATGCCTTCCATGTGGAATTTGATTTTCTCCACGATCGTATTTTTTGCGGCTGCCTGGTATATCCATCGCTATCTGGATGAGCAGGGCATTCCCAAGGGGTCGACACGCGGCATGCTGGTGCTGGTGATTGCATCGCTGTTGTCCTGGGGCGCCGGATATCTGGTGGATCTTGCGCAACCCGGCGTTAATCCATCGCCCAGCGGGGTTACGCAACTGCTCAAGGATGCAGGTCAGGTGCCTCCCTAGGAGCCTGCCTAGCGGGTGGTGAGAGGATGGTGGGCAGCGGATGCTCCAGCATATCCGGATAGTCCAGGCTGAAATGCAGGCCGCGACTCTCGTTGCGGGACAAGGCGCTCTGTACGATCAGGTCGGCATTGGTCACCAGGTTGCGCAGCTCAAGCAAGTCGGAACTGATGCGGAAGTTGGCATAGTATTCGTCGATTTCCTTTTTCAGCAACTCCACGCGATGCTGAGCGCGCTGCAGGCGTTTATTGGTGCGCACGATACCCACGTAATCCCACATGAAGTGACGCAGTTCCGCCCAGTTGTGGGCGATGACGATGTGCTCGTCGGCATCGGTTACCTGACTGTCGTCCCAGGCGGGGAGGGAAACGGGATTTTCGCGCGGCTGGCTTAAAATATGCGTTGCTGCGGCATCGGCAAATACCAGGCATTCGAGCAGGGAGTTGCTGGCCAGGCGGTTTGCACCGTGCAGCCCGCTGTAAGCAGTCTCCCCTGCCGCGTAGAGATTTTTAACGTCGGTACGTGCCTTTAAATCAGCCACCACGCCGCCGCAGGTGTAGTGTGCCGCAGGAACGACGGGTATCGGCTCGCGGCTGATATTGATGCCCAGCGACAGGCAGCGGGCAAAAATATTCGGGAAATGTTCTTGCAGAAATTCCACAGACTGATGCGAAATGTCCAGATAGACGCAGTCCAGTCCGCCTTTTTTCATTTCGTAGTCTATGGCTCTTGCCACGATGTCGCGGGGCGCCAGTTCTGCGCGCTCATCGTGGGCAGGCATAAAGCGAGTACCGTCCGGCAATTTCAGTATGCCGCCTTCGCCGCGCACCGCCTCGCTGATCAGAAATGACTTGGCGTGGGGGTGGTACAAACAGGTGGGGTGAAACTGGATGAATTCCATGTTGGCGATACGGCAGCCGGCGCGCCACGCCATTGCGATGCCGTCGCCTGTCGAAGTGTCTGGATTGGTGGTGTACAGATATACCTTGCCGCTGCCGCCGGTGGCTAAAATGGTGTGTTGTGCGGCGATGGTGACGACTTTATCTGTTTTTGTGTCAAGCGCGTAGGCGCCATAGCAACGGTTGTCC
>JAJXTL010000156.1 GCA_021783855.1 Pseudomonadota bacterium
AGTCCGCAGCCGCGGCATACCCCGGCCATCATCGCGGCCTTCGACGCGGCACGGCATGGAAGAACAATCGACCCGGATACGCGCGATTGGAACTCCAACGGCCTGGTTGACGGATACTGGTTTGGCGAAGCCGGCATCGTACAGCGCCACCCAATGAACATTCACGAACTGCAAGGAGCGTAGACATGAATCAGCGTTTCGTCATCCCGAAATTCCAATTGCCTGCGCTGATTGCGCGCATCGGCGTTCACCTGCCGCAGTGGCCGCACGCAATGACACTGACCGCAGGCCTGAATGCTGCCGTCAGACTAAAACTGCTACCAATGGATAGCCTGGCGTTGCTGGAAGGCCGCAGCTTCTTTGTCGAGGTGCTGGATACCGGCGGGCGGGCGTGCTTTGCCTATCGTGCAGGCCTGTTCCGCCCCCTGTTTTCGGCGCCTCAAACGCCGGACCTTTCCTTCCGCGCCAACCTCTCCGCGTTCATGCAATTGCTGGCCCGACAGGAAGATCCCGATACGCTCTTCTTCAACCGTGAACTGTCTATCGAAGGCGATACCGAACTCGGGCTGATCGTCAAGAACATGCTCGACGCAGTTGACTGGCCGCAACTCCCGAAACTGCCTGTTTTCAACAATTGAACGCACCCGATCGGCGTCGGCATATCTGCTGCGATTTTCCTGCAAAAAAACAGGGATGCGCGCCAAAGCGCGCTCCGCCGCGGCATTGCACTGCATTACCGCGGCCCGATTTGTTTCCATTACATGTACGCTTTATTAAATTATTTTCATCTACAGTTCTTTTCCTACCTCATTAGTACAATCAGTCATCGATCCGGTTTTGTCGACGAATGCATGGCGACCTTGACGATACCGCGCTTGCCTGATCAGGTTGAATGTTTGCCTGGCGCGCCGGCGGTTTTACGGCCCGGACCAATTTGACTTCCAAGAAATGGAGTTCATGCATCATGGAATGGAAAAATGAGTACTCCGTCGGGATACTCGAGATAGACGACCAGCACAAACTTCTGCTGCGCAGCTTTACCGCCATCGAAGAATCAATAAGACTGGGGGAAGGCTGGTCCAATACGCACTACGCCATACTCGAATTGAACCAGTTGGCAAGAATGCATTTCACCTTCGAAGAGGCGATCATGCACCTGTTCGGCTTTCCGGAAACGGAAGCGCATCAAAAAGAACACCAGCACTTTTTTTCCAGGATGGCCAGCATCGAAAGACACTCGCTGAAAAAATCCGCCGAGGTCGAAATGGTGCAGTTCCTGCGAGGCTGGCTGACTTCGCACATACTTGGAAGTGACAGGGATTATGCAAAACACATTTTTTCCGGGGCACAGGTTGTCAGGTCAAACCATGATTCATTGATGCTCGCGAACTGAGCAAATTTTCCGGCACCTCAGAACGCCGGTCTCACGCTGAACCTGTCAACCACTTCTAAAGGCGCATCGAACGGGCACAGCGAAGAGTGAATCGCAAATCCGTCGGCCGCTTCATCCTTCCTTGCCACCTTATGTGCATATTCCGGATATTCATGAGCAACGGAACTTGCTGCCAGCCGCTTCCTGTAGCTCGCTGATATGGCAATATTCTCCTTTTCGGCCTTATGTGAATCTTCACATAAGGCCGATTTGGCGACTTGGTTGATCTACAAATCAGGAAGCATTACGTCTGTGATGTGCTCAGAGAATACCGTCTGCGCAGCGATTTGGGACTGGGTGCGCATGTCGTCGGATTAACCGATCAGGATTACCGCAATGCGCATTATGCAAGCCTGAACTTCAGCTCACCCAGCTTCTCGATCGAACTCACGATCTCGTCGCCGGCCTTCAGCCATACTTGCTTGTCCTTCGGATACCCCAGGATCACGCCATGCGGTGTGCCGGTAAAGATGATGTCTCCGGGCTCAAGCGTCCAATGCTTCGAGATGTAAGCGATCATCTGCTGGGTATTGAAGATGAAGTCATTGGTGTTCCAGGATTGGCGTATCTCGCCATTGACCCGCGTTTCCAGCTTCAGGTTGTTCGGGTCTCCGACGAGGTCCGCCGAAACGAAATACGGCCCGATGGGTGCAAACTTGTCGAGTGTCTTGCCTATCATCCATTGGCTGCTCGGCAGTTCCAACTGCAGGTCGCGCGCAGAAAAATCGTTGGCGGTGCAATACCCGGCGACATAATTCAGGGCGTCAGCTTCCGGAACATTGCGGGCCGACTTGCCGATGACGATCAGCATCTCCGTTTCATAGTCAAATTTGTAGGAAATCTCTTTGGGTGGCAAGTCGATGGTGCAATTGTGGGCGGCCAGTGCATTGTTGAACTTGTTAAACAGCGGAGGCACCCGTGGCTCCTGCATGCCGATCTCCTTCGCATGGCGTTTGTAATTGAGGCCGACGCAAACGATCTTTCCGGGGTTGGTGAAAAGCCGCCCGTAAGCGATATTGGCTTCGTCGAGCAGGGCTGGCTTGATCCTGGCATTGCCGATGTTGGCGGCGATCTTGGTGAGGCCGGCTGCATTCCCTTCGCGCAGTAGTTCTTCCATCGTCAGCGGCGCCGGGATGCCGAGCAGGTGAGATGCCTTGAGCACGTCGATAACAGCGCTGCCGGTCTTGATGCCCAGCGTTTCGGCGCCGTCCGCATTGGTGATCGACAACAAAGTGAGGCCTTTGGGCATTTCGTGCGGCCCGGAAAATTTCTTCATGTGCGGCTCTTGCTTGGCATCGGCTTGCCCGGAAACTCCAAGGGCGACTCCGGCGGTCACTGCAGTCGTTGCGGTCAGGAACGTGCGTCGTGTGATCATGATATCTCCTCTTGTTATTTGAGCTGCGTGGTTCAACTTGTTTGGTCCGTTGCGGACATCGGGTCACGGCAAATTCATTCGGCCCTTCTGTAGCCGCCATGAAGACTGGGAAGCCTCCCGGCCAAAGTCATCTTGGCAACTTGTCCGTCAGCGGAGACGATTTGCCAGTTCCTTCGGAAAGAAATTGCGTTTCATTCTGGCTTGGGCGCTATTGCCAGCCGCATGCCCATTCACATGGTGTTCCACTTCGTGCAGTAGCCGTTGGGCGATATCTCATCGTCCCCCGGAATCACCTTGCACCGGCCCAGATCCTTGTCCGTCTTTCCCGGGATGAATTCCAGGCAGGAGGTACAGCTCATGTTGTCCTTGGGAAAACTCTGGTATTTCAATTGGGCGCGCATATCGGAATTCGTGGTCGCAGCGGCGTGACGACTGAATACAACGAACGGCACGAGAACAAATGAGAGGCTGGCTGTCTTCAGGAAATTTCGGCGTGTCCGGTTTACGCTCATGTTGTTTCCAGTCGTTAGTTTAGTTGCACCGCACAATTTGGCTTGGCCGACATTTCATGGATTCCGCGCTGAAATTTGCTGCTTGCCATTCTGCACCAATATTGACTCATCTTGAAAGTAGCGCTGACAACGAGGGCTTTTCATAATGCCGGACAGAGATATCTGCTCCTGTCATGTCGCAATAACCCTGCCCAGGCAGCAGGCTCTAAATCCCGTCAGATCAGGCAGCTTACCGTCCGAGGCTCCGGAAAATTCCCGCCCCGAAGAAAAATATTTCCTGCTGGACAGGATCGTTCTCCGGGAATAAGTCTTCCAGTGCAAAGGTATTGCAGGTATGGCGTGACGCTATATCGATATTGCACCATCACATCTGGGCATCGCGCATGTATGGAAGTCATTAATTCAAACTGGAGGCAATCATGAACGCGGATGAAACAGATATGAACAGAAGGAAGTTTCTTCAACTGGCCTGTTACGGCGGAGCCATCTATGCATCCGGCATCGGGTTGACAGCCTGTTCCTCAACCGGCGCAGGCAAATCTGCCGAATCGGATTTCTTCTTTGTGCAGTTATCCGATACCCACTGGGGATACAGCGGCCCCGCCAATCCCGACGCGCGCGGCACGCTGCCCAAGGCGATCGCTGCGGTGAATGCGCTGCCGGTCGACCCGGATTTCATCGTCTTCACCGGAGACCTGACGCAACTCACACTCGACGCCAAGGTACGCCGCGAGCGCATGGCGGAATTCCGCGAACAGGTCGGCGCACTCCGTGTCCGCAATATCCGTTTCCTGCCGGGTGAACACGACGCGTCGGCAGACCATGGCGATGCCTTCCGGGAATTCTTCGGGGAGACGCATTATTCCTTCGACCACAAGGGCGTCCATTTCGTCGCGCTGGATAATGTCTCCGACCCCACCGGATCGCTGGGAGGCGAACAGATCTCCTGGCTGGAAAAAGACCTGGATGCACGACCGAAGGATGTTCCCATCGTGGTGCTGACTCATCGCCCTTTATTCGACTTGCAGCCGCAATGGGGGTGGACGACGCGCGACGGCGCGAAGGCACTGGAAATATTGCAGGCCTATCCGCGCGTCACCGTCTTTTACGGGCATATCCACCAGGAGAATCAGCACATGACGGGACACATCGCGCATTACGCTGCGAGATCGCTGATATTTCCCCTGCCGTCGCCGGGATCCGGCCCCGACCACCTCCCCTTGCCGTGGGACACCGCACAACCTTATCGAGGACTCGGCTGGCGGGAGATTGAGGCCAGTAGCAGCGCACACGCCATCGAGGAGCGCGAGCACCCTGTCGGCTGAGGGTTCGGCTTTGCCGCCGCGCCGACAGGAGCTGTAGCGGAAAAGGGTGCGCATTGCCCGTCAATCGAGAGAATTCATAACAGGAGATCGATAACATGAAGAGCACACTGCGAATTCCGTTTCGGGTGGCAGTCGTCATACTGGGTGCAGTCAGCCTGAGTGCTGTTGCCGCCCCCCCGGGTGAAATCAAGTTTTTGGCCTCGCAGGAGGGCGTCCCGCTGCAGGGCACATTCAATGATTTTGTGGCGAACGTGAAGTTCGATCCCGCGCAACCGGATGTCGGGATGGTTCTGGTCAGCGTCGACGTTCGGTCTGTCAACACAGGCACCCCGGCCGCAAACGAGCTGATCAGGAGCGCGGATTTCTTCGATGCCAATACCTTCCCGCATGCGACCTTCGAAGCTTCCGAATTTCATGTCAAGGACGCCGGGCATTACATCGCCCAGGGCGCCTTTACGCTCAAGGGTCACACCGTCACAGTGCCGGTCACTTTCGTCGCGACTGCCACCCCTCAAGGCCGCTGGTTCGACGGTTCATTCACCATCTCGAGAACATCGATCAAGGTGGGACAGGGTGAGTGGGCAGACACCTCGACGCTGGATGACACTGTCCGGATCCAGTTCCATATCCTGCAGGAAAGCCCCCGCATCGACGCGTCCACATCTTCGCCCATCTATCGAAAGTGAAGCGATCGGACAACCCGGGGACACCAATGATTTGATCTCCAGCCGTATTTGCAAATTATCGCGACCCAAGATGTAATGGGCGGGAATAAAGCCCTTCCATAACCGGTATTACGATAAAGATTACGGAACCGCAGGATGGACTCCCCGATAAAAACAAAAGAAAAGCGTTTTCAGGCGATGGTGTTGCCGCATCTGGATTCGGCTTTCAATCTGGCGCGCTGGCTTACGCGCAACAACCAGGACGCGGAAGAGATCGTGCAGGAGGCTTATTTGCGCGCATATAAATTCTTTGGCGGCTTCCATGGCGAGGATGGGCGCGCATGGCTGCTGGGTATAGTACGCAATACCTTTTACACCTGGTATCGGCAGAACAGGGCGGAAGGCCAGACCACCCAGTTTGAAGAGGAATTGCACAGCATCGGAAACACCGACTCCAGCGTCGTGAATCATGCAGACGACAACCCTGAAGCCCTGCTCATCCAGAAGGATTGCCAGCGCCAGATGCAACAGGCTCTGGAAAAACTGTCGGTGGAGTTTCGCGAAGTGATGGTCTTGCGCGAACTGGAAGACATGTCATACAGACAGATTGCGGGAATTACCGGAATACCGATAGGCACAGTGATGTCACGCCTGGGACGGGGTCGGAAGCAGTTGGCAGAAATCCTTGCATCGCAGAAATGGAATACATGATGGATCATCAAAAATTCATGGAACTGCTGCCGGCCTATCTCGACCAGGAGCTTGGCGTCGCCGATTCGCTTGCGTTGGAACAACATCTTGACAGCTGTGCTGCATGCCAAAGCGAGCTCTCGGCGCAGCGCAGGGTGCGTGAAAGCCTGAAAAGCTATGCCCCCTATTTTTCCGCGCCCGATCACCTTGCTCAACGCATCGCGATG
>JAJXTL010000157.1 GCA_021783855.1 Pseudomonadota bacterium
CGAACCACAAGCCGGATCTAACACGGTGTGGTCGCTCTTGATGTCCAATATGGCTATAGCGAAAGCGATGATATTTCTCGGCGTGAAGTATTGGCCGAAGTCGCCCTTGAAAAATCCATCCATGAACTGCTCGAATGCCACGCCCTTGGTATCCAAATCAGTAGCGGTGAGATTGACGTTTTCCAAGTGCAACACGACAGTTCTCAGAGTGGCGTCGTCGATCTTGATGGTTTCGGTGAATACGTCCGGCTCGCGTTGGCGTTCGGCTTCGTATAAACCACGAATGCGTTCTGCTAACCGTTTAACGCTTTCATTGGTCTTAATCTGAAAAGCGTATGGATCACCTTTTTTACGATCCGCCTTTTCGTCGCGTGTCTTGACGAAGATGAGTTTGCACAATTCGCCAAAAGCGGTTGGAGGAGACAGACGCCCGCCACCCCACAGAGTTTGGTGACATTTTCGGATAGTCTGTATTAGCGCTTCACGAGTGACGGCTGAAAGATCGGGTTTTGGCGCTGCCTTGTAGTAATACTTGAACTCTTCCGGCTTGCCATACTGCACAGGCATGTCGGCGATGATGTTTGCTTCACGCTCCAGCGCACCGTGCTGATCGCTGCAATCAAAAAAAGCGCGCGTCTGACCGGCGACAACGCCGATGTATTGGGCACGGAATTTATGAGCCTGCCCGTTCCCGAACCCTTGCTCGACTGCCTGCTTAAACTCGGTGTCCGAAATGCCATCACGCTTGCACTCGATAACCGCAAACGGGCGTTTCTGTTCCTTATCGTGGAAGATGACCAAATCCGCCCGATCAAGCGGCGTGCGGTCAGGAACCGTGACTTCAACACCAATGCACTCTGCGGCATAGCCATAGCGATAGAGCAGTTCCGCGAAGTAAGCAGCTCGCACTTTTTCCTCTGGGTCACTCCATTTTTCCGCTTGGTTGGCAGCTACATAGCGGATTTTTTCGGTCTTCCCCGAAGCTACAAGTTGAAGGTGTCCTTCTGAAAATGCTCGTTGCAGAAAACTAGCTGTTGCGTCGATCATTGTTTATTCCTTAAGTTTTGCACACGATCAATGGGGTAGGCACCATTGATTTCTTTGTTTCTGAATTTTATGCCGCAATCGTATCCGGCATGTGGTGCAACACCATCAAGCCGCTTTTCGGGGTGCCTCCTCCCGGAGGGGCGAGCGTAGCCGGATCAATAATCGTTACGCGAGTTTTACGTTAAATTGGGCATGACTCGCTTCATGTATTCGTCAAATAACGGTACGGTAAAGCTGTTATCGCCATGCGCCGGGCTGTAGACCATCCCTTTGTTGATGAGGGTTGCTCTAGTCGGCGCGACGGTTTGCACTTCCTTGTTTAACAGATGGGCTATATCGCCTGACCGATGCGGCCCAGGCCCCAATTGCGCCATGGCGCGGAGATATTTTTTTTCTGACGGTGTCAGCCTGTCAAATCGTACACGGAAAAAACTGGCATCAAGCTCCGAAATGGCAAGGTCATTTGCAGAAAGCGTGTCGTTCAATGAAATAGGTGAAGCGGTTGCGCATTGCCAACTATGTTTGCCCCATTCTTGCAGAAAATATGGGTAGGACTGCGTGCGGTTGAGTATCTCTTCGAGGGCGGCGGGTTCAAATGCCACATTCAATCTTTCAGCGGGCGCAACAAGCGCTTTTTTGGCTTCATCAGAACTGAGTGGGCCAATTTCCGGGTATTCAAACAGCCGTTCTGCATAAGATTTTGCGCGGCCTGCCTGTCCCACCAATTGGGGAAGTCCCGCACCAATAAGCGCTACCGGCAGCTGATCCTGTGCGCATTTGTGCAACGCTGTAATAAGAGAGGCGAATTGCTCTTCGGCAACATATTGCAGTTCATCAATAAAAAACACCACGGCGGTGTTTTTCTGTTTTGCAGCCTTGCCAACTTCCATAAATAATTCAATGAGGTCGTGTTCCAAATCACCGGAATCTGCAATCCCGTGCTCGCTACCCAGATCAACGCCGAACTCGATATCCTCGAATTTCACTTTCATTGCGCCGACAAAGCCCCCTAAAACCTTGAGTGCGCGTTTCGCGAGGTCGCCAGCGGCTACAATTTTGTCCAGTTGAAGCAGGGCGGTTCTCAGTGAGGGGATCAATAATGCGGGTAAGGAGCGTTTTTCAGGGGCTTCAATCTGAATCACAATAAAGCCGCGCGCTTGCGTTTCTTTGGCGATACGAGTCAATAGCACGGTTTTGCCGACACCACGTAGCCCGATCAGCAGTAAGCTTCTTGCCGATAAGCCGCTGCGAAAACGATCAAGCGCAATGGCAGCCTTTTCGATGATTTCATCGCGTCCCGCCAATTCAGGGGGTAAAGTACCTGCGCCTGGCGCATAAGGATTGGTTCTGGGGTCCATATATATGAATGTTAGTTGAGTTTAGTAAAATTCGATAACTAATAATAACTTCACTATACCTGTCAGGTCAACGTGTAATGCCAAGTGCCTGTTTAGCCTTGCGACATTTGATCGTTTTTAAATCCAAAGCCGCAATCGCACTGTGATGCAACACCATCAGGCTGCTTTCCGGTATCGCGCATTCTTTTGACTGTGCAATTTTACAGCAATGGCAACTATTTTCTACAAGCAAGAATATATAGTCCTCTCGATTTCAGGCAAGTTAGCCGTCCAGCATTCTGCGCGACAACAGGGTTTGCATGTCGCGCCGCCCGTCGGCGATCAGGTAGATGAATACCTGTTTGCCGGACACGCGATAGATGATGCGGTAGGGTTTGAAAAATGTCTGGCGATATTCTCGGATGCCAAGGGCTGCGAGTTCTTTGGGGTGAGCGCCGCGCTCAGGAAAGGTGGTCAATGTCTCGACGACTTCCAGCAGTTTGTCCAGCACGTAGTCCGCGTTTTTCTGGCTGTCGTGCTCGGCAATGTAATCGTAGATGCCTTCCAGATCACGCTCTGCACTACGGGTGAGTAATACTTTATGGCTCATGCCGGTGCGATTTTTTTGGCTCTGAGATGTCGCGCAATATCCGCCAAGGGAGTCACTTTGCCGGCTTCGATTTCCTGATTGCCCAGCGCCAGAACCTTCAGAAGCGCCAGCGTTTCCTGGGTGTTTTCGTATGAAGCGATGTCCTGCAAGACGGCCTTGGCTTCGCCGTTTTGCGTGATCAGATACGGCTCTCGCTGTTCGGCTAACTTGAGCAGCACTTCGGCTGCGTTAGCCTTGAAGTAGCTGATGGGTTTGATGTTCATTGAGCGCATGATTCGTCCCTTGAGTTTTACAGAACCTAATATAGACTTTTAATGGTCTTGTGGCAATCTGCTCAGCAGGAATAGTGATATTGGAAATTGAAAAAGGCGGCCAGAGGCCGCCTTTTCGTGGAAGTGTTGCCGGGTTATCTTCTATCGCCGCTGAACGCCATCAACAGGCTCAACAGGTTGACGAAGATGTTGTAGATGTCCAGGTAAAGCGACATGGTGGCCATCACGTAGTTGGTCTCGCCGCCGTGGATGATCTGGCTGATATCGAACAGGATATAGGCCGAGAAGATCAGGATGGCGATCGCGGAGATGGTCAGGCTGAGCGCGGGAATGGCAAAGAAAATGTTAGCCAGCGATGCGACCACCAGCAGGATCAGACCTATAAAAAGAAACTTGCTCATGAAGCTGAAGTCTTTTTTCGTCACGGTAGCGATGGTCGCAAGGCTGAAGAAAATCAGTCCGGTGCCGCCGGCTGCCATGCCGATCAGTTGCGCGCCGTTCTTAAGGTGCAGCGCGACCTGCAGGATGGGACCCAGAAACACGCCTGCCACGAGTGTGAAACAGAGCAGTGCAAGTATGCCCCACACGCTGTTGCGCAGGGCGGTGACGGCATACAGCAGACCCATCATTGCGCCGAACATCAGCAGCGAACCCATGATCGGGTGCAACATCATGAATGAGAAATTGACGGACACGCCGATGAACGCGCCGATGACGGTCGGAATCATGGTCATCGCCAGCATCATGTAGGTGTTGCGCAACACCTTGTTTTGTTCGGCAACAAGCGTGCCCGAGGCGGCCGCAAATTGGTTCGGATATTGCATGTTATCGACTCCTGAAAGTTATGCATTATTGGTGCAACGGACATGAGACTATCGAAGTATCAGGAAAGTTGCAATCTGGAATTGTTTTTTTTTGAGCTTCGCCCGTTAAACAGTGCGGCATTGGCTGCCGGGGGCAGGATGTGTGCAGGTGTTCCGACGTTGCAATGAGAGCTTGCCGCTTGTTATCTGGTATTCTTCGCGTTGTACAATCCGCCCTCCAGACTATCCGTTAATGCTGAATTTCATGCGGTCTTTAATCCGTTTCAGAAACCAGCTGTATTTGTTGGTCATGCTGCTGTCCAAGGCTGCGAGCGCGTCAGAGATCGCATTGAGCATAGCGGATATTGTCTCGCCAGCCTTCAGCGCACACGGAATCGTGCTGAACTTGCCCGTAAATGGTTCGGCAGACTTGCACCTTCTCCAATTGAAAGTAGGGCAGCGCGAGTTTCGCAACGTGCGGTTGCATTGCGGCGAATTTACTTTGTCTTCAGTGCAACTGGCCTGCCGCAAGGGGAGCCTGGATGCGCTGCCCGGCATGAGTATGGCGTTTACCTATGATTTTGTTGCTCATCGCGTGCTGCTGTCACTTGCTGCGGGAGGTGGCGAATCATGGCGGGTGACGGGGCAGGTGGGTGAGCGTGCATGGCAGATCTTCTTGCGGATGCGCAATGCGCAGGCCGGCAGGCTGAGTCCTCTGCTGACGGCAGAACTGCCGTTACCCAACCAGGGGACGTTGAACGGAACGGTACGCATCAACGGCAATGCGTCTGGCGCGGATGCCGTGAATCTGGATATGCAGATTATGGATGCAGGTTTTAGCGATGCTGCCGGGTTGCATGCGGCGGAAAAATTGCGCGGCGATATCAAATTTTCCGCCAGACGCAGCGGTGCTGTGTGGCGCTGGCAGGGCAACGCCGCATGGCAGACGGGCGAATTGTTCTGGCAGCCACTGTATCTGAAGGGTGGTCTGAGGTTAAATGCATCAGGCAGTTTTGACGGTAAATTACTTGACATCGAACAAGCAGTGGCTGATTTGCCGGAGGCCGGGCGCGTACAATTATCCGCCAGCTGGGATGTGAAGCAGAACGCCTTGCAGGACGGCAGGCTGCGTGGCGAAGATCTGAATCTTGCGAGTCTGTTCGAGATTTATGGCAAACCGTTTCTCAATAAGGGAGTATTGGCGGAATCGGCCCTGTATGGTTATGCAGATGTGGACGGGCGCTATCGCAACGGCAAATTGCAATCATTGCAACTGGGCCTGCATGATGCGGGGATAGCGGACGCGGCACAGCGTTTTGCCCTGCGCGGGGTGAACAGCGAAATCGTCTGGCAGGCGGATGCGCCCGGCGCGGCGACCATTTCTTTTGCCGGCGGGCAGTTGCTGGGCGTGCCGGTCGGTGCTGCGCAGTGGCAGGTCAACATGGACGGACACAACTTCGATGTGCCCCTGGCGTCATTGCCGGTGCTGGATGGCAAGCTGGAGTTGCGTAATTTCCATATGCATCAGGCTGAGAATCAAACCGGCAAGCCGTCATGGCGCTGGCAATTTGAAGGCGGACTGGCTCCGGTTTCGATGGAGAAGCTCAGTCGGGCTGCGGGTTGGCCTGTGATGTTGGGGAAGCTTGCCGGACGCATTCCCAATGTCAGTTATGACGGCAATGAAATCAACGTGGATGGAGCGCTGCTGTTCGATGTGTTCGATGGCACGGTGGTGGCAACCAGGATGAAGATTACAGACGCGTTCGGTATCGCACCGGTGCTGTCCGGAAATCTGACGATGCGCAATCTTGACCTTGATTTGCTTACACGCACCTTTTCATTCGGCAACATGCAAGGCCGTCTGGATGTGGATGTGAACAATCTGCAATTGCAGAACTGGCAGCCGGTGCGCTTCGATGCGCGTCTGTACAGCAGCGCCGGAAGATACCCGAAAAAAATCAGTCAGAAGGCGGTGCAGAATATCTCGTCGCTGGGCGGCGCGGGCGCTGCCGCTGCGATAGAACGCAGCTATCTGGGTTTCTTCAAAAATTTCGGTTACGACCGCATAGGCTGGAGTTGTATATTGCGCAACGGGGTGTGCGAGATGGGCGGAATTGAGCAGAATAATCACGGCATGTAT
>JAJXTL010000029.1 GCA_021783855.1 Pseudomonadota bacterium
ATTGTACAGCTTGGCACCTAACGTTAAATTTTCGCCGGAGTACTTGTCCCTGGCAAGATTCAGCGCGGGCGCTTCCAGAACCGCCTCGAAAGGAGCACGAGCCCTGTTGCCCCTGGCGTTCAGCTCGAACTTATTCGCGGTAAATTCCTGCGTGGCCAGATTCGCACTGGCATCCCCGCTGGCTTTGATATTGAGATCGCTTATATCCAGCGCCGCCCCGCTGACCTTCCAATCCATGTCGTTCAACTGATAAAACTGACGATCCAGATCGAAAGTCAGCGTAGTCACAAGTTGCGTGTGGATATCCAGCTTCGGCTGATTCGCCTGCACAGCTGCCGACAAGTCGATTTTCCCCGGCACGCCATTGGCGATGCGCCCTGTCTTGAGGTTCAAATCCTTCAGAGCATACTGCGCACCCGTCCCTTCATCGCGGTAGGTCAGGCTGGTTTTTTTAACCGAGACAGAGGCGATGTCGAACTTGACCGGCTGCTTGTCGTCCTTGGGTTTTTGGTCTTTGCTCAACAGGTCGTCGATATTGGTGGTGCCGTCACGGTGTTTGATCAGTGTTGCTGTCAAACCGCTCACAGCCACCTCGTTAACCACCACGTGTTTGGCGAGCAAAGGCAGCAGATCCAGCGTAACCCTCGCGCTCTCGACAGAAGCGAACGTCTGCTCACTCTTGAATTCCGACAAGGAAAGCCGACCCAGATCGGCGCCTATGCCGGGAAAAAAGCTCAGCCTGATATCGCCATCAAGATGCAGGGTGCGTTGCTTTTTTTCTTTAACTATCTGAATTATATAATCTTTATAATCATTCGGATTAAAAGTCATCGCCAGATACGCAGCCCCCGCCACCGCAACGCCGACAACCGCACCCGCACCCAACAGACCGTATTTGACGATTTTGTTCATGACAGTGCCCGCAAAGAAAGTCAGGTGCGAATTATAGCCGAGAGGTTTGCGGTTCGCCGCCTAAACTCAAAAGCGGTCATGAGCAAACCGGGATAAGCCTATTCCAGCAAGGCATCTGGCAGTTCTTGCTTCAGGCGATCTTGCGAAATTCGAGATGCTCAAGAGGCTGCGACGGCCTCTGCGTGCCATGCGATAAGCAAATACTTCAGTTGAGTATATTCAATTACAATACAAAGTTTTGACAGGCTGCATGGATTGCGCGGCATCTGTGTATGGTCTGACTTTGGATTTCCGGTATGAAAAGATTGACAATTTTTTTGAGCACCCCTGCGGGTGCGGCGATTGCTCTGTGGCTGATTATTCTGGTGAGCGCATTTGTGATTACGCAGCCTGGCGGCCTGCCCGATCCGTTCTTTATACACAAGGAATCACCTGGCTTATGGGATTTCGTCGATCTGCTCATGCTCACCGCACTTGTCTCTCCTGCGATCTATTTTCTGATCTTCAGGCCGATGTACAAGCAGCAACTTGAAAAGCAGCATCTCAACGAGCAACTGGAAGCACTGATTGAAGCGATCCCGGATGCGATCTTCCTGAAGGATGGCAATGGGTGCTGGCGGGTCACCAACGAACCTGCCAGGCGACTTTTCCGGTTGCATGGCATACCCTGGTTGGGCAAAACCGAGATGGAACTGGGGAATCTGCAGCCGGAACTTCGCTCGGCCTACGAGGGGTGTCTGGCATCCGACGAAATAGCCTGGCAAGCGGGACATCTGGTGATTGCGGAAGAAAGCGTGGTTGATGAAACGGGGCAAAGCGTGGTTATAGAATCACGCAAGGTGCCCGTATTCAGTAAAGCGGGCAAACGCAAGGGGCTGGCGATCATCGGGCGCGACGTCACCGAGCGCAAGGCTGCTGAAGCACGTATCGAGCGACTTACAAAGCTTTACAGAGCGCTCAGCGAGGTCAGTCTGTCCATCGTCAGGATGGATCAGGAATCCGAGCTTTTTCCGCTGGTGTGCAGGATGGCGGTGGAATTCGGCGGCGTAGGGATGGCATGGATCGGCAAACTGAACGAAGCCAATAGTCTGATCGAGCCCGCGGCAAGTTATGGACGCGTGGCATATCTGGATGACATCGTGATTTCTTCGCAAGAAGATGTGCCGGAGGGGCGGGGGCCTGCCGGAACCGCGTTCCGCGAAAGTCGCAATGTGGTTGTCAACGATTTTCCGACGAACGAGACAACCAGGCCCTGGCGCGAACGCACGCTGCGCTACGACTGGGGGTCGGGCGGCTTCTTCCCTATTTTCCGTGCTGGCGCACCGTTTGCCCTGCTCTCTGTTTATCATTCAAGTACCGGTGCATTCGATGCCGAAATGATCGAGCTTCTGGAACAGCTGTCGCGCAATACCTCATTCGCGCTGGACAGCTTTGACCGGGAAAATGATCGCAGGCAGACGCGGGAAGCGCTCATCGACAGCGAGAGTCGCTTTCGGGCTTATTTCAAGCGTGCCGCTGTAGGCATGGCCGTCACCAGCCCTGAAAAAGGCTGGCTTGATGTTAACGACGCCCTGTGTGAAATGCTGGGTTATTCGCACAAGGAATTGATGCATCTGACCTGGGCTGAATTGACTCATCCGGACGATCTGGAAGAAAACCTGAAACAGCACGAACGCTTGATCAAGGGCGAAGTCGAGGGCTTTACGATAGAAAACCGCTTTATTTGTAAAGATGGTCAGGTGGTTTATGCCCGCCGCACGCCGCGGGCGGTGCGCAAAATTGATGGCAGCATCGACTACATCATCGCGCTGATTCAGGATATTACCGAGCGAAAACGTGCCGAGCAGGAGCTGCGCATCGCAGCCACCGCCTTCGAGACGCAGGAGGGTATTGTTATTGCAGATCGCGATCAACGGATACTTCGAGTCAACAGCGCCTTCACCCGTTTGACGGGTTACAGCGCCGAGGAGGTAATTGGCAAAACCCCTGCCTTGCTTAGTTCCGGGAGACAGGATAGGGCATTCTACAGAAGCATGTGGCAAACCATCCAGCGCGACAAATACTGGCAGGGCGAGATTTGGAATCGGCGCAAGGACGGCGTGGTTTATCCTGAATGGCTGACCATCACGGCGGTGACCGATACCGACGGCGAGGTGACACACTATATCGGCGTATTTACGGACATCACGTTGCGTAAAGCCGCCGATGAACAAATACATCAGTTGGCCTTTTACGATCCGCTCACCCATCTGCCCAACAGAAGTCTGTTGCGGGATCGTTTGCAGCAGGCATTGAAGCACAGCGCACATCACAAAAATCATGGCGCTATCCTGTTCATCGATCTGGATAACTTCAAGATACTCAACGATACGCGCGGTCACGACATCGGAGACCAACTGCTGGTCGCGGTCGGTAAACGTTTCGGTGCCTGTGTGCGAAGCGGCGATACCATCGCCCGCCTCGGCGGCGACGAGTTTGTCGTCATGCTTGATGATCTGAGCGAAGATGCTCAATATGCAGCCACTGCCGCCCAGGAAGTAGGGGGAAAGATTCTTGCATCCATCAATCGTCCGTTCCATCTTCACGGGTTTGAATATCACTGCTCCGCCAGTATAGGTATCTGTTTGTTCTGTGACGAAGGGATGAGCATGGATGATCTGCTAAAACACGCCGATACCGCGATGTATCAGGCCAAATCTTCAGGTCGCAATGTTTATCGCTTCTTTGATCCCGCCATGCAGCATGAACTTGAAATGCGCGTATCACTTGAAACCAGTATGCGCCATGGCTTGCGGAACAATGAGTTTCGTCTGCACTATCAGCCTCAGGTAGATAGCTCAGGCCGCACGACAGGCGCAGAAGCCCTTGTGCGCTGGCAGCATCCCGAGCGGGGACTGGTTTCGCCGATGGCCTTCATTCCGCTTGCCGAAGAAACCGGTCTCATCATGCCGCTGGGCCTTTGGGTGCTGGAAACAGCCTGTGCTCAACTGGCGGCATGGGCAGGCCGGGTGGATACGGCACATCTGACGCTGTCCGTGAACGTCAGTGCCCGCCAGTTTCGTCACGCGGATTTTGTGGATCAGGTGCTGGCGGTGCTCGATGCCACTGGAGCCAATCCGCAAAATCTCAAGCTCGAACTCACGGAGAGCCTGCTGGTGGACGACGTGGAAAGCACCATCGTCAAGATGTCCGCTCTGAAAGCCAAAGGCGTGCGTTTTTCGCTGGATGACTTCGGTACCGGCTACTCTTCGCTCGCATACCTGAAGCGTTTGCCGCTGGATCAGTTGAAGATCGATCAGTCTTTTGTACGCGATATTCTGACCAATCCCAACGATGCGGCACTGGCACGCACCATCATCGTGCTGGCGCAACAACTGGATCTGTCGGTCATCGCCGAGGGTGTGGAAACCGTTGAACAGCGGGATTTTCTGGTCGGTCATGGTTGTCTTGCGTACCAGGGCTACCTGTTCGGCAAGCCAGTGCCGATAGAGTCATTCGATTCCCTCCACGCCTTTGAAAACCTGCTTTGCAGTTCAGAATAAAGCACTGCCAGCCTCACAGGATTGCATCACTGTTGCGCGCCATGTCATAGCGCCGGCAGTCTGTCGGGCTGCTGACGGCGCAGTCACTCACCAATCCATTGCACCTCATATCGGCTCGCCGCTCTCATCGAGATAGAACTCGTTCAGGGCGCGTTCCACTTCCGCCATGTGAGTGAGCACGGGCCCGCCGCCCATCATGATGCCGATCGAACAGACCTCCATGATTTCTTCCAGAGTGACGCCCGCATGTTTGCAGGAACGAACGTGCAGGGCGATGCAGTAATGGCATTGCTGAGTCAGCGCCATGCCCAGCGCGATGAGTTCTTTCTGCTTCTTGTCGAGTATGCCGGGACGCATGGCTTCGGCCATGAATGCCTGCACCTTACCCATCAGTTTAGGGCGATATTCAGCCATCAGTTGCAGGCCGCGATGGGCGTGTTCCAGAATCTTGCGCTCGCTGTCCGAGCCTTTTGCTTTTTTTGAACTGGTCATGTCGGTTCCGTTGTCAGAGGGTAAGGCGTATCAATGCCCATTCGTAAGACTTGCCATACTATGGCTTGTTTCATTTGTGTGCATTACAGGATGCATTTTGCCAGACATTGTCTGCCTCGCTCATTTCGGTTTTATTTCTGTACGGATCGCGCAGCGTTTCAAGTCTGTCCTCCTGCAAGGGTCGTTGCGTTGACTGACCAGCGGATCTCGCACGCTGCCTGCTATGGACTGCGCGCAAGACGCTGCATATCCGGGCTGGACGCCGGGCCCGGCTTCCCCTATGCTTGCGTTGTGCCGGCAAGTGTACGGCTAAGACCCGCCGGTTTGCAGGCGATTCATGCAGGTAGCGTGGAGATTATGTCCGTTAGCGCTGCTGAATCTTGCTGAAGGCCGTGTTGCAGGAATTGGGGAAGTCGCATAACTAAAAACTTCGCCGGGCTATCACCGGCAGTTGAGGAGTAACCGATGAAGACAGGTCCACGCGAAATCGTAACGTCTTTCAGACCCATTCCGCTGGACGTGCCGGAAGGGATGAAGCACAACGAATTTTTCAACAGCACGGAAAATCTGAACGATCTGGCGAACAACAACGGTTTGCTGAAAAATCCGGAAAATCTGTTGCTCTACCGCAAGGCGCTGGGCCACAGCAGCGAATTTGACTGTTCCATTATCTACAACACGTCGAGGTCGATACTCAACCCGCTGGGACGACCGGTGCGGCGCACGCAGGTGGCGGAAAATGTGAAGCATGTCTGGAACCGGATGAACCAGATCATCATCGCTTACATGCTGGAACAGTATCCAGATCCTGGTGAAGCGCTGGTGCTGGCGGGCGAGGCGAGTCTGGATGCCACCTGGCCGCTGACCTCCCCGGGCGTGCCCAGCATCCGCATGCTGCACAACCATTTTGTGGTTTTTCCCAAGCAGGCGCTCAAAGACGCAAAACTGGCCGATGCCGATAATCCCAATCTGACCGATGGCGGGCAGCACAGCCTGTTTCAGGCCTATATGCGCGATGTGTATCGCGAGTTTTTTGACCGCGCGCTGAACTTGAAGATACTCAAACCTGCCAGCGAGTCTGATGCGCGTATCGGGCTGACGGGATATCCGCAGGGGCTGCCCAGCTGGGAGATACAGGGAGGCGCAGCGGCGCTGAAGAATGTGCATTTCTGGCGCGAATACGACGAGGTGCTCAAAGGCTTCATCGACTTTTACCGCACTTTCTTTTCGCAGGTATCTACGCACAACGCGCCCATGCTGCCGGATGTTTATTTTCCTGAACAGGTGGAGAGCGTGCTGCTGTTCAATAACGATTTTATGAAGACGGCCAAGAAGGTGCGCGACCACTGCATACTGGACGCGAAGTATGCCAGTGCGATACGCTGGCAGCCGGCATTCAAACAGCTGATCTATCGCAACGATGCAGGCAAGTTGATCGTGACCATCAGTCAGAACTCCATAGGCAATGCGATCACCGAATTGCTGGGGGTGGTGGTGAGCCGCAACCCGGATGCGGATGCCTATGCTGCGATTGAGCCTGCGCTGATCGCGCGTCTGCTGGAAGTGCGCCGTCGCCTGGTCGAGGCCGATCTGGGCGAGGGTATCGCCACCGCCTACTGGCCCGGGGAATAAGCGGCATGATTCTGCTGGATAAGGCATTGCAGTCCTGGGGGACGCCCGAATTTGCGGCTATTCTCAAGCATGAACTGTCGCAGCTGACCATCGACCAGTTGCCGTTGCAGCAAGGTTTGTCAGTCGGCAGCTATGTGATCGATGCACCCGTCACGGTGGTGAACGTCAGTGTTGCCGATATGGGGGGTGCGATACGCGTCAAGGCAGGAATATTCTATCAGGGCGTGATTGCCGGTTGCAGTTGTGCGGACGACCCGACTCCTGTTAGTGACACCAATGAATATTGTGAAATACAACTGGATATCGATAAGTCAACGGCAGTCGCTAAAGTCGCGCTGGCGGACTAATCGGGGCTGGTAATCTTGCAACAAAATTCTGCGCCATGGTGTGGAACAGTGGCGTGGGGCAGATGAGGCGCGAGCATATCTTGGCGATGAACGCGGCGGCCATCAGCGGCAACAGCATTTCGTGATTGTCCGTCATTTCCATGACAATGACGAAGGCGGTGATCGGAGCCTGCGTGACGCCGGCGAAATAGGCAACCATGCCGAGTATGATGGTAGCCCCTGCCGGTACGTCGGTGAAGAAGTGGGCAAGATTTGCACCGAATCCTGCGCCGGCGGAAAGCGTGGGCGCCATGATGCCGCCGGGAATGCCGCTGACGTAGGATACCAGGGTGGCTGCCATTTTCAGCAGCCCGTAGGATTCCGGTAAAATTGCATGGCCATCGAGCAGCGATTTCGCTTCGCTGTAGCCGCTGCCGTAAGAGGTATTGTTAGACGCCAGGCCGATGAGCGCCAGCATCAGCCCGCAGGCTGCTGCGAATTCGACCGGTCTGGCTCGCATCCAGGGGCCGATGCGTCCGGCAAGACCTTTGTTAACCTCGATCAGGAAGCGGCTGAATGTGCCGCCTAATATTCCGCCCATAATGCCGCAGACGATGACCACGTTCCATTCCTTGCCGAATGCCAGTGTCTCGGAGGTGTGGCCGAAATAGGAGTAATTGCCGAGCAGTGCAAGGGATGTGATACCGGCGATGATCACCGTCATCAGGATGGTCGAGCTGTTGTGTTCCTCGAAGGAACGGCTCATTTCCTCGATGGCGAATACGATGCCGGCCAGCGGGGTGTTGAATGCTGCGGCGACCCCTGCTGCGGCGCCGGCGAGGATCAATCCTTTTTCCAGGTCGTGTCTGGGGAAGCGGGCGAGATTGCCCAGGCTGTGCATGATGGCTGCGCCGATCTGAATAGTGGGTCCTTCGCGTCCTATGGACGCTCCACATAACAGGCCGAAAACCGTGAGCACAACCTTGCCGAATACGATACGCAGGGAAAGCACGCGTTCGCGGATGGCGCTGCTTTCACCGGGGGCAAGCGAGGCGATGGTCTGCGGGATGCCGCTGCCTTGTGATCCGGGGAAAAACTTTCTGGTGACGAAAACAGTCAACGCGAGTCCGAGAGGGGTGATGATCAGCGGAAGATACGGCGAAATGGCAAGCAACTTGTGGAACAGGCCGTTTGCCCATTCGGCGGCAACCGCGAGAAAAATCGCTACCAGACCAACGCTGATGGCACCGCTCCAGAACACAAGCCTGCGCTTCCAGTCGAGAATCAGCGGCGCTGCCAGTAGTGAGCTCTCGGAGCTCGCTTTGAAGTATTCGCGTACTGCGTGGTAAATTTTCATCGCTGACATTATACAGAGCGTTTACGAACGATCATCAGAAGAATTAGCAATTATTAATACTCCTTATCTGAGTTGAGAGTCATGGTGGTTTGGGGCTTGCATTTACGCTTATACGATCAGAATATATCCCGGTTTACGGAGCGCAGCAGGGCAAACTATGCCCAGTCATTGCCTGCTTTCGTATAGAATCTGGCGATTGTTAATCAATATGAAGGTTTAACCATGAATCTAGCGGAGTTGTTTCGTCACGAGACCGATTTTAAAACGTTGCCTGCCGGAGAGACGCTGTTCAGCGAGGGAGAGCAGGGAGAATCGATGTATGTCCTCATGTCGGGTACCGCCGAGATTATCGTCCGCCAGCGAGTGATGGAGTCAGCCGGGACGGGCGCGATCCTGGGTGAGATGGCGATGATAGACGATGCAGCCCATTCCGCCACAGTCATTGCGAAGAGCGACTGCACGTTTTTTCCGATTGACCGCAAGCGATTAAATTTTCTCATTCAACAGACACCCAATTTTGCACTGCATGTCATGCGCGTGATGTCCGCCAGATTGCGCAGGACGGATGAATGTCTGTGAGCAGCATATGACAGATCAGCCGAGGTCGGTCAATCTGCCCGGATATAACCCGGGGGATTTGCCTGTCTATCTGATCAGCCAGCCAGACGGTGTTTTTGTAGACCTGGCGAACTTTCCGGTGCTGGGCGAATTTGAAGGGTATATCGACAGGCTGTTCGGCGAAGGTGTGCGGTTCCGTGGCCTGGATTACCGTTTGTTCAGCGGGTTGCTTTATGACTACGACGGCATCGTGGCTGCGCATGGCATATCTGCCAAATTGAGGCTGGCCGACGATATCGTCGCATTTTTGCCCGTGCGGCGTGCCTTGTACAAGGCAGTGAGGGTGGATGCAGACAAGCGCCGTGCCGAGTATTTTTTCGAACCGGTTGTCATGGAGACGGTAATCGAAGAGCCTGTTTATGGTAAGGCGGGTGCGGATGGGGTGGCCCCTGTCGTCGGCTTGACGCGCAAGGAGGCGCTGCAGGCTAGCAAGCTTGATCTGGATGAATTTATTGCGGACATGTGGACGAAGGGCGTGCGTTTCGGCATCAACGTCGAGGCAGTGGCGAGCGTCATCTTCCGCGGTGAGACCATGCGCATGAATATCGCAACTCAGCTGGATGCTTCTCAAGGTCGCGATGCGGAAATTGAAGAGGCGTGCAGCGTCCTGCATCGCGATAATTCACCCAAGCTTCTGCTCAACGGTCAAGCCGATCTGCGCAGATTTCAGAATCGTTTTCCGCAAATCGAGAACGGCGCACGCTTGCTGAAGAAAAACACCCGTGTGCTTGGTAAGCCGGGGTACAAGGTGAGCGGCGAAGTGATTACGCCGGAAATTCCGCGGGATGATATCGACCTGTATGCCATGGCAGGGTCGGGTACGCATGTGGATATTCAGGAGGGGTGCGAATATATCCTGGCAAGTCAGAGCGGTTTCCTGTCGCTTGATGTGCAGTCGAATCTCATTTCGGTCACGGAAATGATCGAGAACAAGGGCGGCATCAGCCTCAAGACGACGGGCGATCTTTCGCTGGCCGGGAATGAATTCATCGAACATGGCGAGGTGCAGGAGGGGCGTGTAGTGGAAGGCAGCAACATGACTTTTCGTTCGGATGTCTATGGCGACGTGATTTCCCGGGGCGGCTTTATCCTGCTGGAAGGGAATCTGTCGGGCGGCAGCGCTAAAAGCTACGGCGGCGACGTCACCTCGAACGGGCGCGTGTTCAATTCGGTGATCGAGGCATGCACAGGGAAAGTCTCGCTTAAATATGCCGAGAGCTGTCTGATTCTCGGGGAGTCAGTGATCGTCGAACGTGCGGTAAACTGTGAGATGGTCGCTGAGCATATTCAGGTCGGCAGCGCCGAGGGATGCGGTATTGCGGGGAAAAATATTCGGATTCAGTCGTCAGATTCGTGTCGCGGCAAGGAGACACTCATTTCCATGATGGTGCCTGACTTGTCGGTACTGGAAGCGAAAGTTGCGCAATTGAGCCTCGCGATAGCCGAGTGTCATAAAAACGCCGAAGCGAAGGAGCAGGAGTTGGCGCTGATCAAGGCCGATGCGGAATTCGCAAAATACCTTGCGCTGGCGGCGAGCATACGGCAGGGAAAGATACAGTTGAACGCGGCGCAGCAGGAGGGTTGGAAGAAAATGACGGGCAGGTTTGCCAAAGTCATCGGCGCCGGAAATAAATTGAGTGCGGAGAAGCAGGAACAATTAACGCGTGCGCAGGATTTTTTGCAGGAACAGACGGAAATGCTGGCAGTCCGGGACAAAGCCTGTCTGGGCATAGGCTGCGAAATTTCAGAAGTTGCAGGCGATACTGCGGTGCAAAGCATGGTGGCTCAGCTCCCTGCATTTCAAAAAAGCCCGGTCGGCGAGATCAGGCGCAGATTACGGGAGCAGAATCTTAAACACAAACGCATCTTCTCGGATGACCAAGGCAGTCTGGTCTGGAGCTATCAATTATTAGACACGTCGCCCTGACGGCTGTGAGGCATTGGTCGTGAGTCGCCAGCAGTTACGATGGATGAGCTGTGATAAAATCCGCACCGAATAAGTTCTTCACTTCATTAATGTCCCCTGTAAAAAATTCCGGCCACTGTCTGTTTTCAAAACGAATCGTCAATTTGGGACTGGTTGTGCGCCCATCGTTATGCTGAGTTACAAGTGACTGTCGCCTTATCACCCGCTGCGCAGCGTCGTCGCGCCCGACTGGATGCCTTGACCTCGATTGAGTTTCCTGCCGATCTGCCCGTAGTGGCAAGGCGGGAGGATCTTGCGCGCGCAATTTCCGACAATCAGGTGGTCATCGTCTGCGGCGAGACCGGCTCAGGAAAGACCACGCAACTGCCGAAAATCTGCCTGACGCTGGGGCGCGGTGTGCTGGGCGCGATCGGGCATACCCAACCGCGTCGCGTGGCGGCGCGATCGGTGGCAACGCGCATCGCCGTTGAATTGAAGACCGAGCTGGGCGGTCTGGTCGGCTACAAGGTGCGCTTTCACGACAAGGTTCAGGCGGACACCGTGATCAAGCTGATGACCGATGGCATACTGCTTGCGGAAATCCACAGCGATCCGCTGCTTCGACGTTACGACACGATCATTATCGACGAGGCGCACGAACGCTCGCTCAATATCGATTTTCTGCTGGGATACCTCAAGCAACTTCTGCCGCGCCGGCGCGACCTCAAACTCATCATCACCTCCGCCACGCTGGATGCCGACCGCTTCGCACGGCATTTCGGCGCGGTGGTGGTGGAAGTGTCCGGGCGCAGCTATCCGGTGGAGACCCGCTATCGCCCGCGGCAAGTTAGCGATGAGGGCGAGGCGCAGGATGTGCCAAAAGCAGTAAGTGCCGCGCTGGATGAACTGGCAGCCGGCGGCTTGCGCGGCGATGTGCTGGTGTTTTTGCCGGGTGAGCGCGAGATACGCGATACCGCAGAAGCCTTGCGCCGTCATCATCTCCCCAATTCCAATCATAGAGGCATCGAAATCCTGCCGCTGTTCTCGCGCCTCTCCGCTGCCGAGCAGGACAAGGTGTTCAAGACCGGTCATCAGCGGCGCGTGGTGCTGGCAACCAATGTGGCGGAAACGTCCTTGACGGTACCCAACATCGGTTATGTGATCGACTGCGGTCTTGCAAGGGTTAACCGCTACAGTATCCGCCAGAAGGTCGAGCAGCTGCATGTCGAGAAAATCTCCCGAGCCGCAGCGAACCAGCGCGCCGGGCGTTGCGGACGCGTGATGAGCGGCGTTTGCATACGCTTATACGACGAAGCCGACTTTTTGCAGCGCGATGAATTTACCGATCCGGAAATTTTCCGTGTGTCGCTGGCCACCGTGATCCTGCGCATGAGCGCGCTGGAACTGGGCGATATCGCCGAATTCCCGTTTATCGAACCGCCCACGCCGCGCATGATCGCGGACGGTTATCAGCTGCTCTCCGAACTGGGCGCCATAACTGACAAAGACGCGACTCCCGCGAAGGGGGAGGAGACGGTTGCCCTTCCTCCCTCCAGAGGGGGAGAGCGGCGCGAGGGGGCTTTGGAAGGGGGGAACGCACGTATTCTCACTCCGCTGGGCCACGAGCTGGCGAAGCTGCCGCTCGATCCCAAGATTGCGCGCCTGTTGCTGGCCGGACGCCAGTATCAGTGTCTGACAGAAATTCTCATCATCGCCAGCGCCTTGTCGACACAGGATCCGCGCGAGCGTCCGCTGGATCGTCAGGAAGCTGCGGATGCCGCGCACAAGCGTTTTGCTGATGAACGTTCCGACTTTCTGGCGTTCATCAAGATATGGGCGTGGTTCGAGCAGGCGCTGGCGCATAAGCAATCCAACCGTCTGATGGCGGAGGAATGCCGCAAGAATTTCCTCTCCCCGCTGCGCCTGCGTGAATGGCGCGAGCTGTATCAGCAACTGCATACGCAGGTGACCGAGATGGGCATGCGCGAGAATCAACTGCCGGCGAGTTACGAGCAGATCCACAAGGCCTTGCTGTGCGGACTGTTGGGGAATATCGGCATGAAGGGCGTGGAAGGCAATGAATATCTGGGTGCGCGCGGCATCAAATTTTTCATCGCGCCCAATTCGGTATTGGCGAAAAAGGGCAGCAAGTGGGTGATGGCGGGCGAGCTGATCGAGACGCACCGTCTGTATGCACGCACCGTGGCCAGAATCGAGCCGGAGTGGCTGGAGGAGACCGGCGATCATCTGATCAAGCGCCATTATTACGATCCGCACTGGGAAAAGAAACCCGCGCAGGTGGTGGCCTTTGAGCGCAGCACGCTGCATGGGCTGCTGCTTAACGCCAAAAAGCGCGTGCATTACGGGCCGATGAATGTGCCGGAATCGCGCGAGGTGTTCATCCGTCAGGCGCTGGTGGAAGGCGAGTTCGACACGCGAGCAGCGTTTTTTGCGCATAATCAGAAACTGATCGCCGAGATCGAAGCGCTGGAACACAAGGCGCGCCGTCCCGATGTGCTGGTGGATGACGAGCTGATCTACGCTTTTTACGACAGCCGTATCCCTGCGCACATACACAATGGCGCAACCTTTGAAGCGTGGCGAAAAGAGGCTGAGCGGGCGGATGCCAAGCTGCTTTACTTGAAAAAAGACGATCTGATGCGTCACGAGGCGGCGGGCATCACCACCGATCAATTCCCGCCGCAACTCAAGATAGATAACGTCAGTTTCACCTTGAGTTACAACTTTTCGCCGGGCAGGAACGACGACGGCATCACGCTGACCGTGCCGCTGGCGCTGATCAATCAGGTGTCAGCCGTGCGTTGCGAATGGCTGATTCCCGGTCTTTTGCCTGAGAAAATCTCGCAATTAATCAAGACATTACCGCAAAAAATACGCCGCAATCTGGTTCCCGTGCCGGAATTCACGGCATCTTTTTGTCGTGAGGTGCCGCCAGCCGATACTGCACTGATGCTGGCGCTGGCGCGCTATATACGCGATAAAAAACAACTGGATGTGCCGACAGACGCGTTCCGGCTTGAGCAACTGCCCGCGCATTTGCTGATGAATTTTCGCGTGCTGGATGAGCATGGCCGACAATTGGGCATGTCGCGCAATTTTGCGCAGTTGCACGGTGAGCTGGCACCGCGCGCTGCGCCCGTGATCGCGGCGGTCACCGTGGACAAGCATGAGCAGATTGGTGAGCAGCGCTATGTTTCATGGAATTTCGGCGCGTTCACTGAAACCCGTGAGGTGCAGCGCGCCGGACAGAAAGTCACCCTGTATAACGCGCTGGTCGATGAGACGGATGCGGTGGTGCTGCGCGCCTTCGATACCCGCGATGCGGCTGAAGCTGCGCATCGCATCGGACTGCGCCGTCTGTTCATGCTGGCGCTGAAAGAACAGGTTAAATATCTGGAAAAAAACCTGCCGGACGCACAGCGTCTGGGGATGTTGTATTTGCCCTTCGGCACCCAGCAGCAATTGCATCAGCAGATTATGGGAATGGCGTTCGATCGGGCCTGCCTGAATGATCCGCTGCCAGCCGAAGAAGCTGCGTTCAGCATCCGTGCGAAGGAAGCCAAAAACCGCCTGCTGCTGATCGCGCAGGAACTGGCGCGACTGGTCGCCAACGTATTAGCTGAATATCAGGCTTTGCAGAAATGCCTGCCGCAGATCAAGGCAAATGTTCAGGCAAATCAGGATATAAAGGCGCAACTGGAGTGGCTGATGCGTCGCGACTTCATCGCTGCGACGCCTTATGAACGTATGCAGCATGTGCCGCGCTATTTGAAGGCGATCAGTTTGCGGATCGAAAAGCTGCGCAGCAACCCGGCGCGTGATATGCAGTGCATGGCGCAGCTGCAACCGCTGTTGCAGGCACTGCAAAAAATTCGCCAGAGTGGGCTGCATGATCCGCGTGTAGATGAATTCGCCTGGCTGTTGCAGGAATTGCGCGTATCGTTATTTGCGCAGGAATTAAAGACGCCGGTGATTGTGTCGGTGAAGCGTCTGGAGAAGATGCTCGCGGCACTCAGGAATTGATTGCATCAGAACCACATACTGCCGCAGCGTTATAATCGCCGGGCAAATTGACATGCGAGGAAATCATGGATAAGCAATTGCGCGAGGCCGCGCTGCAATATCACCGTCAGACACCCGCCGGCAAAATATCCGTCAATGCCACCAAGCCGATGATTACCCAGCGCGATCTGGCGCTGGCTTATTCGCCCGGGGTGGCGGCGGCCTGCGAGCTGATCGTGGAAAATCCGCTGGAAGTGCGCAATATGACGGCGCGCGGCAATCTGGTGGCGGTGATCACCAACGGTACGGCAGTGCTGGGTCTGGGCGCGATAGGGCCCTTGGCCGCCAAGCCGGTGATGGAAGGCAAGGGCGTGCTGTTCAAGAAGTTCGCCGGTATCGATGTGTTCGATCTGGAAATCGACGAGACGGACCCGGACAAGCTGGTGGACATCATCGCCTCACTGGAGCCTACCTTTGGCGGCATCAATCTGGAAGACATCAAGGCGCCGGAATGCTTTTACATCGAGCGCAAATTGCGCGAGCGGATGAAAATACCGGTTTTTCACGACGATCAGCACGGCACTTCGATCATCGTCGGGGCGGCCTTGTTGAACGGTCTGAAGGTGGTGGACAAGGATATCGAGAAAATCCGTCTGGTGGTGTCCGGCGCGGGTGCTGCGGCGCTGGCGTGTCTGGATATGCTGGTGAACCTGGGCGTGCGCATGGAGAACATTGTCGTCACTGACATCGCGGGCGTGGTCTATCAAGGTCGGCTTGAGGAAATGGATGACAACAAGGCGCGTTACGCGATAAAGACTGCCGCGCGCACGCTGAATGAGGTGATTGCGGATGCGGACGTGTTTCTCGGTTTGTCGGCAGGCGGCGTACTAACGCCGGAAATGGTAGTAAAAATGGCGGACAGACCGCTGATTTTCGCGCTGGCCAATCCCACTCCCGAAATCGATCCGGCACTGGCGCGTTCGGTGCGCCCGGATGCGATACTGGCGACAGGTCGATCCGATTATCCGAATCAGGTGAATAATGCACTTTGCTTTCCATACATTTTTCGCGGTGCGCTGGATGTAGGTGCCTCCGCTATCAATGAAGCGATGAAGCAGGCGGCGGTGCATGCTATTGCAGAGCTGGCCGAAGCCGAGCAGTCCGACGAAGCGGCCACTGCGTACGGCGATGAGGGATTATCCTTCGGCGCGGACTATCTGATTCCCAGACCTTTCGATCCGCGCCTGATTACGCGTATCGCGCCGGCGGTGGCGCAGGCGGCGATGGATACGGGTGTGGCTAGTCGGCCGATCGTCGATATGGCTGCCTATCGCGAACAACTGGCCGGTTTTCTGTACCATTCCAATATGTTGATGAAGCCGGTGTTCGAGGCGGCCCGCCGTGCGCCCAAACGCCTGGTGTATGCGGAAGGCGAAGATCAGCGGGTGCTGCATGCGGTGCAGACCGTGGTGGATGAGGGGCTGGCTTTTCCGATACTGGTGGGGCGGCCGCAGGTCATCGAACAGCGCATCGCCCGTCTGGGTTTGCGCATCCGGGCGGGCGTTGATTTTGAGCTGGTCAATACCGAGGATGACCCCCGTTTCCGTGAGTTCTACGGTGAATATCATCGATTAATGCAACGCCGTGGCGTGACGCTGGAGTCTGCCAAGCGGGAAATGCGTCGCAGCAATACGCTGATCGCGGCGATGCTGGTGCGCATGAATTCGGCAGACGCGATGCTGTGCGGCACGATTTCACAACCTCTGCATCACTTGCCTTACATCGATCAGGTGATCGGGCATGCGCCGGGCGCCACTGTCTACGCGGCGATGAATATTCTGTTGCTGCCAAAACACACCTTGTTCATCTGCGATACGCATGTCAATCTGGAGCCTGCCGCCGAACAGATCGCCGAGATGACGTTGCTGGCGGCTGAGGAAGTGCGCCGCTTCGGTCTGGTGCCGAAAGTTGCCCTGTTGTCGCATTCGAGTTTCGGCAGTCATGACAACCCTTCAGCGCGCAAGATGAGCCGGGCGCGTGAGCTGCTTGAACAGCTTGCGCCGGAACTGGAAGTGGAAGGTGAAATCCACGGAGATGCTGCGCTCTCGGAAGAGATGCGCACGAGCCTGTTTTCCGGTTCACGCCTGAAAGGATGTGCGAACCTGCTTATCATGCCGAATCTGGATGCCGCCAATATCACCTATAATCTGCTCAAAATGACCGGAGGCGATGGCGTGACCATCGGCTCTATCCTGTTGGGCGCAAACAAATCGGCGCACATATTAACTTCGACCGCGACGCCGCGCCGCATTGTCAACATGAGTGCACTGGCGGTTGCGGCAGTCAAAACACATTAGCAGGACTGACAGGCAGTGTGAGTTTTTTATTTAAGGAAAATTAAAATGAATAAGCAGGAAGTGGAATTGTTGAGTGAAGAAGTTGAAATGCTGATGCAGGAACGCGCGATGCTGCTCGAAGTGGTGGGAGCGGCGGCGATGCTGATTTCGCATGCAACAGTGCAGAATCTGCCTGAGGAGGTGGTTGATTCCGCTGAGAAATTATCCTGTGCACTCAATGCATTGCGTGAAGACACGTTGAAAGACGCGCTCGATGCGGTGCAGGAGCAGGCGGCAATGTAGGTCGTGCTAGGAGCTTGTCGGACTTCTTTCGTGAGTGCGACGGGGATGATTTTTTTGGAGTGCAAGAAGCGGTGAAGCGCCGTTTGGTTATTCCAAACAAGCAAGCCGCGACGCCGCAATACGTAAAAATCACCCCGTCCCGAAGGGTAGTCAGCAAAAACAGCGTCTGCGGCGTTGCAAATCTTGGCAATGGAATAACCATTGCCTGCGATTCGCGCCTTGCAGCCCTCTTTTTTTGCTGACAACGCATCTCACGAAAGAAGTCCGACAGGCTCCTAGGCCCGCCATGGTGGGCGCAGCACACCCTGCGAATTTCTTATTGATTTATCAGTCCTGTCCCAGCCAGTTTAGCAGAAACTCCCATTGTTCGAGCTCGCGGATGGCAAGGTAGGGCGGCAGGTCGAACAACGATTTACCCTCGAAGGCGGCGTTCACATATACCTGGGTTTCGCGCAGATAAGCCAGTATCGGCAGCTTCGAGTCGGCCAGAAAGTTTTCCAGCGCCAGGGCTGCGCGAGTGCGGGCATTCATGCGCATGCCGACTACGCCGATCTGGCAACGACCGTTGCGAACTTCCTTTTCTTCGGACAGTGTTTGCAGAAAATCGCGGCTGGCGGAGAGGTCGAACAAGGAAGGGGAAATGGGTACGACGATTTTTTCTGCCAGTTTGAGGGCGTAAGCAAGGTTCTTGCCATGCAGGCCGGCGGGTGAGTCTATCACCAGACTGTCGAGCAGACAGTCCTCACCCTTGACTGATTCCAGTGTGGTGATTTCCGGCAAATCGGCGGGGCGCGAGGAGACCCAGAGGGTGGCGGATTTTTGCCTGTCCAGATCGAGCATCGCGACGCGTTGGCCCTGATTGGCCAGGTAGCCTGCGATATTCACCGACAGCGTCGTTTTGCCGCTGCCGCCCTTCGGGTTTGCAATCAAGATAGTTTTCATTTGGCTCGCATCTGAATTTATTTTTGACTTCCCCCGCTAAGATCCTGTCACGCCGCGTGCTCCTGATGATTTGCAGTGACTCGTATTGGGTTAAGCAGGCGGAAATGATAACATCACCCGATAACTATTTGGGGAACACCATGGCCGGACACAGTAAGTGGGCAAATATCCAGCACCGAAAGGGCAAACAGGATGCCAAACGCGGTAAAACTTTCACCCGGTTGATCAAGGAGATCACCGTTGCGGCGCGCATGGGGGGCAGCGACCCCGCCGGTAATCCGCGTCTGCGTCTGGCGATGGACAAGGCGTATGCCAACAACATGCCCAAGGATAACGTCGAGCGCGCCATCAAGCGCGGCAGCGGCGAGCTGGAAGGGGTGCAATATCTGGAGATACGCTACGAAGGCTATGGCATCAACGGCGCGGCGGTGATGGTGGATTGCATGACCGACAACAAGACGCGCACCGTGGCGGATGTGCGTCATGCGTTTACCAAGTACGGCGGCAATCTCGGTACCGACGGTTCGGTAGCGTTCATGTTCAACCATTGCGGACAGATGATTTTCGCGCCGGGTACGGATGAAAACGGTCTGATGGAAGTCGCGCTGGATGCGGGCGCGGAAGATATTTCAACCAATGACGACGGCAGCATCGAGGTGATCACGGCACCGAACGATTTTATTCAGGTCAAGCAGGCGCTGGAAACCGCAGGTTATAAGGCTGAGTTCGGCGAGGTCATCATGAAACCTGCCAGTGAGGTGATTTTCACCGGCGAAGATGGTGTGAAGATGCAGAAACTGCTCGACGCGCTGGAAGATCTGGATGACGTGCAGGAAGTGTATACGACTGCCGTGATTGAGGATTGAGGATCGTGGATCGAGGATCGAGCGGCAGGACTGAGGATAGCGGAATGAGGATTGAGGCTCGGAACGGAACGGTATGAATCGTTCTTCCATCCTCAATCCTCAATCCTCAATCCGCATTCTGGGTATCGACCCTGGTCTCCGCATAACAGGTTTTAGCTCGGGCTGCTGTGGCGCAGCCCTCACAGAAACACGTCAACGGCGCTTCGGAATTAAGGCTGGCTGAGTGATCATGCGAATATTAGGTATTGACCCGGGATTAAGAGTGACGGGTTTTGGGGTAATCGACAAGGAGGGGCAGCAGCTGCACTACGTTGCCAGCGGCTGCATCAAGACGATTGCGGATGAGTCGCTGCCTGAGCGTTTGAAGGTTATCCTCAACTCGCTGGGTATGGTGATCGCGCAACATAAACCTGATCAGGTGGCGATAGAAAAAGTGTTCGTCAACGTCAATCCTCAGTCCACACTCCTGCTGGGACAGGCGCGGGGAGCGGCGATCTGCGCAGCGGTGCTGGCTGATCTGCCGGTGGGAGAATATACCGCGTTGCAGGTCAAACAGGCCGTGGTTGGCAACGGTCATGCCGAAAAGGAGCAGGTGCAACTGATGGTGCAGCGTTTGTTGAAGTTGTCCGGCACGCCCAGCCCGGATGCCGCAGATGCGCTGGCCTGCGCGATCTGCCATGCGCATGGGGGCCTGGGCCTGGGTGCGCTGGCAACTAAAGGTTTCCGAGTGCGCGGCGGGCGGCTGGTGTAAGGGTATTGCATCCAGCCCGGTCATTCCCGCGCATAAGTAGTGACTTGGCAATCGGTTATTGATTGCGTAGTCAATACTTAAGTTGTTTCATCAGGCGGGAATCCAGTTGATTAATAATGTCCGCGCAGGCGGGAATGACGGCATTGATAGGAAGGTGGTTGGAAATGATCGGTCGTTTAAGCGGTATTTTGCTGGAAAAGAACCCGCCGCAGATTTTGCTGGATGTGCAGGGCGTAGCGTATGAACTCGACGTGCCGATGAGCACGTTCTACAACCTGCCCGCGTTGCACGAAAAAGTCGTGCTGCACACGCAACTGATCGTGCGTGAGGATGCGCATCTGTTGTACGGTTTTGGCACGAACGATGAGCGATTCGCCTTTCGTCTGTTGCTCAAGATCAGCGGTGTCGGCCCCAAACTGGCACTCTCGGTGCTGTCTGGTTTGAGTCTGAACGATCTGGCAGACGCGGTGGCAAACAAGGAAGCAGGGCGTTTGACCAGGATTCCCGGGGTGGGCAAGAAGACCGCCGAGCGGTTGCTGCTGGAGTTGGAAGGCAAATTTGCTGCTACGGGTGCATCTTCCGTGTCGCCGGGTACGGCACGCTCATCAGCCGGCACGGACATCATCAACGCCCTGCAGGCGCTGGGCTATAACGACAAGGAAGCCGACTGGGCAGCGAAACAGTTGCCGGGCGAAATTGGCGTCTCGGACGGCATAAGGCAGGCACTTAAGCTATTGTCCAAAGCATGATTCATACCGATAACCTTACCGCTGAGCCGCGCCTGACCACCCCTGCGGTTGTCTCGCGTCAGGAGGAAGCGCTGGAACGCGCGTTGCGCCCCAAGCAGCTCGACGAGTATGTCGGCCAGGAAAAAATACGCGAACAGCTGGAAATCTTCATTCAGGCGGCAAAGTTGCGCCAGGAGCCGCTCGACCATGTGCTGCTGTTCGGCCCGCCGGGCCTGGGCAAAACTACGCTGGCGCAGATCATCGCCCGCGAGATGGGGGTGAATTTGCGCCACACCTCGGGGCCGGTGCTGGAACGCGCAGGCGATCTGGCGGCGTTGCTGACCAATCTGGAACCGAACGACGTGCTGTTTATCGACGAAATCCATCGTCTCTCGCCTGTGGTGGAGGAAATCCTCTACCCCGCGCTGGAGGATTACCAGATCGACATCATGATAGGCGAAGGTCCTGCTGCACGTTCGGTGAAGCTGGATTTGCCGCCCTTTACGCTGGTGGGTGCGACTACCCGCGCCGGGATGCTGACCAATCCGTTGCGCGATCGTTTCGGCATTGTGTCGCGCCTTGAATTTTATACGCCCGAAGAATTGCAGCGCATCGTGATGCGCTCATCCGGCCTGCTGGAAATGAATCTGTCGCACGACGGCGCGATGGAAATCGCAAAGCGGTCGCGCGGCACGCCGCGCATCGCCAACCGGTTGCTGCGCCGGGTGCGCGATTACGCCGATGTGAAGGCCAAGGGGGACGCGACGCGTGCGGTGGCGGATGCGGCGCTCACCATGCTGGACGTAGATTCGCAAGGGCTGGACGTGATGGACAGAAAGCTGCTGCAAACCATCATCGAAAAATTCGCTGGCGGGCCGGTCGGCGTGGATAATCTCGCCGCAGCCATAGGCGAGGAGCGCGACACCATCGAGGATGTGCTGGAACCCTATCTGATCCAGCAGGGATATCTGCAACGCACGCCGCGCGGCCGCATGGCGACTGCAAATGCCTATCTTCATTTCGGTCTGACGGTGGCAAGTCATCTGGGTACAGGGGATTTGCTGGATGAATAAGGTTTTCAGTTGGCCGGTGCGCGTGTATTTTCAGGACACGGATGCGGGCGGGGTGGTTTATCATGCCAGCTATGTGAACTTTATGGAGCGCGCACGGACTGAGTGGTTGCGCACGTACGGTTACAGTAACACTGGCTTGATGCAGGAATTCGGCGTGATGTTCGTGGTCCGTTCGATGAAACTGGACTATTTAAGACCCGCGTTGCTCGATGATATGCTGGAAGTTACGGCGCTGGTCAAAGATGTCGGGCGCAGTCGCCTCGCATTGTTGCAAACAGTCAGGCGCGAAGAAGAGCTGCTGACGACAGGGGAGGTACATCTGGTGTGTGTCTCAAGGGATACATTCAAGCCGGTCAGTGTGCCGGAAGCATTGCGTTCACAATGGAACGTTAAGGAATAATTAACGAAAGGTTGGTAATGGAAGTTACACAGGATTTGTCGTTCATACACCTCATCAGCAATGCCAGCGTGCTGGTGCAGATGGTGCTGGGGTTGCTGCTGCTCGTCTCGATGATGTCGTGGTGGTATATCTTTCTCAAGCTGTTTGCGATCCGTCGCGAAACCCGGTTGACACATGAATTTGAGGAGGCGTTCTGGCGCAATCCCAATCTGAACGAGGTGTACAAGTCGGTCAGCAATTCCGCGCGGGCCGATCAGGGCGCGCTGGAACGCATCTTTGCCGCCGGTTTTGTCGAGTTCGTGAAGCTTAAAAAACAGCATGGCGTGGACGGCAGCGCGGTGATGGACGGTACCCGCCGCGCGATGCGCGCCACCTATCAGCGCGAGATGGACAGGCTGGAAGCGCATCTGGCGTTTCTGGCGTCGGTGGGTTCAGTCAGCCCCTATGTGGGTCTGTTCGGCACGGTGTGGGGCATTATGAATGCATTCCGCGGTCTGGCAAATGTGGGGCAGGCGACGCTGGCGCATGTGGCGCCCGGTATCGCCGAGGCGCTGGTCGCCACCGCGATGGGTTTGTTTGCTGCGATTCCGGCGGTGGTGGCTTATAACCGCTATGCGCATGCCATCGACCGTCTGGCAACGCGCTTCGAGAGCTTTACCGAGGAGTTTTCCAACGTATTGCAGCGCCAGCCATGAGATCAGTTCTGCGTAAAAAAAATCGCCTGATGAACGACATCAACGTCGTGCCGTATATCGACGTGATGCTGGTGTTGCTGGTAATTTTCATGGTGGCAGCCCCGATGATGAATCCCGGTCAGGTCGATCTGCCGCAGGTCAGTCAGTCGTCCGTGCCTTCCCCCGCACCATTGGAAGTCATCATCAAGAAGGATAATTCGCTGGCACTGCGCGACCATGCCAGGGGAGATGAGGAAACGCGCGTATCACGCGAGGATCTGATTTCGATTTTAAAATCACGGCAGGAGACGCATGCCGATCAGGCAGTGGTGATCTCGGCCGACAAGAGCGTGCGTTATGAGGAAGTCATCAACGTGATGGATGTGCTGCAACAGCAACACGTCAAAAAAGTGGGTCTGTTGACACAAGCCATCAAAAAATGAATACGGTTGTCTACCAGGAGCCTTATAAACTGCCGGCAGGCATACTCGCCCTGACCGTGCATGCGGCGTTTTTTGCGCTGCTGTACTTCGGCTTTTCCTGGCAGACGCAGCCGCGCTCGCCCTCGGTCATGAGCGTTGAGTTGTGGCAGAGCCTGCCGGCGGCGGAACCTGCTGCGGTCGTACCATCCGTCAAGGCGATAGTCGAGGCCCCGCCACCTGTGCCGGAAGTGGAGCCGATAAAACCAGACATTGTGATTCCGGAAAAAAAACCAAAACCGCTGGTGAAGCACGAGGAAAAGCCGCTGAAAAAACCTGAAGTCAAACCCGAGATCAAACCCAAGCTAACGCCCAAGGTAACGCATGAAGCCAGAATCAATGCATGGCCTGGGGTAAATTCGGGTGGACAAACCGGCAAGGCGGGACAGCCATCTGAGGCTGAGCAGCAGGCGGCGCGCGATAAAGCCGAGCAGGAAGCCGCGACAGGCCGTGTGGTGGATGAATATAGTGGCAAAATTAAGGCTAAAATTACGCGCAATGTAGTGATGCCGCCCAATGTGGCGAATGACGCGCGTGCCGAATTTGCAGTGACTTTGTTGCCGGGCGGCACGGTGCTGAATGCAAGGTTGACTCGTTCCAGCGGCAATGAGGCTTATGATAATGCAGTGGAGCGGGCAATCCTGAAATCCCAGCCGTTGCCGCTGCCCCCGGATGCGGGGCTGTTCAACCGTTTTCGTGAATTAAAACTGAGTTTCAAGCCGGTAGAGTAAAGAGAGATAATCGTATGATAAAAATAGTATTTTTTGGTTTGTTGATGTTGGCGCACTCCGCAATTGCGAGTGCCGCCTTGAGTATCGAGATCATAGGCGCGGGTGAGCATCAGATTCCCGTCTCTCTGGTGCCGCTGGGCGGCGATGAGAAACTCGGGCAGGCAATCAACGATGTGGTGACGGGCGATCTGTTGCGTACCGGTTTGTTTCGTCTGGTCGATACCACCGGCAAGTCGCCACATGATGTTGCCGACGTGAATTACAGCGACTGGCAGTTGCGCGGTGCGGAAGCGCTGGCGATCGGCACGGTAGGCGTGCAGGCCAATGGTCGCATCGAAGCGCGCTTTCGTCTGCTGGATGTGGTCAAACAAACCCAGTTGGTGGGGGAGGCGGTGTCGGCAAACGATGGAGAGCTACGCGCAGTCGGTCACCGCATCGCCGATCTGATCTATGAAAAGCTCACCGGCGACAAGGGCGTGTTCAGTACGCGCATCGTTTACGTGAACCGGCAGAGCAAAAGTTTCAGCCTGATCGTCGCAGACAGTGACGGTTACAATGAGCAGGTCGTATTGAGGCATAAAGAGCCGATCATGTCGCCTGCCTGGTCGCCGGATGGCAGCCATCTGGCCTATGTCAGCTTCGAGACCGGCCATGCAGCCGTGTTTGTGCAATCCCTGCTCACCAATCAACGCAAGGCGGTGGCTGATTTCCCCGGCAGCAACAGCGCCCCGGCCTGGTCGCCGGACGGCCATCAGCTGGCAGTCGTGATGACGCACGATGGCAGTTCGCAGATTTACCTGTTGCACCCGGATGGCAGCGGCGTTCATCGCATTACGTTTAGCGGAGCGATTGATACCGAGCCTAATTTTTCACCGGATGGACAGTCGTTGCTGTTTACCTCCGACCGTGGCGGCAGTCCGCAGGTCTACAGCATGCCGGTTGAGGGCGGTGCGGCACAGCGCCTGACTTTTGCCGATGGCAGCTGTTTCTCGCCCCGCTACAGCCCTGATGGCAAATCATTTGTATTTGCCCATCTGACTGGCGGCAGATTTTATATCGCCACGCAGGATTTGCAGAATGGGCAGATGGTAACGCTCACCGAGGGTGGCTGGGAGAAAAAGCCCAGCTTTGCGCCTAACGGGAAGATCATTCTGTTTGCCAGCGAGGCGCGCGGTCGTGGTATATTGGCGACCGTGTCCAGCGACGGTCGTGTCCAGCAACACATGTTCACGCAAAGCGGCGACGCTCGCGAGCCTGTATGGGGACCACAACTTTAATTTTATTTGCCAAACTGAGGAAAATTGCCATGAAAAAACTTGTAGTCAGTATCGTGTTGTTGAATTTGCTCGCCGCCTGTGCCAGCCAAAAACCAAAAGAAGTGGCCGCTGCGCCAGCTCAGGCACCGGCTGCTACTGCTCCAAAGGCAGCTTCTGCTGAACCAGCACAGACAAATATTGACCCGCTGAATGATCCAAAGAGTATTCTGGCCGGTCGCAGCGTTTACTACCCGTTTGACGTGGCAGCAGTGCAGGATGCCGACAAGCCGCTGGTGCAGGCGCATGCCAAGTACCTGAGCGAAAATCCTAATCGCACTGTTCGCCTGGAAGGCAATTGCGATGAACGCGGCAGCACCGAGTACAACCTGGGTCTGGGTCAGCGCCGTGCCGATGGCGTAAAGAAGATGCTTGAAATGGGCGGCGCAAAAGCAGCTCAGTTGAGCAGCATCAGCTACGGCGAAGAAAAGCCAAAGGCTGCCGGTCATAATGAAGCAGCCTGGTCGCAAAATCGTCGTACCGATTTGAACTACGCGGC